>JAUSAO010000059.1 GCA_030652475.1 Gallionella sp. | reverse complement strand
AGGGGCATCCCCGCCGAGTGCGGCAGCAAGCTGCTCGCACTGGCGTGAAAGGGGAGGGTTAGGGTATTGGCGAAGGCATTGAGACGAGCCTCTCGAGTATTATTCCCTCCCCTTCAAGGGGAGGGTTAGGGTGGGGATGGGGTCATCGTGGGTAGATGCCTAAAGCGCAACCCCGCCCCCATCCCAATTGCCCCCTCGCTTCGCTCTCCCCCTCTGCAAGGGGGAAGGAGAAAAACTCAGCCGCTTGGGCTGCTCACGATTTATCAGCGCCTTTGAGGTGCTAACCCAATAAGCCTCCGGCTTTGCCGGAGGTAAATTAACTAAGACAGCCGGGCTAATCATGGATGCGATAAGGGAATCAGCGCAAGCGCGCTATGAGCATCGTCCAGATTGTAGCCTAAAACATCCCCGCGCTATTATCCCCCGCCGCCTTGTGGCAAACTGTCGCCCGTTCCATCACAACGACGGCCTAAACTTGCAACCTTACGAACTCTTCATCGGTCTGCGCTACACCCGCGCCAAGCGGCGCAACCATTTCATTTCCTTTATTTCGCTGATTTCCATGCTGGGCATGGGTCTGGGCGTGATGGCACTGATTGTCGTGCTGTCGGTAATGAACGGCTTCCAGAAGGAAATCCGTGCACGCATGCTGGGCGCGTCGCCGCATCTGGAAGTGGTTGCAGATGGCGGACGGATGCAGGACTGGCAAGCGGTGCTGGACGCCGTCGCGCAACACCCGCAAGTCACCGCCTCCGCACCTTACGTGTCCGGGCAAGGCATGCTGTCATTCGGTCAGAGCGTACAGGGTGTGATGGTGCGCGGTATCGACCCGGCGCGCGAAACCGCCATCACCGATCTATCCAATAAAATCAAGGCCGGCAATCTGGCGGATTTGCGCAGTACGGAATTTGGTATCGTGCTGGGCTCTGATCTGGCGCGGGCGCTGGGCGTTCGTATGGGCGAAAAAGTCATGCTGATCGCGCCGCAAGGTTCGATCACACCCGCCGGGATGATGCCACGCCTCAAGCAATTCCGCGTGGTGGGCATGTTCGAAATCGGAATGGCACCTTACGACAACAGCCTGGCGTTGATCAATATCAACGATGCGCAGAAATTATTTCAGTTAGGCGAGGCAGTGACCGGCATCAGCACCAAGTTGCGCGACATCGACCGCGCACCCGAGGTGGCGACCGCGTTGCAGCAACAATTGCCGTCCGGCCTTTACGCCAACGACTGGACGCACCAGAACAGCAATTACTTCCGCGCGGTGCAGATGGAAAAGAAGATGATGTTCATCATCCTGTCGCTGATCGTCGCGGTGGCCGCGTTCAATATCGTCTCGACGCTGGTAATGGCGGTTACCGACAAGCAGGCCGATATCGCCATTCTGCGCACGCTGGGGGCTTCGCCTTCCAGCATCATGAAAATATTCATCGTGCAGGGCGTGGTAATCGGACTGATCGGCACGCTGCTGGGCAGCGTCGGCGGCATCGCGCTGGCGCTTAATCTGGACGTGGTAGTGCCGTTCATCGAAAACCTGTTCGGCGTGCATTTTCTCGCCAAAGACGTGTATTACATCAGCGAACTGCCGTCCGACCTGCGCTACACGGAAGTTGCGCTGGTGTCGGCTTTGTCGTTCATTATCAGCCTGCTGGCGACGCTGTATCCGAGCTACCGCGCGTCGAAAACCCAACCGGCGGAGGCACTGCGCTATGAATAAGAAGCAGGATTCAGACCGCAAGGGTCTTCCCCGCACAACTAAGGGGCTATGCCCCGAGTTGTTGCGTGAAGGATGCAGGATGCAGGATTCGGGGAACGTGATTTCCTGCCGCGACTTGAGCAAGACCTTCACCCTCGGCAAGCTGCAAGTACCCGTGCTCAAGGATATCAGTCTTGAAATCCGGCGCGGAGAGCGCATTGCCATCGTTGGCGCATCGGGTTCCGGCAAGAGCACGTTGCTGCATCTGCTCGGCGGTCTGGACAATGCCAGCAGCGGCAGCGTGCAAATACTCGGACAGGAAGTGCAGGAAATGAACGAGACGCGGCGTGGCGAAATTCGCAATCACGCGCTGGGCTTCGTCTATCAGTTTCACCATCTGTTGCCGGAATTTACCGCACTTGAGAATGTGGCCATGCCGCTGCTGATACGCGGCATAAAACGCAAGGATGCCGAACCGGTTGCCGCCGCGATGCTGGAAAAAGTAGGGCTCGCGCATCGCATCGGGCATCTACCCGCCGAATTATCCGGCGGCGAACGCCAGCGCACCGCCGTTGCCCGTGCGCTGGTCACCGAGCCTGCCTGCGTGCTGGCTGATGAACCGACCGGCAATCTGGATCGCGCCAGCGCAGCAGCCCTGTTTGATCTGATGCAGCAGCTCAACGAACAACTGGACACCAGTTTCATTATCGTCACCCACGATCTCGAACTGGCAAAACGCATGCAACGAAGTATGCGACTGGTGGACGGGGTACTCACAGAGGGCTAAACCGCTCTTGTATGGAGTGCGGCGTGACCGGGCGCTGACGAGTCAGCGCACTCCAAAATAAACTGTGCAATTTCTCGTATCATGTGCCGCGCGGGCAAAAAATTCCCTGCCCGCCCTACCTTATCTCTTCAGGGTTCGGCACGCCGCCGTTTTCTGCTGCGCCATTGCAAAATCACCGCTATGCGCCAGACTACGCGCACCGCGACATAGCCGACAGCCGCCAGGATCACTGCAAGCAGCGGCAAGCCTATCATCAACGGCTCTCCCATCTTCACCAGCCAGTTTGTCAATTCGCTGATCCAGCTATTCCAGTGCAACTCCGGAAAGTCCAACTGGGCAACCGCCCGGCCGTTTTGCACGCCGCTTACCCACGCACCCAGCTCATAAGCCAGCATGTACAGCGGCACGATGGTGAACGGATTGGTATAAAACGTAACGAAAAATGCGACAGGCAGATTGACGCGAAACAACACAGCTGTCGGTGCGGCTGAAAGCACTTGAAACGGCCCCGGAACCAGTCCGCAAAACAGTCCGACCGCCACCCCGCCCGCTACCGAACGGCGATTCAGATGCCACAAATTGGGATGCTGCAGCCAACTGCCAAACGGT
Source organism: Gallionella sp. (assembly GCA_030652475.1). Taxonomy (GTDB): domain Bacteria; phylum Pseudomonadota; class Gammaproteobacteria; order Burkholderiales; family Gallionellaceae; genus Gallionella. The sequence goes on along the minus strand of JAUSAO010000059.1, from coordinate 65,259 downwards.
TTTAACCAGCGATTGTTTTTTACCGACTCGTGGTGTGGCAGAAACTGACGTAAATATTTTCGCATGACGACATTCTAGCCGCGCGCTACGCTACGCGCATGGTTCTCTTCACTTTCTTTCTGACTTTGGGCATCTGGCTGCTGCAACAGCAAGCGGTGCTGCCTGATTTTTACTGGAGCTGGCTGCTGGCAGGTCTGCCGTTCGCCCTGCTGATTCCAAACAGGACACCCACGCTGCGCCTTGCCCGCAGGGTGTTGATAGCCATACTAGCCTGCGGCCTCGGTTTTTATCACGCAGCCTGGCAAGCCGATAACCGCCTTTCCGTCAGCCTGCCGGATGAATGGCAGGGTCGCGACATCGAGGTAATCGGCGTGGTTTCCGGATTACCGCACGCCAGCGAGCGCGGCTTACGCTTCAGTTTTGATGTCGAAAAAACGCTCACCAGCCAGGTGACTGTTCCTCAGCACCTCTATCTCAGCACGTATTTTAATCCGCGCAGCCAACCTCTGGAACTGCACGCCGGAGAACGCTGGCGGTTCACACTGCGCCTGAAGCAACCCCACGGCAGCAGCAATCCGCATGCCTTCGATTTTGAATTATGGGCGTTGGAAAACAAGGTGCGGGCAGTCGGTTATGTCCATAACGCCGAAAAGCTTATGGCCGGGCACCCGAAAGGTAACAATGTCCGTCTGGACGCCTTGGCCGATGGCGTGTTTTACCGTATCGAAAGCTGGCGAGAAGCGGTACGCGACAAGTTCAACGCCACGCTGGGCAACGCGCCCTATGCGGGGGTATTGAGCGCGCTGGCCATCGGCGACCAGAGCAGTATTCCGCAGGCGCAGTGGCAGATTTTCACCCGCACCGGGGTTAATCATCTGGTCAGCATTTCAGGACTGCATATCACCATGCTGTCCAGCATGGGCTTCGCACTTTGCTACGGGCTGTGGCGGCGCAGCGCGCGCCTGACGCTGTGGTTACCGGCCCGCAAGGCCGCCGCCACCGCCGCCTTGCTGGTAGCACTGGGCTACGCCCTGCTGTCCGGTTTCGGCGTACCCGCACAACGCACCGTGTACATGGTAGCCGCCGTCGCCGCCGCACTCTGGCTGAATCGCAATTTTTCGCTGTCCCAGATACTCAGCATCGCACTGCTGGCGGTATTGCTGGCCGATCCGTGGGCGGTACTCTCGCCCGGCTTCTGGCTGTCATTCGGTGCGGTAGCGCTCATCCTTTATGCCACTGCGCACCGCATCGGACACACCGATATTGACGCAGCATTCGTCGCGCTCCCATCAAGGGCATCAACTCCGCATAACCGCAGGCAAGCGTTGCTTTGGCAGGTGTTGCGGGAATACGCAACCGTGCAATGGGCGATGAGTATCGGCCTGATTCCGTTGCTGCTGGGATTGTTCCAGCAAGTCTCGCTGGTGTCGCCCATCGCCAATGCCTTCGCCATCCCGCTGGTGAGCCTGATCATCGTGCCGCTCGCTTTACTGGGTGCGGCATTGCCGAGCGAGGTACCGCTGTGGCTGGCACACATTGCGCTGGACTGGACGATGATCCCGCTGCACTGGTTGAGCGCCCTACCCGCAGCCGTCTGGACACAACATGCCCCGCCGACATGGAGCATCGTTTTCGGCATGCTGGGCATAGTGTGGGTACTGCTGCCCAGCGGCTTTCCGGCACGCTGGCTGGGGTTGCTGCTGATGCTGCCCATGTTTCTGAACGCGCCCGAACCACCACAACCCGGCACTGTGCGCCTGACTATCTTCGACGTCGGACAGGGCCTGTCAGTTGCCGCACAAACCCGGCAGCACGCCCTGCTCTACGACACGGGGCCGGATTTCTCAGGCGAAGCCGACAGCGGCAACCGCATCCTGATTCCCAGTTTGCGCGCCATGGGCATCAGCACCCTAGACGGACTGATCCTGAGCCACGACGACACCGACCATACCGGCGGCACAGCCTCCATCCTGCAGGCTATGCCCGTCAACTGGGTCTCAACTTCGCAGCCCATAGCCCAACTCAAATCCGTTTCGGCTCTCCCCTTCGAGACCCGCCGCTGCCGGGACGGCAAAAAATGGAACTGGGACGGGGTGCAATTCGAAATACTGCACCCCGGCCAAAACAATCGTGCCAAGCCGCATGACAACGAGCAGAGTTGCGTGCTGCGCATCAGTGTCGGCAATCAGCACATCCTGCTGACCGGAGACATAGGAAAGCACAGCGAACAGCGCCTGATCGAAGTACATCCCGACCAGCTCGCCGCCAGCCTGCTGGTGGTTCCTCATCACGGCAGCGCAAGTTCATCCGGCATCGAATTCGTCGCTGCCGTATTGCCCGACTACGCCGTGTTCACAGCAGGTTACCGCAACCCATTCAAACATCCCAGGAAGGAAATAGAACAACGTTATGCCGACAGCGGCGCACAACTGCTGCGCTCGGACAGGGACGGCGCGATTCTGGTCGAAATGAACGCGCGTGAACTAACCGTTGAACGCTACCGCAAAACGCACCGCCGTTACTGGACCCACACGCCACAGGCGGATTGAGAGAATGACCATGCCCAATCGCATAGGCAGTTTGGCACAAGCCCGAAGACCTGAAATCTGAAAGACTGCACACTCTTGAGCGAATCGGAATAACCGGGGGGTAGCCGAATCATGCGAGTCATTGCCTGTGCATACAGATAGCCATGCGACCCGCTACATCCCCCCTCAATAGCTCAACAAATCAGCATTTGCCAGGCTTCGGTGTAACAGGTGGCGCACCGGATGCAATGCCTCAACTGCCACGACAACATCACAAGGAGAATGAAAATGGCCGAAGTATCAAGCGAATATAACTAAGGACGCGCTGATTTATACTGGATCCCCGCCTTCGCGGGGATGACGAATAAATCAGCATCTCCCTAAGGAAACGCCGATTAAATCCGGAAAATTCATTAGAATCGTCTTTGCGAGGAATAAATCAGCATCTCCCTAACTCGCCCTACAAGCTTGTGCTGGCAATGCCAGACTAGGCCAGCACAAGCTTGACACAGCGATCACATGACACAGCGAACTCTCACCCCACCCGGTTTGCCTGTGCTACGCTACACGCCATGAAAAACATCACTTCTCACCTCGCCTCTTTATCCGTCACCGCCTGGGTCGGCAACTTGTGGGCCATCGGCTATCTCGCCGTGCCTGCCCTGTTCCATGCCCAACCCGACAGACAACTGGCGGGTATGCTGGCCGGAGAGCTGTTTGTCTGGTCCGGCTACCTCGGTATGATTTGCGGTGTGTATCTGCTGGCGCACTACGCGAGTCAGTCCGGCCGCGCGGTCCTTCGTCAGCAACTATTCTGGATAGTTGCAATCATGCTGTTGATTACATTGGCAATACAGTTCGGAATACAGCCTGTCATGGCTGACCTGAAAACACAGGCATTACCGCTTTATGTGATGCACAGCCCGCTCGCCGATCAGTTCAAAATGTTGCATGGACTGTCCAGTGCGCTCTATCTGGCGGAGAGTTTGCTGGGCGCATTGCTGGTCATCAAGAGCCGTTGCAAATAATCGTGCGCCAACAATCGAGCCGGATCAGGAACAATCAATCCTGCTTCAGCAGTACCTCGAATTGCTCTATGGGTACCGGCTTGCCGAACAGATACCCCTGGTAGCGCATGCACCCAGCCCCCCTGATGAAATCGCATTGCGCTTGCGTTTCCACGCCTTCGGCTATCACTTCCATGCCCAGATTATTGGCCATGCCGATGATGGTTTGGACAATCACCGCATCGGTGGATTTTGTGCCGATATTGCGCACGAAAGATTGATCAATTTTCAATTGATCGAGCGGCAACCGGGTCAGATAGGACAGTGATGAATAGCCCGTACCGAAGTCGTCCATAGAGAAGCGCACGCCAACTTGCTTCAATTCCTGCATTTTGGCGATGGTATCGTCAACATTATCGAGCACGATACTTTCGGTCAACTCAAGCTTTAAGCGCTCCGGATTGATGGCGGTCTGACGGATGACGTCGATAACTTGCGCAACGAAATCTGCCTGGCGGAACTGCCGTCCGCTGACATTGACAGCAAGCAGTAAATTGCGGGTATGCGCTTCACTCTCCCAAGCCTTTATTTGCCAGCAGGCGCTTTCCAGCACCCAGTGTCCGATTGGCAGAATGAGCCCTGTCTCTTCCGCCAGCGGTATAAATTGCAGTGGCGAGACCAGACCTACATCAGGATAAAACCAGCGCAACAAAACTTCTGCGCCGGTAATCTGCCCCTCGTGATTGACCTGCATCTGGTAATAAAGCCGGAATTCCTGATTGCGCAAGGCATCACGCAAACCTGCTTCAAGTTGGGCGCGGTTTTCCAGATCGGCCTGCATCACCGGGTCAAAGAAGCGCAAGGTATTGCGGCCGGATTTCTTTGCTTCGTACATGGCCGTATCGGCCTGTTTAAGCAACTCATCGAGCTTTTCCCCGTGATCAATGAACAAGGTGATTCCCATACTGGATGAACTATACAACTCGCATCCTTCAAGCAAATAGGGTTGGCTGAGTGCCGCGAGTATCTTTTCACCTACCCCACGCGCCTGCACGGCGGCATGCGCCTTTTCTTCGCTCAGTCCCTCCAGCAGCAACACAAATTCATCTCCGCCGAAACGCGACACGGTGTCGCCATCGCGGACGCAGCCTTGCAGGCGTCGGGCCACCTCGATCAGCAGCATGTCACCGATATCATGTCCCTTGGTGTCATTCAGCGTCTTGAAATTATCAAGATCAATAAACAGCAGTGCGCCGCCGGTCTGGTTGCGCGCACTGACTGCGACGGCCTGGCGGAGGCGATTAAGCAGAAAACGCCGGTTGGGCAGCTGGCTTAACGGGTCATAAAAGGCGAGATTGTGAATTTCATCTTCCGCTTGTTTGCGCTGGGTAATGTCAATAAACGAACCGATATAATTCGTGATAGCGCCGTCCGTGCCGAGCACGGCGGAAATGTTCAGCCATTCCGGGAAGATTTCCCCGTTCTTGCGCTGGTTCCAGATTTCCCCTTGCCAGTGATGGTCGCGCCGTATGCAATCCCACATCTGCCGGTAGAACGCCGCATCGTGGCGACCAGACTGAAGCAGGGCCGGGGTCTTGCCGATGGCCTCCCCGGCACTGTAGCCGGTCAACCGGGTAAACGCCTGATTGACCCGGATAATCACCGAATGTTCATCGGTTACCAGCATGCCTTCATCAATTTCGAAGGCAATGGCGGCGATACGCAAGGCCGCTTCGTGCTCTTCCCGCACCGACATCATGCTGTTGAACGCGTGCGCCAGTTCGGCGATGTCCTTCGGCCCGCCGGGCACGGCACGCACCCGCGACTCGCCCAGCTGGGCGCGCCCCATGCTGAGTGACAACTGGTTGAGCGGTCGCGCCATGTTGCGGGTAAGGATGCGGATCAACAACAGGAACAGCAGCGCAAAGGAGAACGAGGTGGTCAGATTGGTGATAAAAATATCGGAGGTCATCTTGTCCAGCGCCGCCTTGCTCATCACCACCGAAACATTGCCGAGAAACTCGGGCGTGGTTGCCTCTCTGAACGGGGATTCTGCGGCAGGTTTCGAATAAACCGGCGCGGCAAAGTGCCATGCTTTACTGCTTTCCGCGTTCAGCATCGCGGCGGCTTGCAAGCCGTCTGTCTGGTCGGGCTGTTCCAGAAATTCGGCAAGATCAACCTTGCCGCGCACCAACAACACGCGCCCGTTGGCATTGCGTATTTCCACGCCGATCACCCCCGGGAAAGCCATGGTGACGTTCACGGCCTCGGCGGCATTGTCGGCAGAAGCATAAATCAGCGCCAGAGAGCTTTGCCGCGCCAGATTCTCGGTGATATGTTGTCCCTGTTCGATCAGGTCTTCTCGCACCCGCTTATTGCCATGCCACGACCCTGCCAGGGAGGAAAACAACGCCAGGAAGAGAATGCCCAGCGTAATCGTGATGCCGATCTGGCGCTGAAAGGTGAGCTTATGGAAATATCTCGCGAAAGTTTTTCTCATCCCAAAAAATCCATAGCCGTATTTACCCCAGCCCTTGCGGGGGGGGGGGGGGGGGGGGGTAGAAATTTTTACTGGATTATTTGTGTGCATGATCGGCGCGCTCATTGTTCCGGGAACGCCATGTCGAAAATTTGCGGACGGCTGGTATTAATTTCAAGATGTTTGGCTGTGCGCAGGTTGATCGCCATCAACACTTCGCGCAAGGGGAGCATGCCGGATACCTCATTTTCGCCGGAAGTCAGAAAGCTGAGTGCAGAACCGGCAAGATGGCGGCCCAGTTCGACATTGTTCGGATACAGTGAGAACAGCACGCCGCGCCTGACGTGACCGAAACTGCTGGAGAACACCGCCAGATTGCGCGTCCAGGATTCCTCCAGCACCAGCGGCAGCACCGAGCTGTCTTCTACCGTAGTGGAATCCTGAGGCAACCATAAGGCATCCTGACTGCTGTCGGCGGAGGCGAGAATTTTCTGATAAGCCAGCATCGCGCTGCGCAAGTCCTGTGCCTCGTAGGCCGTGAATTCCAGCCCCTGAGTGCGCGCAGCCTCTTTCGCCAGACGCATCATCCACGCATTCTGGCGCGGGTCATACACGGTGAATACCCGCCGCACCCCAGGTTTCAAGGTCTTCAGGCGCGAGAACAGCAGCGCCGGATCCGGCGACAGGCTATTCACCTGATGATCGCGCGCTTTATCTTCCGGTGCCGTCAATACCCCGCCCACCACCACGCCGATGCTGCTGTCCAGCGCGGAAGCAACCTTCACTCCCTGCCTGCCCAGCGCAATCACCACCCGGGTATCCTGGCGGCGCAGCGAATTATTCAACTCACCGACATCCACGTTTGATCCCACCGCGAAATGGCTGACGCGCCCCCGGGCCCTGGCCTCTATGCCGCCAATAATTTGCGCGAATACGCTGCGATACGGTTCGGCGAGGTCCGGGTAGATGACCGCAATGTTGCCCTCTGCCTGTGCGAATTTGTTGGCCAGTTTTCTGGTCGCGGTCGCGACCACGGGGCCGGCGACCAAAATAGGGAAAACCACCACATCGGGAAAGGCTTCGATGGTCTGGATCACCTCGGTGTAGTCCGTCTGTAACAGCGTCGAAGAGGGTAAGAGAAAGGAGGTGTTGATCGAGTGAGTCGCACGGGCGAAATCCGCCTGCGACGGCTCGCCCGGCAGGGCATTCAGGTCTTTCAATGTCGCCCATGCAGGACTTGCCGCCGTTATCAGTAATGAAGCCAGCAACACCGCGCCAGCCCTTATATGGCAAGGGGGCGTGATGCGGGACAGCAGTGTGAATATACCCATGATCGTTTTTTCGTTGGTATTCAAGTGAGCCTGATCACAAGTCAACCCGAATAGTTATTGGCAAAATTCTGTCACCTGCTGCAATAGTAGCAGGCTTTGCAGAACCCTCACTTGATTTGTGGGTTAAAAAGCGCAGTCCGGCGAAAAATTGCGGTAGTATTGCGCCTTGCAAGAATGACCTACTCCATACCGGTAATGCTGATCTTTATCGGCAAGCAAAAAACAGGATGCACCTGACATCTACGAGGAGAAGCGCCATGCAAGCATTGCATCTTGGAAAACTCTGTGTCATTTTGGCGTTAGCCTGGAGCGGCTCCGCTGTTGCGCTGCCTTCCGAGGAAGAGGATTTGGCGCTGGTCTATGGCGACCAGTCCACCATTAGCATCGCTACGGGCAGTTCGCAACCCATCACCCGCGCGCCCTCTGCGGCGACGGTGATTACCGCCCACGATATCAAAGCGATGGGGGCGACCGATCTGGATCAGGCGCTGGAAAGCGTGCCGGGGCTGCATGTTTCCAAGTCGAATATGTTGATGACTCCGATTTACAGCTTTCGTGGTATCCATACCAGCTATAACCCGCAGGTTCTGATGCTGGTCAATGGCATCCCGATCACCAATGTTTTTGTGGGTGATCGCAGCCAGGGTTGGGGCGGCATGCCGCTGGAGAATGTGGCGCGCATCGAGGTGATACGCGGGCCGGGTTCCGCGCTGTACGGGGCGGATGCCTTCTCCGGGGTAATCAATGTCATTACCAAGACGGCGGCAGACCTCAAGGGCACCGAATACGGCGCACGTATCGGCAGCTTCAACACGAAAGATGCATGGATACAGCATGGCGGCAAGCTGGGTGAACTGGACGCTGCTTTCTATCTGCGGGCGGGCGTTACCGATGGCGACAAGGGCATTGTCCAGCAGGATGCCCAAACCGCCTGGGATGCAATCTTCGGCACAAAAGCCTCACTCGCGCCCGGCCCGCTCAATGAGCAACGCAAGGCGTTCGATGCGCGCACCGATTTGTCCTACGACGCATGGCGTTTGCGGGCAGCCTATCAGCAGCGCGAATTGGGTAGCAGCGCAGGCGTTGCCGGGGCGCTGGATCCCAACTCGCGAGTTTCCGAGTCCAGGCTGTATCTGGACTTGAATTATGAACAAGCCAACTGGGCGCAAAACTGGGACGTATCCGGTGTTATCGGTTATTACGATGTTAAGAGTAAGCCGGCCAATCCGATCTTTTCCTTATTCCCCGCAGGCGCCTTTGGCGGTGCTTTCCCCAACGGCATGCTCGGCACTGCGGGACATTCCGAGCAGCACACTCATGCCAGCGTAACCGCTGTCTATACCGCTTTTGACCAGCATCGCATCCGCACTGGCGCGGGATACCGCATTGACGATTTGTATGAGGCGAGGGAAAGTAAAAACTTCGATGCGAATGGCAATCCTTTACCCGGCGTAGTGGATGCGACTGGCAATCCGGCGCGGGCCTATATGCTGCCGCATAAGCGCAACGTGTCTTTCGTGTTCGTTCAGGATGAATGGAATATCGGCCAAGATTGGACGCTGACGGCAGGCGTGCGGCATGACAACTATTCCGACTTTGGCGGCACCACCAATCCGCGTCTCGCGCTGGTTTGGGATGCGGCCTACAACGTCGTGGTCAAGGCCATGCATGGCACGGCTTTCCGCGCCCCCTCGTTCGTCGAGCAATACGCCATCAACAACCCGGTGGCGATCGGCAGTCCCAATATCAAACCGGAGACCATTACCACCGATGAGCTGGGGGTTTCCTGGCAGCCGGTCGAGAAACTGAAAACCAGTCTGAATTTTTTCCAGTACCACATGCGCAGCATTATTTTGCCCGTAGGGGTCACCTATCTGAACAGCGGCGGGCAAACCGGACGCGGACTGGAATTTGAGGCCACGCTTGAGGCCGCCGGAAATCTGCGCCTGACCGGCAATGTTTCGCTGCAGCGCTCAAAGGATGAAACCACCGGACAGGATGCCGGCATGGCGCCGCACCAGCGCCTGTTCGCTCGGGCAGACTGGCGTTTTGCGCCGCTATGGCAGTTCGGCACCACGATCAATCATGTGGCCGGACGCATGCGCGAGCCGGGCGATACCCGTCCGCTGATTCCCGATTACAGCACGGTAGATTTGAGCTTGCGGCGCGAGAAACTCGTCAACGATTGGCAGGTGAGCGGCCGTGTGATGAATCTGTTTAATCAGGATGCCAGAGAACCGACCTTTAAATCAGTGGGCATGTACTCCGATCTGCCGCTGCCCGGCCGTGTTTTTTACCTCCAGCTTCAGCATAATCTTTGATAAACCCAGATAGTTCATTAACGTGAAACTCGCGCAGCGACGAACCGTACCCCCTCGCCCTTTGGGATAACCAGACACTTGCCAGCTTGCTGGCTTAGTGGAATGGCTAGTAGTTCCATCAGAGGGGGTACGGGGGTGAGGGAACGGGCATGGCGGGTTTCATTATCAGGGGTGGTCACTTTTCCATGCCCGTTAGAAAAAACTGCGTCATACCGGCGCAGGCCGGTATCCAGATGACTACAAATTCCCCACGTAAGTGGGACAACACCTTGGTTTTGTCCGCTGATGAAACAACTAGCCATTCGGCTAATCTGGCAAACAACGCCAGCCAAGCCGCTGGTTATTTGCGGAACGTTTTCTATTGCTGGGTACCGGCCTGCGCCGGTATGACGTCTAATGGATTATTTGGGATAAAGCCAGATTGCCCATTAGAAAAAGGCTATGTCGTAGTTGGCTGTTGATCACTGCCCCATTGCATGAAAAAGCGTGAGTATGATTTTGATTATTGACCCTTTAACCCAGATTGCTCATTAGCTGAATTTAACCCATCCCCACCCCAGCCCTCCCCTTGAAGGGGAGGGCTGGGGTGGGCGCAGCGGCATACTCCCCCCCCTTCAGGGGAAGGCGGGCGCAGCGGCATACTCCCCCCCCCTTCAGGGGAAGGCGGGCGCAGCGGCATACTCTCCCCCCTTCAGGGGAAGGCGGGCGCAGCGGCATACTCTCCCCCCTTCAAGGGAAGGCGGGCGCAGCGGCATACTCTCCCCCCTTCAAGGGGGGAGGTGGAGGGGGGATGGGGGAAGAATTTTCCAATGGACAATTTGGGTTTAACTGAATTTCAACAGTTAATAGCGACAGAGCTTAGCAAAAACGGCGTCATACCGGCCTAATGGATTATTTGGGATGAATCGATCACGTTGCCTCAGTTATTTCTTGCAAACACCTCGAATTGCTCCGCCAGCAGTGGCTTGCTGAAATAATAGCCCTGCACCTCGTCGCACCCCTGTAAACGCAGGAAAGCCAATTGCCCGGATGTCTCCACGCCCTCGGCTATCGTGCGGATACCCAGGCTGCTGGCCATGTTGATGATGGCAGTAACGATCGCTTTGTCTTCCGGGTCATCGGTAATGTCGCAGACAAAAGACTGGTCTATTTTCAGTTTGGATACCTTGAATTTTTTCAGGTAACTCAATGAAGAATACCCGGTACCAAAATCATCGATAGACATACGGATGCCGCTTTCATGCAGCCTGTCCATCACCGCGATAGCGACCAGGGGGTCATTCATTGCTACGGCCTCGGTCAGTTCCAGCTCCAGATATTTGTGCGGCAATCCCACCTCATCGAGAATGCTGGTTACCCGTTCAATCATATTGGTCTGATGAAACTGCACCGCAGATAGATTAACAGCCATCACCATGGGCGGCAGTCCGCTGTCCATCCAGTCCTTCAACTGCCTGACCGCCGTGCGCAACACCCACTCGCCAATCTGGATGATCTGTCCGCCATCTTCGGCGATGGGGATAAATTCAGCGGGGGAAATCATGCCCAACTCGGGATGTTCCCAGCGCAGCAAGGCTTCCGCGCCGACGATACGCCCATCCTGTATCGCTATTTGCGGCTGGTAGTGTAAAAACAATTCGTTGCGTGACAATGCGTAACGCAACGCATTCGCCAGTTGCATGCTGCGTGCGGAACTGGCCTGCATTTCCGGCGTAAAAAAACGAAAATCGTTACGGCCTTCCTGCTTGACGCGATACATGGCCGCGTCTGCATGCTTGGACAAGGTCTCGAAATCCTTGCCGTCATCAGGATAGATCGCGATGCCGATCGAGGGCGTGGCAATCAGCTCATGCTGTTCGAATTGCCAGGATAACGATACGGCTTCGAGCAGTTTGCTCGCTACATGCGCCGCACCGTTCGCATCAATTCCGGGCAGGACAATGATAAATTCATCACCGCCCAGACGCGACACCGTGTCTTCATCGCGCAAGGTTGCCTTCAGTCGCCTTGCCACCTCCATCAATAATTGATCGCCGACGGCGTGTCCCAGCGTGTCGTTGATATTTTTGAACCGGTCCAGATCCAGGAACATCAACGCCAGTTGCTCGCCACTGCGTTGCGCCAGGCTGAGCGCAAATTTGAAACGCGCATTCAACATGCTGCGATTGGGCAGGCCCGTAAGCTGATCGAAATGCGCCAGCCTTTCAATGCGTTCTTCAGCCTTCTTTTTTTCGGTGATATCCTGCTTCACCGCCAGGTAATTGGTAACCCTGCCACTGACTTGCCTCACCGGCGATATTTGTACGGCTTCGGTATATTCGCTGCCATCCTTACGGCAGTTAACCAGCTCACCCTGCCAGGGTTCACCACGCGTCAGATGCGACCACATGTCAGCATACGTTTCTCTGGATGTCTTGCCTGACTGCTGGATGCGCGGATTTTTGCCCAGCACATCATCCAAACTGTATCCGGTTACTTTTTTGAAGGTTGAATTGACATATTCGATGCGTCCATCAAGCGCGGTGATTACGATGGAATTGGGACTTTGTTCCATGGCAAAGGAAAGCGTAAACAGGGACTCTTCGGTATGTTTGCGCTCGGTAATGTCCTGAGCAGTCCCCGCCATATAGTCTGGTTTGCCATCGGCATCCAGCATCAACTCACCCTGCCCGCTGATATAGCGGATGCTGCCCTCCCGCCAGATACGGAACTCCAGCACTCCCGGTTTCTGGCCGGATGCACAGGCTGCGATCCATTCCTGCATGGCAGACTGGTCATCGGCGTGTATCAACTTAAGAAAATTATCAACATCGAGCGTAAATATTCCCAGAGCAACACCATAAATCCGATACATCTCATCCGACCACGATAATTTACCGGCGAGGTCATAATTCCAGCTGCCGATGTGAGCGATTTGCTGCGCCTGTCTGAGATGATATTCGCTCTGTTGCAAAACGATCTTTTCCAGCTTTTGCTCGGTAATATCCTGATAGAGACCCAGTACCCCTATCGTTGCGTTGTCCTTATTGCGCAGCGCGACCTTGGAAGTACGCAACCAGGTAATTTTTCCGTCAGACGAGGTCGTAGGCTCGTCATAAAAAAGTTTGGGGATGCCTGTATCCATGACCTGCCGGTCATCGGCACGATAAATATCGGCCTGCGCTTTCCAGGCCAACTGATAATCATCCTTGCCGACCACCTCCTCAGGGGATGCCGCTCCCGCATCGGCGGCAAAAGCGGGATTGCAGCCCATATAGAATAACTCATTGTTTTTCCAGAAAATACGCGCCGGAACTGCGTCGATAACCGCCTTGAGCAGGCCGTGCGATTCAGCAAGCTCCAGCTCCATCTGCTTGCGTTCGGTAATGTCGCGTGACAGCACGACAAAACGCGGCGCCTGCTCAGGTTCAACGGATTTCCGGCTGCCCGAGAACTCGAACCAGCGTTTCCCTCTGGACGACTCCAGTTGATATTCACCCTTGGCAAACCCGGTTTTGTAGGCCTCCTGCAAGGCTGACATGCCGATCTGTGCGACATCGCTCGGCAGCATTTCCCGCATCGTCTTGCCTATATAGGTGTCGGCCAATACAGGCTGAAAATCTGAACGAGGAGAGTGATACGCATGGTAGCGCCCCTCCAGATCGACCTCAAACAGCAGGTCGGGAATCGCTTTAATCGTGGCGTGCAATTGATTTTGCGCCGCTTGCAGCTGAAGGTAAGGGCGTTCTATGGCTGCAATAAAGATCGCACGATAAAGAAACAGATAGGAGACCACCTTGTACAGATGCCCCGTCAGGTTGTAAATATCACTTACCTCGGCGTAAAGCGTAAACAGATATTCGCTCAACGCCATTGTGCAGACTGCGCCAAACAATCCCGCCGCGTCGAATGGCTGCGGTTTGCGCATGCGCATCCACAGAATAGCTGCCGTTGCCAGATTCAGCGCGATCAGCACGTACTCATAATAGATCTTGAACCGGGTGAGCCCCTGCCCGTCCACGAAAGTCTGCGGGAGCAGATAAGCGTGAAACAACATCAGCCAGTGCAGACATCCGACCACTGCTACCACACTGGCAAGCAGCACATAACGGAATAATGCTGAGGTGAGCGTTCTCCAGGGCAGGATAGCAACCGCAAGCAGCGTAATCGCTGCCAGCGTACGCGCCGCCAGCCAGAAGCCTATCGCCTTCTCCGGGCTGCCCGGCGTGACAAAGTCAGGCATACCCGCGTAGGAAATCGTGTGCGTGAAATCCAGCATGCCCACTCCGAGAAATGCGCAGGCAATCAGCAGCAAGTTTCCGGGTAATTCCCGGCGATAGGCATGCCAGCCTACCGCGAATACCAGCATCGCAATAATGATCGCGATAGTTTCGAGCAAGGTGTGCAGCGGCAAGTAACCCGCAATGCCACGCGTTTCAGGCAGGGGTGGAAGCGCGCTTACCAGCAATACAGCAAGCGCCAGCAGTGCAACCGTGACGCCCGCCTTGCGCATCGGTTGCTGATGACTGGCGTGCAAGCCGAGCCACTGTCCTGGTTCTTTTTTGAACTGCGTCATGCCTTATGGCCTCTGCGTGATAGGATTTTTATCGTAACCACGGTATAAAGAACATCCATCAGCTTGTATCGCTCATCCCTGGATAACAAAACAGGGAAGATACTTACATGCCCTTCTTGCTTATCGGCTCACCACAACTCAGGCGAGTGCCTTGATCACGTCCTCCACCACCTTCTTGGCGTCACCGAATACCATCATGGTCTTGTCCATGTAGAACAAATCATTATCCAGACCCGCGTAGCCGGTTGCCATGGAACGCTTGACCACCAGCACGGTGCGCGCCTTGTACACATCCAGTATCGGCATGCCATAGATCGAACTGGACTTGTCGTTCTTGGCGGCGGGGTTCACCACGTCGTTCGCACCGATTACCAGCACCACGTCGGTGTCGGCGAATTCGTTGTTGATCTCGTCCATTTCCACGACCTGCTCATACGGCACTTCGGCTTCGGCCAGCAACACGTTCATGTGCCCGGGCATACGGCCTGCCACAGGATGAATCGCGTAGCGCACCTTGACGCCTTTTTCGGTCAGCACCTTGGACATCTCGTTGATGGCATGCTGCGCACGCGCCACGGCCAGACCGTAGCCCGGCACGATGATCACCGAATCGGCATTGCCCATCAGGAAGGCGGCATCATCGGCGCTGCCGGAACGATGGTTCTTCTGTACGCCATCCTCCTCGCCGGCAACCGAGGCTTCGCCACCGAAACCGCCGAGAATGACGTTGAAGAAGGCGCGGTTCATGGCCTTACACATGATGTAAGACAAAATTGCACCGGAGCTGCCGACCAGCGAACCGGCGATGATCAGCATATTATTGTTCAGCGTAAAGCCTATGCCTGCCGCCGCCCAGCCCGAATAGGAGTTCAGCATGGACACCACCACCGGCATGTCCGCCCCGCCAATCGGCATAATCAGCAACACGCCCAGCAACAGCGCGATGGCGGTCATGATCAGGAACGGCGTCCATGAAGGTTCCAGGAAAAACGCGATGCCGAAGGCCAGCATGGCGATGCCCAGCGCCAGATTCAGCCAGTGTTGGCCCATAAAGCGCAACGGCCTGCCTGACAATTTTCCGGACAGTTTGCCGAAAGCGATGATGGAACCGGTAAAGGTGATCGCACCGACAAAGGTACCGATAAACAGTTCGATACGGTTACTGCCGTGCAGCAATTCGCCGGGCAGCGCGATACCGTAGGCGACCGGATTATTGAATGCCGCCATCGCGACCAGCACCGCAGCCAGCCCCACCAGCGAGTGCATCGCCGCGACCAGTTCCGGCATGGCGGTCATTTCGATGCGCCTGGCCACCAGCGCGCCGATCGAGCCGCCGACCGCGATGGCGATCAGGATGTATTGCCAGTTGTGCGTGACCGAGAGCGTCGTCAACACGGCAATCGCCATACCTATCATGCCGAACATATTGCCGCGTCGCGCCGTCGTCGGCGAACTCAAGCCCTTCAGCGTCAGGATGAACAACACCGCCGCGACCAGATAAGCCAGTGAAACAGAATTAGCTGACATTTACTTACCCTTTTTCTTGAACATACTCAGCATGCGCTGCGTGACCAGAAAGCCACCAAACACATTAATTGCCGCCAGCGTCACCGCAACCAGCCCCAGTATCGTGCCGATATCCATTTCCTGCGGTTTCGCGGCCAGCATGGCGCCGACGATGATGATGCCGGACACCGCGTTGGTCACCGCCATCAGCGGGGTGTGCAGTGCGGGGGTGACATTCCAGACGACGTGATAGCCGATGAAGATCGCCAGCACAAACACGGTCAGATTCATTACAAGTGGATCAACTATTTCTGTCATGATTACTCCTTTAATTTAGGCGCAAGGTGCAAGGAACAAGAAGCAAGGTACAGGCAGGATTTCCCTGAACCTTTCACCTTGAACCATTTAACTTGAACCTTTTACCTGTTTTACGGTTTTGCAAACAGCGCGCCATCGCGACACAGCAAAGTGCCGGCGATGATGTCGTCTTCCAGATTGACGTTCATCGCGCCCGTCTTGTCGCACAGCAGATTGATGAAATTGAGCAGGTTGCGCGCGTAGAATGCGCTGGCATCAGTCGCCACCAGACCCGGCAGGTTGGTCTCGCCGACCAGCGTCACGCCATGCTTGACGACGGTCTTACCCGCCTCGGACAGGGGGCAGTTGCCGCCCGCCTCCACCGCCATGTCGATCACCACCGAACCCGGCTTCATCTGCTTGACGGTGTCTTCAGTCAGCAACAGCGGCGCGGCACGCCCGGGAATCAGCGCAGTGGTGATGATGATGTCGGCCTGTTTGGCACGTTCCGCTACCAGTGCAGCCTGACGCTGCATCCAGGCCGCCGGCATCATGCGGGCATAACCGCCCACGCCACGGGCGATCTCGCGCTCTTCATCCGTTTCGTAAGGCACGTCGATGAACTTCGCACCGAGGGATTCGACCTGTTCCTTGGCAGCGGGACGCACGTCCGAGGCTTCAACCACGGCACCGAGGCGTTTAGCTGTGGCAATCGCCTGCAAACCGGCCACACCCACACCCAGAATCAGCACGCGTGCGGCTTTCACCGTACCCGCCGCAGTCATCAACATGGGCATGAAACGACCATACAGATTCGCACCCAGAATCACCGCCTTGTAACCGGCGATATTAGCCTGCGAAGACAGCACGTCCATGGCCTGCGCACGCGAAGTGCGCGGCAATTTCTCCATGGAGAACGCGGTGATACCTTGCCGGGTATAGGCTGCGACCTGTTCCGCCAGATGCGGAGTAAGCAAGCCGATCAGCACCGTGCCCGCCGCCATTTGCGCCAGTTCATCGGCTGTCGGTGCTTTGACCTTGAGCACGATTTGCGCCTCTTTATACAGGCTGGCCGCATCGACCAGAGTCGCACCCGCCGCCGCAAACTCGGCATCGGGATAATGAGCGCCCGCACCTGCACCGCTTTGCACCAGCACCGTATGACCCGATGCCAGCATCTTCTTCACCGTTTCCGGTGTGGCTGCAACACGCGTTTCGCCTGCACGCGTTTCCGCAGGAATGCCTATCCGCATTTACCTCTCCTCTTGTGTAACCCTGATGGAGCGTCCGGCATTGCCGTGCGCATTTAATTCAACTTCGGGATTATACCGATTCTCGCTGAACATAAAACCCCACTATAATTGCGCTCTCGCTTTATCTTGCCGCGTTTTGCCACATGACCTCTTCCATCAAGGTATTACCCGATCTACTGATTAACCAGATTGCCGCTGGCGAGGTAATCGAGCGCCCCGCCGCCGCACTCAAGGAACTACTGGAAAACAGTCTGGATGCAGGCGCGACCGACATCTCAGTACAACTGGAAAACGGCGGCATCAAGTTGTTGCGCGTGCGCGACAATGGCTGCGGGATAGCTAAAGATCAACTGGCGCTGGCGCTGATGCGTCATGCCACCAGCAAAATCGCCTCCCTGGATGATTTACAGAATGTCGCCAGCATGGGCTTTCGCGGCGAGGCGCTGGCCAGCATGGCCGCCGTTGCCCAGCTCACCCTGAGCAGTCGCACCGCAAACGATGCACACGGCTGGAAAGTCGAGGCACTGGACGGACGACTGGACGAAGCTGCACCCGCCAGCCAGCCACAGGGCACGACCGTGGAAATTCGCGAGTTGTATTTCAATACGCCAGCGCGGCGCAAATTTCTCAAGTCCGATGCCACCGAGTTCGCCCATTGCGAGGAAGCCTTCAAACGCATCGCCCTGTCGCGTCCCGATGTCGGCTTTTCCTTGCAACACAATGGCCGCACCGTCTGGCAACTCACCACAGGATTGCACCCGCAAAGGGTAGGCCGTGCGGTTCCCGCCGCTGATGCGGCGACCGCCACGCTCAGGAGAGCGGAGCGCGGAGCCGAGGAGCGAGGGCTGGATGACGGCGGATGGATGCAAAATGCGGCGTTGAAACGAGTCGCAGCCCTGCTGGGTGACGCATTCGGCAATGCCGCCGTTCCGGTTTCTCGCAGCGCAGCCCATCTGACTTTGCACGGCTTGGCCGCCCTGCCCGCCTACTCGCGCAGCACCCGCGATGCCCAATATTTTTTCGTCAATGGCCGTTTCGTGCGCGACAAGGTCGCCAGCCACGCATTGCGCCAAGCCTATCAGGACATATTGCATCACCAGCGCCATCCCGCGTTCGTGCTGTTTCTCGAAATACCGCCCGAACAGGTCGATGTCAACGTCCATCCCGCCAAGAGCGAAGTACGCTTCCGCGAAAGCCAGGGCATACACCAGTTCATCTTCCACACCTTGCAACAGGCGCTGAGTGTCTCTGTTGCAAGCGACATTCCTGATTCGTCATTCCCGCGAAAGCGGGAATCCAGTTCAATGGCGGACAACATGGATTCCCGCTTTCGCGGGAATGACAGCTTTAGCAATTTTCAGCAACAAAAAATCCCGCTGAATGCGGCACAGCTGAATGCGACCTATCAGGTGTGGGAAGCACAGACAGCGAGTGGGAAGTGGAAAGCGGAAAGTGGAGATGCGGTAAGCAATGAACGGGAAATATTGAATGGAACAACCACTGACCACTCACCACTGACCACTGACCACTATCCAGACTCGCCTCCCCTCGGTTTCGCCCTCGCGCAACTGTCCGGCGTGTATATCCTCGCGCAGAATGCGCAGGGTCTGATCGTGGTGGATATGCATGCCGCACATGAACGCATCGTTTATGAAAAGCTCAAGACATCTATGGATGCCGAACAGATCGCCACGCAACCGCTGCTGATTCCGGTATGTTTTCAGGCCGACACACTGGATGTCGCCACGGTGGAAACAGAACAGGCCGCGCTCGACAGGCTGGGTTTCAACATCGCGCCGCTCTCACCCACCACGCTGGCGGTACGCGCCATGCCTGCGCTGCTCAAACAGGGCGAAGCCGAAGCCGCCGCCCGCGAGGTGCTGCACGAGCTGCGCGAATTCGGTGCCAGCCGCACCCTTACCGAGCGCCGCAACGAACTGCTTGCCAGCTTAGCCTGTCACGGCGCAGTGCGCGCCAACCGGATACTGAGCGTCACCGAGATGAACGCACTGCTGCGCGAAATGGAGCAGACCGAACGCTCAGGCCAGTGCAACCACGGCCGCCCGACCTGGTTTGCGCTTTCCATGAACGAACTGAACAAGATGTTCATGCGCGGACAGTGAAGCACTCACTAGCTGCTAGGGAGATGCTGATTTATTCACCCAAACTGTCATTGCGAGCGTAGCGTGGCAATCCAGGATGTTGATTATCAAAGGAATTCTGGATTGCCACGTCCCGCCACGATGCTCTCGCGGCTAAAGGCCGCTCCTCGCAAAGACGATTTAATCAGCGTTTCCCTGGACGTCAGTTGCTAGTTAAGAATCAAATCCGCGTAGCGACCACAGCAACTAATGACTAACGACTAACGACTAATAACTAATGACTAACGTCTCGCCCTCTATTTTTCGCATCGCTTTCGCCAGCTTCATCGGTACCGCCATCGAGTTTTACGACTTCTACATCTACGGTCTGGCCGTGGCGATGGTAATCGGGCCGGTGTTTTTTCCCGACAGCGACCCGGCTGTGCAAGCATTAAACGCCTTCCTGACCTTCGGCATCGCCTTTATCGCCCGCCCCATAGGCGCGCTGCTATTCGGCCATTTCGGCGACAAGATAGGGCGCAAGGCGACACTGGCCGTCTCGCTGCTGGTGATGGGCATTTCCACCACACTGATCGGCTTCCTGCCGGGCTATGAGCTGATGGGCTGGACAGCGCCTGCCCTGCTCTGTTTGCTGCGCTTCGGGCAAGGCATAGGGCTGGGCGGCGAATGGGGCGGGGCTGCCTTGCTGGCGGCAGAATATGCCCCGAAGGGCAGGCGCGGCTGGTTTGGCATGTTCCCGCAACTGGGGCCGCCGGTGGGCTTTCTATTGGCGGTCGGCAGTTTTTTATTGCTGTCGCAACTGCTGGATGATGCGCAATTCCGCGACTGGGGCTGGCGCATCCCGTTTGTGGCCAGCGCGGTGCTGGTCGTCATCGGCCTCTATGTGCGGCTCAAACTCACCGAAACACCGGTGTTCGCCCGGGCTCTGCAAGCGCACCAACAGGTAAAATTGCCTGTTGTTGAACTGCTTACTCATCATGCAACCCCGCTGCTGCTGGGCGCATTGGTCATGGTAGTGTGTTATGCGCTGTTCTATATTTCCACCGTGTTTTCGCTCAGCTACGGCACCACCACACTGGCCATTCCGCGTCCGCAATTTCTCGCGATGCTGTGCGTGGCCATCCTGTTCATGGCCGCCGCCACACCGCTATCGGCCTGGGCAGGCGACCGCTATGGACGTCGCCCGGTGTTAATTATTTCAGGCAGTGCGGCATTTCTGTCCGGCTTCCTGCTGGAACCGGCGCTTGCCAGCGGCTCCATCATCCAGATCACCGCCTTTCTCAGTCTGGAACTGTTTTTGATGGGGGCGACCTTTGCCCCCATGGGCGCACTGCTGCCCGAACTGTTCCCGACCAGGGTGCGTTATACCGGCGCGGGAGCCGCCTACAATCTGGGCGGGATACTCGGCGCATCGCTCGCACCCTACATCGCGCAACAACTGGTACTGCACGGCGGATTGAGCTGGGTAGGCGGCTATATTTCCGTCGCCGCCGCCATCAGCGTACTGGCCGCCATCGCCCTCAAGGAAACACGCGACAAGGAACTGATATGAACCCGTTAACTCGTCATTCCCGCGCAGGCGGGAATCCAGATGATAGAAATATCCCCGCGAAGCGGGACGACAGTTGTACCGCTTCGCGGAACTTTATTTTTTGCTGGATTCCCGCCTGCGCGGGAATGACGCAATTCATTGTTATGGATGACTTGCCATGAGCAACTTTCCACCCGCAATCTTTCTGATGGGCCCCACCGCCAGCGGCAAGACCGGCGTGGCAGTGGAGCTGGTGCAAACCTTGCCGGTAGAGATTATCAGCGTGGATTCCGCGCTGGTCTATCGCGATATGAACATCGGTACAGCCAAACCGGACGCCGCCACCCTGCTCCGCGCACCGCATCATCTGATCGACATCATCGACCCGACCGAGGCCTATTCCGCCGCCGCGTTTCGCCGCGATGCCCTCGCGCTGATGGCCGACATCACGGCGCGCGGCAAAATCCCCTTGCTGGTGGGCGGCACCATGCTGTATTTCAAGGCACTGAAGGAGGGACTGAGTCCGCTGCCGGTCGCCGATGCTGCGGTACGTGCCGAACTCGATGCGATCATCGCCCAGCACGGTATCGCCCGCCTGCATGCGCAGTTAACGCTGGTTGACGCGGAAACTGCGGCCCGTTTGTCACCGAATGACACCCAGCGCATACAGCGCGCAATGGAAATTTATCGCCTCACCGGGAAACCAATGTCTGAATTACTCAAGTTTCAGGAAGACGTTGCGCTGCCCTACCAGATCACTTCTATCGCACTGGCTCCCTCCGATCGCAGCGTGTTGCACCAGCGCATCGCCACACGCTTCAAACAGATGCTGGAATTGGGCCTGATTGAAGAACTGCAAAACGTGCGGAAGAATTACGCCCTGCATCCGGAACTGCCCTCGATGCGCTGCGTCGGTTATCGCCAGGCCTGGCAATATATGGAAGGCGAAATTAGTAAGGCGCAATTTCAGGAAACGGGCATCATCGCCACACGCCAACTCGCCAAGCGCCAGCTGACCTGGCTGCGCTCCATGCCGGAAAATATAGCGATAGATTGCCTGGAAAAAAATCTGACCCGACAAGTCCGCAACGCGCTGCGCCTGTAACAGGCTTTTCCTTCAACCGCAAAAAAGCCCGTAATCTACACGGGCTTTTTAATATGTGGCGTCCCATAAGCGATAAATCCGGGCAATGGGAAACGACTGTAATACTGATTTAATGCAACGCTCTCAAGGCAGCATCAGGTTCTTTTTCAACGATGGTCAACAAGGCGGCGGCTGCACCAGAAGGAGTACGGCGGTTCTGCTCCCAGTTTTTAAGGGTTGCCAATTTAACGCCAATCAATTGAGCAAACTCACTCTGGCTCAATCCAACCTTAGCACGGATGGCTTTTGCATCAGGTGCATGCACTTCTGTCACTCGACTTGAAACCCGCTCATTGCGGCGAATAGCAGCCGCTTCTTTCAGGCTTTGTTTCAAATCATCAAATAGTGAATTGTCCATCGTTATAACTCCTTCACAAGTTTTCGCAGTACGGCAGTTTCTTTGTCCGTCAGATTGTCTTTCGTACTTTTGGGATAGGCGACCAGCAACAGTATTTGTTCATCTTCTGTTATCCAATAATAGATAACTCGAATCCCGCCACTTTTACCAGTCCCTGCTCGTTTCCACCTCAGTTTACGAATACCTCCGCCGTCTTTGATCAAATCTCCCGCATCAGGTCGTTTTACCAATTCCTCTTGCAGCTTGGAATACTCTTCATCCTCCAGCAAGCAGATAATCAATCGTGTAAAAGTGGGAGTTTCAATAAATAGCATAGGGAAACTATACGCCAGTGGCGCATAGTGTCAAGCCCACAATTGTGATTACCATCGCAACTGAGAAGCGAGAATCGCGTGCACCGAACGTCAACACCGCCAGCTTAAAAACATTGAAGATCGTCAGCAACGACTGCTGGATGCAATTGAAACCGGCATTATGGATTTGGATGAAACCACGCAACGCGGGGCTCAACAACTCAAGATATCACGCGAGGCGTTATTCATAGAGCTAGCCGGGGTACGTTGTGACACCTCACCGCAGGGAGCCGAATTCATTAAAGCCAGTCAGATAGACATATTCGGAAAGGTTCTACGCAACAAGCTGCTCGCCAAAGCCTCACCCTTGGCAAAAAGCTATCTGAATGCGTTGGTGAGTGAAATCGTTGTGGAAGATAAGTCGGCAAGCATCAGTGGCAGCTACTCGGCTTTGGCAGAAACGATGCTACAAATAAAAACGGGCAGCTTGAAGAATCAAGTGCCCGGCTTTATATCAATATGGCGTCCCCAACGAGATTCGAACTCGTGTTACCGCCGTGAAAGGGCGATGTCCTAGGCCTCTAGACGATAGGGACGTTGATGTTGCTTTACTACTTTTCTCTTTTTGGTGGAGATAAGCAGGATCGAACTGCTGACCTCTTGCATGCCATGCAAGCGCTCTCCCAGCTGAGCTATACCCCCTTACCTCGAAAGAGCGCGCATTATATTGAGGTGACCCCGGCTTGTAAAGCGACAATTCAAAAAAATCACAAATATTTTTCCATGCGTGCCAATACGGTCTCGCGCGGGAACAAAGCCAGCACCGCATCGACCGAGGGTGTGTGCGTCTGGCCTACCAGCATCACGCGCAACGGCATCGCCAGTTTCGGCATTTTCAGATTATGCGCGGCCAGCAATTCTTTTATCAGCGCAGCCAGCGCTGGTGCCTCCCATTCGACCTCTGCAAAACGCCCGGCAAGTTCGCGCAAAGCCGGCAGCACTTCCGGCACCAGATGCTCGTCCAGCAATTCCTGCGCCGGATGAATTTCTATGTAAAACACCTCGGCTTCATCCGCCAGTTCGACCAGCGTAGCGACACGCCCCTTATACAACGCGATCACCTCCTCCAACCGAGGCGCATCACTCACTGACACACCACGCATCAACAAGTGCTCGCCCACCAGTTCTGCCAGACGCGAGTTATCCGCCAGCTTGATGTAATGCTGATTCAGCCAGCGTAATTTGTCCGGATCGAACTGCGCCGCCGATTTGCTGATGTGATCCAGGCCGAACCATGCGACGAACTGCTCAACCGAAAACACTTCATCATCGCCATGCGACCATCCCAGACGCGAGAGGTAATTGATCAGCGCCTCGGGCAGAAAACCATCCTCGGCGTATTGCATGACACTCACCGCGCCATGTCGTTTGGACAGTCGTTCACCGTCGCTGCCCAGGATCATCGGTACATGGGCATATTGCGGGATGGTGGCTCCCAGTGCCTTGAGGATATTGATCTGGCGCGGGGTATTGTTGACATGATCATCACCGCGTATCACCTGCGTAATGCCCATATCGAGATCGTCCACCACCACGCAGAAATTATAGGTCGGCGTGCCGTCAGTGCGGGCGATGACCAGATCATCCAGCTCACTGTTCTCAAAAACGATACGGCCTTTAACCATATCATCCCAGGCCGCTATGCCATGCAGGGGATTCTTGAAACGCACCACCGGCTTGATCCCCTCAGGCGGCACAGGCAGCACCTTACCCTGCTCTGGCCGCCAGCGACCATCGTAGCGCGGCTTCTCGCCGCGTGCGCGCATCGCCTCGCGCATCGCCTCCAACTCCTCCTGCGCGGTATAACAGTAGTAAGCCGAGCCCTCGTCCAGCAACTGCTGTAACACCTGCTTATAGCGATCCATGCGCTGCATCTGATAAAACGGGCCTTCGTCGTAATCCAGATTCAACCAGGACATCCCGTCCAGAATCGCCTGCACCGATGCCTGTGAGGAGCGTTCCAGATCAGTATCTTCTATGCGCAGTATGAATGTGCCACCCAGCTTGCGGGCATACGCCCACGAGAACAGCGCGGTGCGCGCACCGCCAATATGCAGATAACCGGTAGGACTGGGGGCAAAGCGAGTACGTATCGTCATGACTTGAACCGAAAAACCAAAGGACGGCATTTTACGAGCTTTGCCTGCTGGCTGCATAATTAAATTGACTGGCGTCAACGCACTATGCTTAAATTCGCGACTTCAACATGGGCGGTTAGCTCAGTGGTAGAGCACTGCCTTCACACGGCAGGGGTCACTGGTTCGAACCCAGTACCGCCCACCAATAAAGCAAAACGTTATCGTGGATGCGACAATTCCGCGATTCGTCATCTCAATACCGTCCTAACTCCGCCATTCGCTCACTCTATTAGCCGGCGCGGGCGGGAAATTCCGAAACCTTGCGCGAAATCGACACCCACTTCGCTCAGCTTACTGACAATTTCATCGCTTTCGACCAGCTCCGCAATGGTTTTGACGCCGATTTTCTTGGCAACCCGGTCTATGGAGACCACTTTGGCAAAGTCCACCGGATTACTGAGCATGTTAAGTATCGTGCCGCCATCAATTTTCAGGAACTCAACCTGAAAACCGCGTATCTGGTCAAAGGAAACCGCATCTCGACCAAAACCGCTCAGGGCGACACGACAACCGCATTGTCTGACCTGACGAATAAATTCCGCAACGCGGGGAGCATAGGCCGACAGGTCAGCTTCCGAGACTTCAAAACACAATATAGAACCGGGCATATTCAGCTCATCCAGGGTGTTTTGCAGAAAATTGGGGAACTCCGGATCACCGATCGTAGCCGATGCCACGTTAATGAAATAAAGGGAACCCGTGTCGCGATTGAGGTTCTGCTGGTTCGATGCCCATTCCAGAACATGTTGAACGACCCAACGATCCAGATACGGCATTAAGCCATTTTTTTCAGCCAGCGGGAAAAACGCCCCCGGTGGCATGGTGCTGCCTTCTTCCTCAATCAAACGAACCAATATTTCATAATGCGCAGCCTTGCCGGAATTCATGGGCAGCGGGGAAATAAGCTGACAGTACAGGCGAAATTCGCCCTGTTGAATAGCCGCAATAAACTGCTTTCCTGCATCCTTGCGTCCGCCTATCTGCTCGGAAAAAGAATCAAGAAACATTTCCTGATCGGCACGCCCGTCCGCACCGGGATCGCCTGCGGACACCGTTGCCGACTTCGCCGTTAATGACAGATCGTCCCGCCGGGTAATATCCTCGGCCAGAAAATAAAACCCGCTCACCTTGCCGCTCGCATCAAATTGCGGGACATGTTCCACTCTGAGCCGATAGACAGCACCACCGGACATTTCCTGCAAGTGCTCATAATGCACAGCCTGTCCATCCAGCGATTGCCGAACTGCGGTGGCAATCCCCGCATACGCTTTGGCACCGAATATTTCCCGCATATGCCGTCCATCAATGAACTCGGCCTTCAGGTGCAACCACTCGCGAAATGCGCGGTTGTGGTAGCGACAATTCCCCTCAGCATCGAACAGCACGACCATCGTTAACAGTGTTTCATCGAGCAACTGTAACCGCGCTCTGGCATCTGCCATTTTTGCATCTGCGCTTTTGCGCAAATTCATCTCAAGCTCAAGCTTTTCTTTGGTTGATGATAATTGGGCAGTACGACGCAGCAATGCCCATTCCGAGCGCGAAGATCGCACCGCTTCGGCAAGCACTGATGCAATGAGAATCCCGGTCAGAAATGCGATCCACTGCAAGCTATCCTGGGTGAGGTAAATAGTTGAGACCAGCGCTACGGCCGTACCAATAACGGCTACGGACACAAGGTAAACCCTGACACTGCGAAATATTCCGCCACGCATATTCATTTCCCCGTGCAAATGTAGAAACGCATCCTCTTCCTGACTGTTCAGCACAATCTCCAGTCAGAGGCTGACCCATTGTACCAATGACAGGCACTGTTTCTATTTTCTTTCTCATATACACTGCAATACACACCCCTTAGCGTTTCCGTAGCGGGTCGAGCAGCGAAGAAAGCCCGTTGTGGTCCAGTTCCTGCATCAGCGCCAGCAGACTACCCAGTTCACCGGACGGAAAACCCTCGCGCGCAAACCAGTTAAGGTAATGCCCGGGCAGATCGGCGATTACACGTCCCTTGTATTTTCCGTAAGGCATGACGCGCGTCAGCAGCAACTGCAACGATTCGGGGTTCATCGTAACCTGCCCGGCCGGAAATAATCGCTATTGTCGTAATAGGACTCAAGTGCATTATCCGCCGCCCATCCCGGCACGCCCAGCAGCGGCACCGGGGACAACTCGCGTGTGGTGCGGCAGTTTTCAGGATCGGCCAGATAGTCCGCCAGCAGCGTATCCAGATGCGCATGTTGCCTAGGCACAGGCCAGCTGAAAAAATCCTGCTCCACCGCCAGTAACAAGCCCTGTCCTGTCATGCCAATATAAGGCTGCAGCGCTTTCTCGTACAAACCGTGTCCGAACAGATAGAACCCCATGCTGTTTTTAACCCGCTCGCGCTGCTGCCAGAACAGTTCGCGCCATTGAAAACTACGCAGCAAGTCGGCCAGTTCCTCATCAGCGTAAGCCACGATCACGCCTGATTCATCCAGCAAAGTATTGGTATCGCGCACCGCGCCGCGTTCGCTCGAACCCCCGGCCGCAGCGGCACGATTCGTCAAAGCATGGTAGTGACGGGTATTGATTGCCACCTTGGCCTTTGGATACGTCAGCCAAACTAGCGCATTGAGCAGATCGTGCCAGTTATCCTGACGGGTCTGCACTTCACCGGTGAGATAGCAACGCGGTTCGTATTGTGCCTCAAACGTCAGTCTGCCCACTCCCTGCGCCACGAAACGCAGCTTGCTGCCATTCTGCACGGCGATGGGCTGCACAGTGAGCAGCGCGTTCAGTTCGTCGAGCGTGGGGAAACGGTCAATATTGAGGCGGGCAATAACGGGATGCAGTGGTGCAAACAGCGGCGATTGCAGTAAGAAATCCCGATTCCACTCATGTGACAGATTCATACGCTCAAAATATCTACAAGACTAAACACTGACCCTGACGGGTAAACCCAGTCTGGCGATGCGGTCGGCGAAAGCCTGCAAGTGATCGGCAGGCAATGCGGAAAGGCGCGGTGCTTCGAACTGTAGGGATGGGCGCGCCAGACCGTACAGCAACACGCCCTGCAGGGCATGCCCGTCGCGCAGCAGTCCGGCTACAAAATCCAGATAATCGTCCTCATCCTGATGCGATGGAGCCTCGTCATCCAGTGCGAACCAGCAGGTTTGCAACCACGTCGGGCAGGCACTGATGGCCGCGATCAGATTACTGCGTACCTTGTCGATACGCACATGCGTGTCGTTGACGCGCAACATGCCTGATTCACTGGCACGATCCAGCTTAAACCACACTTCGCCCTGTATCTTTGCCATCTCGCGCAGGCCTGACTGAACGTCAGAACGATACAACAGGCTGCCGTTGGTGATCAGCACGGTTTTTACGCTTTCAGGCAGAGCCTGTCCTGAGCCAGGTCGAAGGGCCAGCTCATGGCGCACACGGGCAATCAATGCGATGACTTCTGCGAATTCAGTCGCACTGGTGGGTTCGCCGTTACCGGACAGCGCGAGGTCATTGATGCGCCGCGCGCCTTCCGGGACGCGTGTTTGCATGAAGTCGCCGTGCAGCAACTCGGTTAAAAATGTGCGCAGCTCGGTTTCCAGAAGTACCAGATCAACGGGAGGTGCCGTTCCTCGAGTCAGATCGGGAACCTGGCAATAGATGCAACGCCAGTTGCAGGCATTGTTGGGATTGAGATTGATGCCGACCGAGACGCCTCCGGCGCGGCGCGATACGACCGGATAAACGTAGCGCAAAGCCGCGCTGTTCCGGTCATGATCGACTACGTTGAGCATACGAATCTAGCCGAGAGATGAATTATTGAGATTGGCACTATGATTTAATCATCTCCGCTGCTTGTCTGGAAAATTTCCTGATAAGCCACTGCAATACTTCAAGTTGATCTTGAGAGGTCGCACGACGAACCTGGATCAATAGTTTTTGCAGGTCTGGGCGCGTGAGTGTTGCGTTGGACGCACCTTCGGCTTTGAGATTGGATGGTTCGTCTGTACCCCCTATGCTTTTATCAATAACATGCCCAAGATGTAACCGTGTTTTTCTCGTAGTGTCGTAGGGATGTGGCTCGCCAGCAACAGCTCCGCACATTTGGCAAGTAAAGCCATTCCTGTCTAAAACATAAGCCCTTGTTTCCTTGGAGATAGCTCTTTCAAATGCAGGCTGCGGCTTTGGCGTTTCAAGTAAATACTGTCCCGGCTTTAACTCACTTCGATCATTGTGCGTCAGAATTTGATAACCCTCTTCGGTTCGCAACTCTCTGACTCTTCGCGCCCATTCCGATTGATTATCAGCCACTAATCGTAATTCGTCGGAATCCATGACACGCCCAATGTTTGCTAAAAAATAGGCTCGTAATTTCCCGCGCGCGCCACCTCTGGGTGATTTTTCACTGGTCATTTCTATGCCCGTTTCAGTTTCGGTTTGGCTGCTGCATTTAATGCGGCTCGAATTTGCATGCCCACCGCACAAGCAACAGGGGGCGGGAAGGCATTACCTATCTGGCGGTAAGCAGCCGTTTTTTTGCCACTAAATTGCCAATGATCCGGAAATCCCTGAATACGAGCCGCCATACGAACCGTAAGACGGGGCATTCCAACAAAATCCGCATCTGGGGGTGCATCGGCAATACCCATGCCATCCACGCCTATAGAAGCCCACGCTTTTTTAGCTCTGGTAGGGCCAAGGTCTGGGCCACCATGTTTCTTACTCCCACCGACCAAGGTTGGCCCAATATAACAAGCTCGATCACGCCATTGCGCGACTTCTCGCCAGCCACTGGCAGACATAAGATCAAAAAGCGACTCGCCAACGGTAGGCGGAGGCAAAGCTAGCGCTGAGGGCCAGCTAAAATACTCAGCGGCATCCCTCTTAAGCGCAACAAAAACAACTCGTGGGCGCAATTGTGGAACGCCGAAATCACTCGCATTTAACAAGCGCCATTCCGCTATGTAACCCATTTTTTTTAAATCGCTGATTAACTTTGCGCGATATACATCAAAAACAGAATCAAGAAGTCCGCGCACATTTTCCAGCATAACGGCTTGGGGCTGACATTCCAAAACCAGACGAAGCGCTTCGGGAAACAAATCACGTTCATCTTCATTTCCGAGTTGCTTGCCTGCCTTTGAAAAGGGCGGGCAAGGAACACCACCAGCTAAAAGTTCGATACCCTTCCATTTTTCCGCCGAATAATGGCGAAGGTCACCTTCTATAACATTCCATTGCGGGCGATTAAGTCGAAGCGTTTGACAGGCTGGCGCCTCGATTTCAACAAGACTGGCATGCTCAAATCCGGCCTGCTCAAGCCCGAGAGCCTGACCACCCGCACCCGCACAAATCTCTATTGAATTAAAACACATAGATAAACATCCTTATATATCAGACCGATTCTACCGTGTTACACAGCAAAAGACGCAGTTATGTAATCTTCAAGAATCAAGACCTGCCGAGCGACAAATAACTCGCCGGGTCCACCGGCTTGCCAAACCGGCGCACTTCAAAGTGCAGTTTAACCTGACCGTTTTCGCTGTCTGAGTTACCCATTTCAGCGATTTTCTGGCCACGCGAAACGCTCTCGCCTTCCTTCACCAGCAACTGATCATTGTGTGCATAAGCGCTGATATATGTCTTATTATGCTTAATAATCAATAGCTTGCCATACCCACGCAGGCCGCTTCCGCTATACACCACTTTGCCGGGTGCACTGGAAAAGATAGACTGACCCAGCTTGCCGGCGATATCGACTCCCTTGCGATTATCTGCTTCCGAAAAGCGGCCAACCACCTTGCCCTGTGTTGGCATGCTCCATTCCAGCGCATCATCACCGCCCTCGTTTACCTCGCTCTCCGGCTTGGTTTCCGGCTTGGTTTCCGGCTTGGACTCCGGCTTGGTTTCCGGCTTGGACTCCGGCACAGGCTTACTCTCAACTTTGGCAATCACCGGCGCACTGCGTTCGGTACTATCCGGCTGATTCTGCACCGCTTCGGCTTGTGCGACGGCCGCCTCGCTGTAGGCATACTTCACCACCTTGGGCTGTTCTTTTACCAGCGGTGCCACTTTCACCTGCACCGGCCTGCTTTCAGCGACAACTGCCGTACGGGCGGGCGCAGAAAACAAATTGATCTGCTGCCCGACTTGAATCAGATTGGGATCCTGTATGCCGTTCATCTCGGCCAGTTCGCGGTAATCCAGACCGTAATTGAATGCGATGCCAAACAGCGTATCGCCTTTTTGCACCACATATACTTTGGGACGACTATCCGATGTCGAAAATACCCTGGCGGTATTTTTCCCGGCCGCTGCACCACGCTCAACAATCGGCGCACGTTGTCCGCTCGAAGCACAGCCTGCCAGAAGGGCTGCGACTGCCAGCCATACAAGAGTCTGTTTCATGTCTTTCCCATCAAGAGTGGTACAAATTTTACCGGTTCAAGCCGGGATTCGCGAAAACCCCGCTCATCACGCTCAACCAGATATAACCACTGTTCCTGGCGCCCCAAAGGCAGCACCATGCGTCCGCCGATGGCCAGCTGTTCACGCAACGCCGCCGACATCGCAGGGGCCGCCGCCGCCATGATGATGCCATCAAAGGGAGCCAACTCCGGCAAACCCGCACTGCCGTCCGCATACCGGACAGTGACGTTGCGGATATTTAAATCGCGCAATTGATTTCTGGCGCGCTCATACAAGGGCTGAATGCGCTCCATGGTATAGACTTCAGGAAACACATGCGCCAGCACTGCCGCCTGATAGCCACAACCCGTACCAATTTCCAGCACACGCTTCATCGGCCTGCTCCCGGTATCGCGCAACACCTCGATCATGCGTGCCACGATGTAAGGCTGGGAAATGGTTTGTTCGTAATTGATAGGCAGCGACACATCGTCGTACGCGCGGCTGGCCAGCGCCTCGTCAACAAAAAGATGGCGCGGCACCTCATACATCGCCGCGAGCACCACCTCATCCTTGATGCCCTGATCGCGCAAACGCGCAATCATGCGCTGCCGGGTGCGCTGCGAGGTCATGCCGATACCGTTCAGGCGCATATTCATTTTTTCTCCAGCCAGGCATTTACCGCGTCGATCTGAGCGTATTGAGTAAGATCAATTTGCAATGGGGTCAGCGAGACGCGCTGCTGCTGCAAGGCATTAAAATCGGTACCTTCGCCCGCATCCTGAGCACGACCCGCCGCCCCGACCCAATAGACTGTTTCGCCATTCGGGCTCAGCGCCTTGATCACCGGTTCGGCCTTGTGCCGCTTGCCCAGGCGCGTGACCTCCATACCCTGCAATAGTTCATAAGGGACATCCGGCACATTCACATTGAGCAGCCAGGGATGGCTATGCGCCTGGCTGACAAAGCGTTGCACCAGATCACTGGCAACCCTGGCCGCCGTTTCATAATGCCGCAACTCCTTGCCCACCAGTGATACCGCCAGCGCGGGGATGCCCAGCAGGAAGCCCTCAGTCGCGGCGGCTACCGTCCCGGAATAGATGGTGTCATCGCCCATATTCGCGCCAGCATTGATGCCCGACACCACCATATCCGGCTGATGATCGAGCATACCGGTCACAGCCAGATGTACGCAATCGGTCGGCGTGCCGTTAACGTAATAGAAACCATTGGCCGCTTTGCGAAGCTTGAGAGGGCGATCAAGTGTCAGGGAATTGGATGCGCCCGAGCGATCCCGTTCGGGCGCGACGACCACAACATCGGCTATTTTGGCGAGATGCTCGGCCAAACATGCCAGGCCGGGAGCAAAATAACCATCGTCATTACTGATCAGGATACGCATCGGCGGGAAGATAGAGGGTGTTTATCTGATATAAATTGATTGGTCAGCGTGAGAGGATTTGAACCTCCGGCCCCTACCACCCCAAGGTAGTGCGCTACCAGGCTGCGCTACACGCTGAAGCCGTAGATTATAACAGAGCAATCCGCATAATGAAGCGTTATTACGCGTCCAGAAGCGCAATGATGTCAATAATTTCGCGTCTCAGCACGGCAACGTCCAGGTTGTTTACTGCAACACCGGCCTTGTTCGCAACGATTTCCATTTCTGCCGGATTGTTGGCTACACGCGCTCCATCGAGGCGGTTACGTGCACCGCTGATGGTAAATCCCTGTTCATACAGCAATTCTCGTATGCGCCGTATCAGCACGACTTCATGGTGCTGATAATAGCGCCGGTTACCGCTGCGCTTGACAGGATTGAGTTGGGTAAACTCCTGCTCCCAGTAACGCAACACGTGCGCCTTCACCCCGCACAACTCGCTTACTTCACCGATGGTGAAATAGCGTTTGGCGGGGATAGGAGGGAGTTCTGAATTAGGCTTGTGGGGTTCCATGATAGGATTTTTCCACCAGAGTTTTCAGCTTCTGACTAGGGTGAAAAGTGACCACACGACGTGCTGAAATCGGAATTTCCTTGCCTGTCTTGGGATTGCGCCCAGGACGTTGTGGTTTGTCCCGTAGTTGAAAATTGCCAAAACCGGACAACTTGACACTTTCACCCTGCTCCAACTGGACTCGAATTTCCTCAAAGAACGCTTCTACCATATCCTTGGCTTCGCGCTTATTGAGCCCTACTTTTGAAAATAGTAAATCAGCCAATTCGGCCTTGGTTAATGTTGTTATCACTTTCTCTCCCTTACATACGCAACTGCGCGCCGCACTTGTTCAACACATCCACCAATAGCGCCATACCAGGCTCAATTTCAGCATCAGTGAGTGTCTTTTGAGTATCTTGTAACAACACACGGAATGCAAGGCTTTTTTTGCCTTGTTCCATACCGCGACCACGATACACATCGAACAACACGACTTCCTGCAGATAGCTTACCGAGGCTTGCAGCATGGCATCCAGCAGCGTTTGCGCGCTGACCGATTCATCCACCACCACGGCAAGGTCACGGCGCACCGGCAAGAATTTGGCGATCTCACTCATGCGCGGCACCTTAGCCTGCATTACCGCGTCCGCCTCAATTTCAAACCATACGCAGGCTTGCGCCATGTCATATTGTTG
Organism: Gallionella sp.; assembly: GCA_030652475.1. Lineage (GTDB taxonomy): Bacteria > Pseudomonadota > Gammaproteobacteria > Burkholderiales > Gallionellaceae > Gallionella. The sequence goes on along the minus strand of JAUSAO010000059.1, from coordinate 31,331 downwards.
CTGCCACTGCGGATGCAATTCGCCTATCCAGCCTACTGCGTTATCACCACAGAAGATTTGCGCCGAACGCCCGGGATGCAAGGCAGGATGTGCTGCTACTGCAAAACGCACAGACTGCGGCGCAAACAGGGCTTCCACATCCGCTTTAACATCATAGAAATCGACTGGTCGGGCGGGTGCACCCCATTGTTCCGGTAATTGACTGCCGTAGGCCAACCCCGACAAACGCCGGGTTTGCACATATTTGTCTGCCGATTTGGAAAAGCACGCACCCACTTCAAACAAACGCACGCGCGCCTGCCTGCGATTGATATTGAAGCGCAGCGCACCGACCAACCCGCCCAGCAGACTGCTACGCATCACCGCCAGATTGCTGGCGATCGGATTTTGCAGCGCGACCGGATCAGTGTTCCCGCACAGTTCGCGCTCGATCTGTTCTTCGACGAAGGCATAACTGACGATTTCCTGATAGTCGCGCGCCACCAGCGTTTGCTGGATGCGCGATAACGGACGCTGCGACTCGCTGCAGGGTAACATGGTCAGCGCGGCATGCGGTGCAAGTGCCGGTATATTGTCATAGCCATACAGACGCGCCACCTCTTCGATCAAATCAGACTCGATCGCCAGATCAAAACGGAAGCTCGGCGGCACGACGCTGAATTGATCGCCACTCATCATAAATTCAAGCTGCAGACGGGTGAGCAGATCGGCGATCTGAGCACATTCAAGCCGTATGCCCAGCACCCTGGCCACACGCGAGGTGCGCAGGGTGATTTCGGAACGCACCGGCAACGCACCGCGCTGCTGAGTTATTGCACCGACATTACCGCCGCAAATTTCCAGCAGCAATTGTGTGGCACGCTCCATCGCCTCAACCGTTGCAGCAAAGTCCACCCCGCGTTCAAAACGGAATGACGAATCTGTCGCCAGGCCGAAACGGCGCGCACGACCTGCGATGGCATCGGGGTGAAAGAAGGCGGCTTCCAGAAACACATCCTGCGTAGTCGTTTCCACACCGCTGCCCTGCCCGCCCATGATGCCCGCCAATGCCAGCACTCTGGCCTCGTCGGCGATCACCAGCACGTCTTCGTCCAGCATCGCTGTCTGCTCATTGAGCAACACCAGCGCCTCATCCTTGCGCGCACGGCGCACCGTAATACCACCCGACAGCATGGCCGCATCGAAGGCATGCATAGGCTGACCGAGTTCCATCATCACGTAATTGGTGATATCCACCACCGCATTGATACACCGCAGCCCGCTGCGCTCTAAACGGCGCTGCATCCAGACCGGCGTTGCGGCGGCAGCATTCACGCCGCGTACCAGACGGCCGCAATAGAGCGGGCACGCCTTCGCATCATCCACCTTGACCGGCAACGTGTCGGCAAGCGTAACGGCCTGCACGTCGGTCGCCAATGCCTTGAGTGTACTGCCGGTCAGTGCCGAAACTTCGCGCGCGACACCCTTCATGCCTGAACAATCGCTGCGGTTCGGTGTGAGCTTCAGGGTGTACAGCTTGTCGTCCAGCTCCAGATACTCGCGCATAGACTGACCCAGCGGCGCATCGTCTGGCAACAGCCACAGACCATCGCTCTCGGTAGCCAGCCCCAGTTCAACCGCCGAACACAGCATGCCAAACGATGCGATGCCGCGCACCTTGGCCTGTTTGATTTTGAAGTCACCCGGCAATACCGCACCGATGCGCGCGCAGGGCACACGCACGCCGACTGCCACATTCGCCGCACCGCACACGATGGTCAGATTTTCGGCTTCGCCGACATTTACCTGACAGACGTTCAAACGATCCGCATCGGGATGCTTTTCCACCGACAACACCTGTGCGATCACCACATTATTGAACGCAGGCGCCACGTCTTCCAGCGCCTCAACTTCCAGCCCGGCCATCGTCAACACATGTGACAAGCCTTCGCTGGACAAATCAGGGTTAACCCAGCTTCTTAACCAATTTTCAGAAAATTTCATCGCGGTAATCTTTAGTTAAACTGTTTCAAGAAGCGCAGATCGCTCTCGTAAAACTGGCGCAAGTCATTGACGCCGTAACGCAACATCGCCAGACGCTCCACGCCCAGACCGAATGCAAAGCCGAGATATTTTTCGCTGTCGATATTGACGTGCTTGAGCACATTGGGATGCACCATGCCGCAGCCGCCTATCTCCAGCCAGCCGCCTTTCCAGCTCATATCCATTTCAGCCGACGGTTCGGTGAACGGAAAGAAGGAGGGTCGGAAACGTACCTGCAGATCATCCTGTTCGAAGAAGCGTTGCAGGAAATCCTGCACCACACCCTTGAGATTGGCAAAACTGACATGTTCATCGACCCACAGCCCTTCGACCTGGTGGAACATCGGCGAATGCGTGGCATCGGAATCAACCCGATAGACTCGCCCCGGCGAGATAATTTTCAGCGGCGGCTGGTTGTTCTCCATGTAGCGCACCTGAACAGGCGAGGTATGAGTGCGCAGCACATGTTCAGGATCGATGTAAAACGTATCGTGCATCGCGCGGGCAGGATGATTTTCCGGGATATTCAGCGCGGTAAAATTATAAAAATCGTGTTCGATTTCAGGGCCGGATGAAACCGCAAAGCCCAGCGAATGAAACAGGTGTTCAATGCGTTCCAGCGTGCGCGTGACCGGATGCAATCCACCCGTACTGATACCGCGCCCCGGCAAAGTGACATCCAGTGACTCCGCCGCCAGTCTGGCAGCCAGCTTGGCCTGAGCGATGGCATCACGGCGCTGCTGCAGGGCAGCCTCAATCGACTGTTTGACCTGATTGATGCGCGCACCCGCAACGGGGCGCTCCTCGCTGGACAGCTTACCCAGCCCTTTGAGCAAAGCGGTCAGAGACCCGTCTTTTCCCAGATATTTTGCTTTGACCTGCTCTAATTCTGCTTCATCGCTGATGACAGCGAACTGCGTTAGCGCCTGATCGAGAATTTGTTGAAGTTCTTCCATAAATACACCATTACACAACAAAAAAAGGGGGCTCATCGCCCCCCTTTTTAATTACGCAGTCAACATCCGACTGCGAGACACAGCTTATCCTGCGAGGCTGGCTTTAGCTTGCTCAACGAACTGTGCAAATGCAGGCTTGTCGAAAATAGCGATGTCAGACAACACTTTGCGGTCAACCTGAATGTCCGCCTTCTTCAGGCCATTCATGAATACGCTGTACGGCATTCCAAATTCACGTGCGGCTGCATTGATACGTGCAATCCACAAAGTACGGAACTGACGCTTCTTCTGGCGACGATCACGATAGGCATATTGCCCTGCTTTCATCACAGCTTGCTTGGCTACACGGTATACATTCTTGCGGCGACCACGATAACCCTTAGCCTTGGCTAACAGTTTCTTGTGCGTTGCACGAGCTACGACTCCACGTTTTACTCTTGGCATGGTCTACTCCTTACGCGTAAGGCAGCATGCGGCGAACCGCTGCTGCATTGGTTGAGTGAACTTCCGTCGTACCACGCAGTTGACGCTTGGTCTTGGTCGTCTTCGAGGTCAGAATGTGGCGTTTGAACGCACATGCGCGCTTGATACTGCCGCCAGCACGAATGACGAAGCGTTTTTTTGCTCCGCTTTTGGTTTTCATCTTAGGCATGACTACTCCTTGATTTATGGTGGGAGGTGTTTTCCGACTGGAAAAGCTTGTTGACCCATACACCACTTATTGTTCGGGGATCTATTTAAAACATCTTCCTGATCAGCCCCTGCTATCAGCAAAATAAATTCAATTGCTAGTCGTTAGTAGCTAGCTAACCGTTAGGAAGGTTCCCCGCCCGGCAAACTAACGTCTTACGTCTAGCGTCTGCTTTTCTATTTCTTCAACGCCGCCTTGGGTGACAACACCATCACCATCTGACGACCCTCCATCTTGGGAAATTGCTCGACGACGGAGTATTCTTCCAGATCATCTCTGACGCGCTGAATCAGGCGCATGCCGATCTCCTGGTGAGCCATTTCACGACCGCGAAAACGCAAGGTGATTTTAGTCTTGTCACCGTCAACCAGAAATTTGATCAAATTGCGCAACTTGATGTTGTAATCGCCTTCATCCGTACCCGGCCTGAACTTGATTTCCTTGACCTGCACCTGCTTTTGCTTGAGCTTGGCTTCGTGTTGCTTCTTGCTTTCAGCATATTTAAATTTGCCAAAATCCATGATGCGGCAGACCGGCGGATCCGCCATCGGCGAAATTTCCACCAGATCCAACTCTGCTTCACCAGCCAGACGCAAGGCCTCTGTACTGGACACGATCCCGAGGGGCTCTTTATCTACTCCAATGAGTCGCACCTGGGGTGCAGTAATCATCTCATTGAGGCGTTGTAATTTATTTTGTGCTATTGGAATGTCTCCGTCTTGGCAAAATTAAGCCGTGCTCCCCGATTTGATCTCCGACTTGAAATGCTCAACCAAGGCTTCTGGCGTCATTTGTCCTAGATCTTCACCACTACGGGCACGCACGGCAATCAATCTTCCAGCCACTTCCTTGTCACCGATAATCAGCTGATAAGGTAATTTCTGCAAGCTATGTTCGCGGATTTTATAGGTAATCTTCTCATTGCGCAAATCCAATTGCACACGAATGCCTGCATCGCGCAATAATTGCCCGACTTCCCGCGCATATTGCTCTTGCGCCTGGGAAATATTCATCAATACAGTTTGCACCGGCGACAGCCATAACGGGAAGGCACCGGCGTGATGCTCGATCAGAATACCGATGAAACGCTCCATCGAGCCCAGAATGGCGCGGTGCAGCATCACCGGCGGTTTGCGGCTGTTATCTTCATCGACAAATTCAGCGCCCAGACGTACAGGGAGATTAAAGTCCAGCTGTATCGTGCCGCACTGCCACAGACGATCCAGACTATCTTTGAGCGTGAATTCAACCTTGGGGCCGTAGAACGCGCCCTCTCCCGGCTGAATTTCATACGCCAGATCATTTTGCTGCAAGGCTGCCGCCAGACCGGCTTCCGCCTTGTCCCAGGTCTCATCGGAGCCGACACGCTTATCCGGGCGTGTAGACAGCTTGACGATTACTTCAGTAAAACCAAAGTCACGATAAACCTCATTCAACATCACGATAAAGCCCGACACTTCAGCTTGCACCTGCTCTTCGGTGCAGAAAATATGTGCGTCATCCTGAGTAAAGCCGCGCACCCGCATCAAACCGTGCAGCGAGCCCGATGACTCGTTACGATGGCAGGAGCCAAACTCCGCCAGACGCAACGGTAAATCGCGGTAGCTGTGCAGCCCGTGATTGAAGATTTGCACATGCCCCGGACAGTTCATCGGTTTCACCGCGTATTCGCGATTTTCAGACGCCGTTGTGAACATATTGTCGTGATAATTTTCCCAATGCCCGGATTTTTCCCAGAGGGTCTTGTCCATGATGGCCGGGGTACGCACTTCCTGATAATCGTGTTCGCGAAACTTGGCGCGCATGTATTGTTCGACTTCCTGCCACAGCGTCCAGCCTTTGGGATGCCAGAACACCATGCCCGGCATGGTCTCCTGCATGTGGAACAGATCCAGATGCTTGCCCAGCTTGCGATGGTCGCGCTTCTCCGCCTCTTCCAGCCTGAACAAATACGCGTCCAGCTCTTCCTTCCTGGCCCAGGCCGTGCCATAAATGCGCTGCAGCATTTCATTCTTGGAGTCGCCGCGCCAGTATGCACCGGCCAGCTTCATCAGCTTGAACACCTTGAGCTTACCGGTCGATGGAACGTGCGGGCCGCGACACAAATCGGTAAAGTCGCCCTGGGTATAAAGCGATACATCCTGATCTGCCGGGATGGATTCGATAATCTCAGCTTTGTAGTGTTCGTTGATGCTTTTGAAATAACTGACCGCTTCATCGCGCGGCAACACGCTACGCGTAACCTTCAGATCACGCTTGACGATTTCCGCCATGCGCTTCTCGATTGCCAGCAAATCTTCAGGAGTGAACGGGCGCTGATAGGAGAAATCGTAGAAAAAACCGTTCTCGATCACCGGCCCGATGGTCACTTGCGCATCGGGAAACAATTCCTTTACCGCATGCGCCAGCAGATGCGCAGTGGAATGGCGGATGATCTCCACCCCCTCCGCATCCTTGTCGGTAATGATCGCAAGTGAGGCATCCTGTTCCATCAGGCTGGACGCATCGACCAGATGACCATTCACCTTACCTGCCAGCGTGGCGCGCGCCAGACCTGCACCGATACTCCCCGCCACATCAGCAACTGTGACTGGCTGCTCAAAGCTGCGCTGCGAACCATCCGGCAAAGTAATAATAGGCATTCTGTTTCTTTCAAATTGACTGATAACGACGCCCCGATTCGGGCAACTGCGAATTGTCCCACAGTCACTCCCCAATCAGCAAGCAAACCCAGCCGCCGGCGCAATTCCGGCTTTAACAAATCCCATGAATAAATCGGCCTCTCCCTAAGCCGGATCAGCACCAACCGTACTCCTCATCGCTCCCTCGCCGCCTCCTGGAACGCCCCCGACACAGGCGACAGCAAGTATTCAAGAATGGTGCGTGTGCCCAGATGTATCTCTGCAGTGACCTGCATCCCCGGTGTGAGGCTGTGACGCACGCCGTCGGTGATTAGTTCTTGCGCCTCGAGGTCGATCAGTGCTCGGTAGGTAAAAGGCTGTCCGTTGCCGTGTTTATTGCCGGGCGTACCGGATTGACCCGCACTCTCCCGAGGAGCATCGCTGGCGTCGGCGCTCAGATTGGTGATTTGCCCGTCTATCATGCCGTATTTCTGGAATTGGTAAGACACCAGTTTGAGTTTGACGTGTTCGCCAATGTGAATGAAACCGACATCCTGATTGCTGACCCACACTTCAGCACGCAGGATTTTATCGTTGGGCACGAGCGTCATCAGAATCGTGCCGGGACTGATGACTGCGCCTACGGTATGGGTGGCAAGGTCTTTGACTACGCCGTCCTGCGGAGCTTTTAGTTCATGTAATGCACGGCGGTATTGCTGTTTCGCCAGTTCCTGTTCGAGCTTCTCCAATTTATCGCTGATGTCGGCGCGTTCGGCTTGCAGTTGGCGGTGGTAGTCGGCGCTGATCTTGTCGCTACGCTCGCTGCTCTGTTGCAGCGTGGCTCGGGCGGCGGCGATGATGTGCTGTTGCGATTTGAGGTCTTGTTCTTTTTCGATACGCTCGCGGGCTTTGTCGGTAGCAGACAATTGGCTGACGTAGCCGTCCCTGACCAGATCATGATAAGCATTTTCCTGAGCGCGGTAGTGCGGCAGTATTTGCATCAGCTTGCTGCTGATGACTTGCGCCGATGACAGCTCGCTTTGCGCCTTGTCGTGCAGAGCGCGTTCTTCCGCGAGTGCGGTTTTCAGTGCCTTGCGGTTGGCGATGTATTGGTTAAGTACTGGATTGAACAGCCCAAGCTTTTCTTCCGGCAGACGTTCGAAGGGCTTGTGGGTCAGTTCGGCGTCGATACGCCGCAGGGTGATTTGCTTACCCAGATAGTCAGACCTGATTTCCTTGCCATCTGCATCGGCCAGCGTGCTATCCATGCGCATCAGCACCGCTCCGGCTTTAACATACTGCCCCTCGCCCACAAGGATTTCGCGGATCACCCCTTGTTCTGAGGGTTGCACGATCTTAAGGTAACTTTGCGGCAACAGCTTGCCTTCCGCACTGGCGACGACATCAAGCCTGCCAAAAATCGCCCAGAGAATCAGCAAGCCGAGCAGTGCAAGCAGACTATACAACACTGCACGAGCGAACGGCCTGGGTGGTTGCGCCTGAATGCGCAACAATCCCGGCGAAAAGTCGAGCGGATCAACTCCGGTGAGTTGCGGTTTCCAGTGCTGCTTGTCGCGCACAGCGTGTTCTTTTGTCAGGTTATTTGTTTGCATTGCGCCTCATCTGGTGTTGAGCAGCCAAATTCTCGGTCGATCACAATCAGATCGCTTATTGTCAGTATCACTAGGGAAACAGCAATATATTTCTCATTACAGCTCCTCATTTATGACTGCCAATATCTCTGCATTCCCTGTCCGAAAAGCCGTATTACCCGGTTTCGGCGCTGAGCCTGGGGTAGTTGAGGGCGGCATCGTTATCGCTGCTGATTTGGATTCACTTCGGGCATACCAAAGTTCAGTACCTCGTCCACTTGCAAGACGTTGGGCAGATGGTGGGTTATGAACAACATGGTGACACTGCCCTTGAGTTTATTGACGGTCCCGGCAAAGTGTTCGGCATTGGCCTGATCCAGACTGCTGACGGCCTCGTCGAAAATCAGCACACGCGGGCGTTTGAGCAGCGCGCGCGCGATGGCAATACGCTGACGCTGCCCGCCGGACAGACCAATTCCATTCTCGCCCACGGCAGTCTGATAACCCTGTGGGAATTGCTCGATGACCGCATGGATCTCCGCCATCTGGCAGGCACTGACGATCTCTTCGAAACTGGCGTGAGGGTTGGCCAGTTGCAGGTTTTCATAGAGAGTGCCGGAAAATAGCCGCGTCTCTTGCGGCACCACGCCGAAGTTGGCGCGCAGTTCATTGGCTGCAAGGTGGCGAATGTCGTAGCCATCGAGCAGGATGCTGCCGTCATTGGGCCAGTAGAAGCCTTGCAACATCTTGCCCAGGGTACTCTTGCCGCAACCGGACGGCCCCATCAGCACGGTGAGCTTGCCAGGCATCAAAGTCAAATTGAGGTTGCGGTACAGGTAGGGCAGTGATTCGTTGTAACGGAAGCTGACATCCCTGAGTTCGACGCGTCCACCCGTACCGCCACGCGCACGCGTCGGCACCAGCGCATGGGGTTCGGCGGGTGCATCCATCAGGTCGCCCAGCCGCTTGATGGCAATGTCGGCCTGCTGAAATTCCTGCCACAGACCAGCCAGACGCAGCATGGGTTGGCTCATGCGCCCAGCGAACATCTGGAACGCAACCAGCATGCCGATGGTAAAACCGTCGTTCTGCATCACCAGCAACGCACCGAACACCAGGATAGACAGCGTCATGATCTGTTCCAGCGCATTGGCGATAACGTTGTAGCTATTGGAGAGCTGTCGTGTGGCAAATCCGGCCGCGAGGTATTGGGAGAGGATTTCCCCATATTTTTGTTCCAGCACTGGTTCCATTTGCAGGGATTTGACGGTTTCCATCCCCGCCACGTATTCGGTGACAAAGGCCTGATTCCTGGCACCCAACAGAAACTGGTGGTCAAGCCTGGCACGAAAGGCAGGTGTCACGGCGAAGCTCAGCGCGGTAATCAGCGACAGCAGCAGCAATGCAATCAGAGTAAGTTGCCAGCTATACCAGAACATCACGGCGATAAAGATAAACAGAAACGGCAGGTCAAGCAGTAAAGTCACGGTAGCGCCGGAAATAAATTCGCGCACCGTCTCCACGCCGTGCAACCGCGCCACCAGCGTGCCGGTGGGTCGATGCTCGAAATAGGGCAAAGGCAGGTGCAACAGGTGACGAAAGACCTGACTGCCCAGCACGGCGTCGATACGGTTGCCGGTGTGCAGCACGAAATACTGACGCAACCAGGTCATGGCACTGTTGAACAGCATAAACATCACCAGCCCGACTGTAAGGGCGATGAGCGTGTTCTGGGTATGGTGAACGATGACCTTGTCGATGATTACCTGGGTGAACAGCGGGGTAATCAGACCGACGAGCTGAATGGCAAGCGAAGCGATCAGGATGTCACGCCAGATGCGCTTGTGCTTCAGCAATTCCGGGATAAACCAGCGGAAGCCGAACGGGGGGTGTCCGTGCTTGCCTGATTGTGGTGTAAAAGCGGTCTGTCCGGCTTCCAGATCGGCAGTGGTCCGGGTGGTATCGCGCGCAACCAGCAGAACATCGGAACGAAAGTGCTGACTGAACTCGCTCAGCAATATCGTTTCCGGCTGCTGCACACCCGCCCGGAAGAACAGCACGCGCTCGGAATCGGCCTTAACCAGCAGCACGGGAGTAGCAGGCGGAGGTATTGTTTCGGATTTATCAGTTGACTCGTCAGTAAAGGCATTGGGGAAATTCTCCTCACCCCTCCGGGGATCGCCCAGGAATCCGTCATTTCCGCCCCCGGCCACCCCATTCGGTGGCAGTTCAAACGCAACCACCGGGAACGGAATACGTTCCAGCGTGGCGATGCCTTCATCACTCAATTCCATCTCACCCACCTTAAAATCCAGCGCCTGCAAAGCATTGAGCAATGCGATGCGGGAGTACGGTGGCGGAAATTGCTGGAGAACCAGATGAGCATCGAACGGCAGACGAAATATGCGAGACAAACTACCGAGCAGCCATAGCATGTCTTGCCCTGAATAGTACATTATCTCACCCTGTTTAAAGGAACCAGCCTGTGAATAGTGGCAACGCATACTGACGAAAGCCGGTATCCAGCAGCATGCAGAGCACGCCGTTATTGATTATGCCGGTTTCCGGTTTCCGCCCGAAATGACGAATAAATCAGTCTCTTCCTTACAACGAACGCAAAGTTTGCGCCTGCTCACCGAATTGCGGTCCGTTCAGCACATTTTGTACTGCGGCGAGGTTCATCCCGGTAAAGTCGCCGTTTGCACCGTACTGGTGCGCCAAATCGCCACCGAGCGCGGCGGTATCGCTGCCGTCAAGGTATGTGGCCAGCAAACTGTTGGTGACACTCCAGTGCATGAAGGTTGCACTGGTTCCGCGCGCCTGGTCAAAAGCGTTGGCAATAGCGATGAAATCGAAGTTTTGCACCGCCTGATTTAATAACGGATCAGTGGAAGCAGCATCAAAACCCGCCATCGCATCCGCCATCACTTGCAGATTGAGTGCACTCTTGAAATTAGCTGCCGTGCCATACCAGTTTGCCAGGGTGAGCTGCTCACCGCTGCCGACCTCAATAATCAGGTTGTTATTGACTTTGGAAAGTGCGATATCCGCATAACTTATGCCCTTGCCGAGTGTGATTGTATTGTCGGTACCAATGCCGCCGTTGACCACGTCCATGCCATCGCCCCGGTTAAACGCGATGATGTCTGCGCCGTTACCGGTAGTGACGCTGTCGTTACCGATGCCGCCGACAAACATTTCGTTGGCGGAATTACCCACCAAAGCATCCGCTCCGAGTCCGCCAATCAGCAGATTTTTCCCTCCGGCATCGCTCAGCGCATCGTTACCATCTGCGCCTTGAAGTATGTCGTTGCCAAAAAAACCGAATACAAAATTATCCAGCACGCTGCCGTTTGCAAACACCAGTTTTTCAATCTTGTACACCGGACTGGCATAGTAGTTCTTGATGCGCAGCGTGTCGGTTTTGCCGATAACCTTGATGACCAGATCGTTGCTCGGCATGCCATCACCGCTCAGTTCCCGCGCAAAGCTGATTTGCGAGGGCAGCAGCCCTACCATCTTGATGGTGTCGATGTTACCCGCAGTGGGATCGTAGTCGTAGATCACGTCCTGGCCTGCGCCCGCCGCAAACAAATAGGTGTCGTTGCCGTTGGCATAGTTGTAGCCACGCTGCACGCTGTCGTTGCCCGAGCCGCGCAAGTCGAACACCGCCGCATCCAGTTCCGCCTTACCCCAAACGATACCATTGGCAAAGGCCAGCTTTTCGATCTTGTACACCGGGCTGGAATAGTAATTCTTGATGCGCAGCGAGTCGGTTGTGCCGACAACCTTGATGACCAGATCATTGGTCGCTGCGCCGTCGCCGCCCAGTTCCCGCGCAAACGTAATCTGCGACGGCAGCAGCCCCACCAGCTTGATCGTATCAAGGTTGCCCGCCGCAGAGTCGTAGTCGAAGATAGTGTCCTGGCCTGCGCCTTTCGCAAACAGATAGGTGTCATTGCCGTTGGCATAGTTGTAGCCGCGCTGCACGCTGTCGTTGCCAGAGCCGCGCAGGTCGAATACTGCCGCATCCAGTTCCGCCTTACCCCAAACGATACCATTGGCAAAGGCCAATTTTTCGATCTTGTATGCCGGGCTGGAATAGTAATTCTTGATGCGCAGCGAGTCGGTTGTACCGATGACCTTGATGACCAGATCATTGGTCGGTGTGCCGTCGCTGGCCAGTTCCCGCGCAAACGTAATCTGCGACGGCAGCAGCCCCACCAGCTTGATCGTATCAAGGTTGCCCGCTGCCGGGTCGTAGTCGTAAATGGTGTCCTGACCTGCGCCCGCCGCAAACAAGTAGGTGTCGTTGCCGGTATCGCCGTTGAGAATGTCGTTACCCGTCCCACCATCCAGAATGTCGGCACCCGCCCCGCCGTTCAGTGTGTCATTGCCGTCACCCCCGTCAAGATAGTAATCCGCTCCGTCTGGTGGCGTAAGCGTATTATCTCCGGCATCCCCCGCAATTTTGTTATAACCCAAATTGGCAAGCTGAAACTCAAATGCCGTGCCGCCGATATTTCCAAGATTGCGAAGCTGGTCAATATAGCCCACCCCGCCGGTATACGTTTTCAAGTCAGCACCGAATGCCTGCAAATCACGTAACGCCCCTTGCGGGTCGGTGGTGTATTTCGATTCAAGCGCCGCAACCACACCGGAAAAATCAAGGCCCAGTAAAGCGGTCGCAGCATTCCATGCGATTCCGACGCTGTTGTAGAGGTAGCTAATGCTCGATCTTGCCAGACTGCTCGTTACATAATTGACGAGACTGTCGAATGCCTGCAATAGCACAGGCGCCGCCTGCCCATGCGGATTCGGGTCTGGCGTGCCCCAGCACCATACGCCGACATAGCTTTCTCCCAGCAGCGCCTCCAGACTCGCCAGTTTGCGTGCGTCACCGATGACGTTACCGTAGATTATCGAGGCGGCCCGACTGGCCGGGTCGATGTTTTCCACTCCCGCCCAGGCATAGATGAGCTGGGTGGTGATCGCCTTGCGGGCCGTCATGTCGGTGGCCGCCATGAATTGTTCGACCAGGGATTGCAGGTGCCCGGTGGTATCCCGCGCCATGGCCTGATGCAGGCTGTGGACATTGCCGAATCCGGCTATATCCGGTAGTGCTACGATCTGGGCGGAGACCGCCACGGTATCCTTTTCAAAGGTTCGCGCCGTATCCACAGCAAACCAGACATCGTCCATGGCACGGATTGTGCCGTCAGCTGTGGTGTAATGCCCAGTTTGATTATGCCGGTTACCCTGAGAATCTACGCTGGAAGCAGCGGAGTAGCCGGTAGCGATACTACTCACACCCGCCTGATTAAGCGCAAAAAGTTCTCCGGCATCGGTAATGCCGTTCTGGTTGGTATCCTTCCATATTTTTATTTTGGCGGCGGTAGCTTCAGTGCCGTCAACGGTGCCGTCGTGATTGTTGTCCAGTTCTGCCAGTGAGGCGAAACCGTTGGCGGCTTTCTGGCCGTTCGCGAGCAGTGTGTTGTCCCCGAAGAGTTCGCTGCCGCCATCAATCTGCCCGTTGCCATTCAAGTCCCTGACCAACAGGCCATCACTGGGCGCAACCCAGCCGGTTAGTTCAGAAAAACGGTTGTTGTTCTGGTCGAAGTGAACCCCGGCGTTCATCGCGACCGTGCTGACGCCATCGCCGTTGAGATCGAGTACGAGCGGGCTTTTAGTAATCTCGGCCTGGTGGAAGAGCTTCTGGATGCCGGAGAGGAAGCCATCGTTCGACCCACTTTGTTGACAAAACTCTTCAACATCCATTGGTCGGTAACTGTTATTTCCCTGCCGATTCATCTCATCCAACAACTGGGGGATTTGGTTGTTCCGATCAAATACGTCGAATACGCCATCAAGTACCTTCTGTGGATCTGCACTTAGTGGTACTGGAACATATCCTACAGCGTCACGGAGTAGTGCTTGGTTAGTATTTTCGATTTGATTCATACTATCCCTGACGTTCTGCAAATTATCTTTAGTTGGATTTTGAAGGTATGTTTCGCATGCGGATTTCCCAGCCTCCGCCGCCATCGCGCTTTGTCCTATATCTGTTCCGGTATCATAAGCTTGCCCCGTTGATTCAAGAACTTGCCCTAAATTTAATATACCTTGCACCACCTCAAAAAATGAAGCCATGATTATCTCCTTTGCTTTTTATCCGATGACAAGTTAGTAACTGCTTGGTCCACTTGAATTTGCAATGACAAGAAGTCAAGAGCACCATTTCCCTGTGCCTGCAATAGACGGTGATAGTAGGGCAGTAAATCATTCATCACCGTATAGCATTGATCTACCGATAAATCTTTGCAGGCGTTCCGTCCCGCGAAGTTGCTCACATCTCGAAATGTATCAGGCGTACACACTGGCGTTTCATTAAGGTATGCCCGCCGGATACAAGTACCTATTTGCCAGCGCAAATTATTAAAGCGGCATTGCACCACATCTGATTTGCAGATTATTTCCTGGGCTGTTTTATGTTCCTTACTTACTGATTCAACTACCCAGTCATTTCGCTTTCGCTGTTCAACATTCTTTGGTGCCAGCACGGCAAAAAAACCGGCAAGATCGGCGTAGGCACGCTCTTCTTTCGCATACGCCGACCATATGTCATTTGATGATTGTGACTTATCAATAAGCCCATTAACAAGAGAAACTCCCTCCCCATGTGTAGTAGCATTGGCAATTCGTGCGCCCTCAACCTGTATGCGAGCCATCTCTTCACGAGTCAATGCTTTCTCATTTTTCTTTTCGAATCTAAGCGTTTTGACTACTGTAAAGTTCTTAAGTCCAGTGCCAAAAGACCCACCAATGATGCCCAGCTTAGACCATACCTTGACGTCATATAGAAAAATGTTCTGATAGTATTTGGACGAAGCTGGATATAAAAGTTGTGCAATCAGCACGGCACGCGCAGAGTTTCCCGCCGCTTCACTGTAACGCCCCAATGCAAGATTTCTATATGAACTTTGCAGTAAAATTTCCACACTTAGGTATGCAATTACTACCAGTGTTAAAATAATTCCAAGCACCCAAATGAGGGCTAAATGGAGTGGCTTAAAATTACTTTTCTGAAACGCTTTCATTTCATGCTCCCTTGAGAAAGCAGATCACTTCAATTTATTTCCGCTATCGCGGATAGCCAACCCTCATTGATGAAGCGACCCTACTCGCGAGACGACTTAATAACAATATGCCGAAATACCTATATAATCTGGCCTAGCAGCCGTCGTGATTCATGCGTAATAAATTGATTATGCTAACTATTTCACCATAGCATGGTTATTTTTCATGCCGCTACCTGCCACATCCTGTCATTCGCTGCCATTTCAATGCCCCTGCCGCCCAGCAGCGCCTCCAGGCTCGCCAGCTTGCGCGCATCGCCAATGACGTTACCGTAGATCATGCTGGCGGCCCGGCTGGCCGGGTCTACGTTTTCAACTCCCGCCCAGGCATAGATGAGTTGGGTGGTGATCGCCTTGCGGGAGGCTGTGTCGGTGGCAGCCATGAATTGTTCGACCAGGGATTGCAGGTGCCCCGTGGTATCCAGCGCCATGGCCTGGTGCAGACTGTGGACATTGCCAAATCCGGCCAGGTCAGGCAGTGCGGCAATCTGGGCGGAGACTACTACGGTATCTTTTTCAATAGTTCGCGCCGTGTCCACGGCGAACCAGACATCGTCCATGGCACGGATTGTGCCGTCGGCTGCGGTGTAATGCCCAGCTTGACTATGCCGGTTACCCTGAGCATCTACGCTGGAAGCAGCGGAGTAGCCGGTAGCGATACTACTCACGCCCGCCTGATTAAGCGCAAAAAGTTCTCCGGCATCGGTGATGCCGTTCTGGTTGGCGTCCTTCCATATTTTTATTCCGGCGGCGACCGCTTCAGTAGCGTCAACGGTATCATCCATGTTAGCGTCCAGCTCGGCCAGCGAGATAAAACCGTTAGCGGCTTTCTGGCCGTTTGCCAACAGTGTGTTGTCCCCGAAGAGTTCGCTGCCGCCATCAATCTGCCCGTTGCCATTCAAGTCCCTGACCAGCAGGCCATCACTGGGCGCAACCCAGCCGCTGAGTTCGGCAAAGCGGTTGTTGTTCTGGTCGAAATGAACCCCGGCAGATATCGCGACGGTGCTGACACCGTCACCGTTGAGGTCGAGAACGAGCGGACTTCTGGTGATTTCTGCCTGATGAAAGAGCTTCTGAATGCCGGTGAGAAAGTTGTCCACATTGTTAAAAGCAACACCCAAAACGTCCAAAACTAATTTTTTGTCGAACACATCCATCGCCGCAATTCGGTGCACCTCTGCAAGCGGATCGGACAATTGCCCTGATAACCACATCCCTACCACTAGCTGCATATCTGCATCCGATATAGCTTTGGCTTCGGCGACCGGATCAGTCATTTTTGCAGCTTCATCGTAGGCAATATCATGTGCTTTAAATAACCTGTCCAAGTCATCTTTCCCATCCACTGCCTTTTGCGCATCCGTCAAGTGTGCGCCAGCAGGAACAAGTTCTCCGGCAGACCAGCCGGGGCCACCCCATTTCCCATATGTTGGCAAGCCGTTTACAACATACAAGTTAGTCGTGCTCATTTCTGTTCCCCTTTCTGTTGGTTGATTATGTTGGTTACAGTAAAGCTGCTGCGTTCACCCAGATTGATTTTGCTGTGTGTTCCTGCTGCGACATCCATTATCCAAAATACATCGTTATTATTTCGCTGCTCATCGCTCAGATAGGCTACCCACTCGCCATGCGCGGAAATCGCGTAGTCTGATAGATAGGTTTTTAAGTTGGTCAAGCGGTGAATCTTTCCCTCTTCGTACGTAAAAAGATCAAAGTTGTAGCTGAACTCCTTGGAGTTATCCATTTTATTGGTGATGGCCTTAAAAAGAATTTTAAGGCCATCCCGTGTCAGTGTTGCGCCGTTCGACAAATCACCGCTAATCACCAGCGGTTTTAATGTTGTTTCATCACCGCTCATCACAAAAACATTGTTATCCTGATATTGTTTTTGATAAGCCTTGTAGCTGTCGGCACTCCCTTGGTTTGGAAAGTTACAA
This sequence comes from Gallionella sp., assembly GCA_030652475.1. GTDB lineage: Bacteria > Pseudomonadota > Gammaproteobacteria > Burkholderiales > Gallionellaceae > Gallionella. Next base: position 14,376 of record JAUSAO010000059.1, on the reverse strand, counting down.
GTAGGGTCACCCGAAAACACAAACAGCTTGTTGTCCGTCATGTATTGCGGGCGGCCTATCACAAAAAAACAGAAATTGGTTAAGCGACGTTCTGCCCCCGTCGCCAATTCCATTTCATAAATATCCCATTCAGAAAACCGTGTCTTGCCGCTTGTTCTCTTGCGATTGGATTGGGCGTAGATAATTTTTTTACCATCGTGTGAAAACGACGGCCATTCTTTGAAAGTCGGGCTTTGGGTGACCGCACGATAGGTATGGGTTGCCAAGTCAAGAATGCCAATCTGCGACGTTTCATAATTACCAGCGGCCTCCTTGATAACCACTGCCAGTTGTTTACCGTCGTCTGAACTACTGGGTGAAGCAACGGCGTCTTGCGTGTCTTGCGGTACAAAGAGACTGGCCTCTTGCGTTTGCAGATCGAATTGCCCAATATTGCAATGCCGGGTTGTGTCGCAATAATCCAAGTAGAGTTTGTTGCCATCCGGTGAAAAATCGCTGAGGTGGATTTTTTCTTTGACGGACGCATCCTTCACAGGCGGCGATTGAATGGCGCCAAAGAACCATAACGCCAGAAAGATTTTGTACAAAATCCACAATGTCACTATGGCAAGGATAGTCCACGCCCACCACCGTTTGGTTAGCCTGATTATGTCCATCACTATTACCCGACCTTCCGCATCTCAAACGTCGTATCTCTAACCGCGCCGCTTTTGCTTCGCACAAGCAAAACGGCGCATTGCGCGCCATTCCTGTTCATCAATCGAATCGCACCACCCATCACCAAATGGTTCAGCTTCAAACTATTTTTCTGAAACTCGTTCACCTCATGCCCCCTTGAGAAAGCAGATCACTTCAATTCATTTCCGCTATCGCGGATAGCCACCCCACATTGATTGCGCGACGCTACTCGCATCCAAAGCCAATAACAATATGCCGAAATGCCTATAAATTTCGGCCTATTCCCATTGCATGACGGAGGGCGCATCACGGATTTTTTTCTACAGACATTGCCGAATCCAGCCATATCTGTCGGCGAGGCGGGACTGTTGGCGGCTTTCTGTCCGTTCGCCACCCGGCATGACCGGGGGGTTTTATGACGGGTTACTCTCCAGTCCGGTTGCCGTGCCGCACACCCTTATAGTAAGCTGTCTTCACCCTCATCACACATGATCAGCCTAACAATGTCGGGAACTACCTTTGTATTGAGCATAGAACCAAGCGCTGATTGCGATCGCGAGGTGATTGCGCAACTTTCACCGCAATTAGCCACTGTGGTGCACCGCTCCGTTAGCGATGCGAGCACGCTGGCCGCCGCGCTGGAGGAACATGAGTGGAGCGCCATTTTATGCTGCAAGAATGGACTAAAGAGAGACAACACGCCTTATTCATTTTTGGATAGCCTGCCGGGTATGGCTTGTCAGATATGGCTGGACAGACACGGTGTGCTCCACTTCCCCTACGTAAGCGAAGGCAGCCTTGATCTGCTCGGCATCACCCCGCTCGAATTGGAACGACAGCCGCAATTATGGCTGAACAGATTGCATCCTGATGATGCTGCAGCCTTCAATCAGCGCATGCGGCAATCAGCCGCCAACGCCACCGCCTGGAATTGGGAAGGGCGTATCGTCCTGCCCTCCAATCAGGAAATAAAATGGGTGAATTTACGGGCCAAACATCACGAAACCAATTCTCAGGGCACGCTCTGGAAAGGCTTCATGGTCAACATCACCCACAACAAACAAGCTGAAATTGAAATCAAGCAGTCCCGACAGCGCCTGCGCGAACTTTCTTCGCATATTGAAACCATCAAGGAAGAAGAACGTACACGCATCGCGCGCGAGATACACGATGAAATAGGCATGTTGTTGACCGCTTTAAAAATGGATTTATCCTGGGTTGCACAGCGCCTACCCTCTGGCGACAGCGCGCTGCAAGAAAAAATGCATGGCATGAACGACTTGCTGGACACCGCGGGAAAGACGGCGAATGATCTGGTACATAGCCTGCGCCCGGGCTTTCTCGATTGTTTTGGTATCATCGCCGCAATTGAAATTGAAGCTAATGAGTTCACCAAGCGCACGGGCATACCCTGCAAAATCACCCAGTCAAAAGATAGCTTTGATATTTCAGACGAGCAATCCATCACCCTGTTTCGCGTGTTTCAGGAAACACTGAACAACATCATGAAACACGCGGCAGCACAGCAAGTTCAAGTAAAAATTGACATTAATAAAGCCTGTACGAATCTTATCAACGGCGATAAATGCATAGAGTTGGTCGTTTCGGATGATGGTCAGGGGTTTGACGAATCCGCACCCAGCAAGCCGCGTTCATTCGGATTGCGCGGCATACAGGAGCGCATCGGCCAACTCGGCGGCAAGGTTACCATCTCCAGCAAACCTGGAGCCGGGACAGAAATTGCGGTGCGTCTGCCGATGAAATCACACGATAAATGACAGCGATCCCGGGATGTCGGGTCATAGCCGAAAAGAGCTCCCTTCTTTCTCCGAAAGCCCGAAACCCCACCCGGTCAATACTGACCAGACCTCCCGACCATATTGATCGGCTGCGACTGGGACTATCCACTGATGCCCGTCCTGATTGCGTTTATCATCATACAAGCATTGATACTTCCGACAGAACGACTTGATGCCGTTTTCGGTCACGCCCAGCTCCTGCGCGAACCGCCCTTCCCAGGTAAACCGCTTGACATCCTGATGGCGTAGCGGCTTGGAGAGCCGCGTAACATCAACACCTTCGGTGATATTCCGGGTACTGACCGCCCCTATTTCCACCCAGCCTTTACTAAAATAAAAGGAAGGGATTCCCTGCCTGGTGTCATAGAAGTAAGCGGCATTATTTTGGCGATTGAATTCCACGACATGATGATGCTCGAACTGCATGATACAAATGTGCACATCCTGCTTTTTCTCAGTCAGCCTGACCAGCAAACCTTTTGCAGCCTTGCGAAATTTGTACAGAGCCATATTTTCAATTGCGTATGCTTCTTTTCCCAGCGCGAAATACATACCGGTCATATCTTCGCTGTAAATATCCCAAAAGTTCTGGCGCCGTGCAGCCACATCATCGGACAACAGGCAAAAAAACTCGCTCAACAAATGGCGCTTGAGCCAGTGTTCCAGCATAGCCCTGGCATTCGCGCAGCACTGCCATTGGTGTGCATTTTCCGGCAACCACGGGTTACCCCAAAGTCCTGTTGAAAAATCTCTGAGCGAGACATGAACGTCCCTGTCTTCGCATTGTGCATAGCGATTCAGCAGAACGTTCAGCCCCCTTCCTGCATAGAGCGGATAATCGCTCAACAACAGCAGAAGGCTATCGAGATGCTCCTTAAAAGTCGAATCGTCCATAGCTTCGACAGCCTTGAACGGCGCCATGACAATTTCTCGCACCAGCCAGGATTCAACATTAATTTCGAGATGCCTGCGAGCCTCGTTAAACACCGACGCGTCGCCCTGCAATAGCGAAGTATCGAAAGACAGTCCGGGATGCTCACCCAGCAAACCTGGATGTCTTATCAGGCTTGAAAGCCACTCTGGCGTGAATAAGCCTGTCAGCAAGCTATCCAGATGGTTAGCCAAAAATATTCTCAGCATCTCCCAGTTACTGCGTCCGGCTAAACTGCTATCCGGGGCATGAGGATCATAAGCAAAATAACTATTCAACAGGCCGCGATAAATTTTACGGAACGATCGCCGACGATCTGTGTATTTATCAACATATTCGAGTAGTTTACCGAAATATTCACGATCTTCAATCAATGATACGCCGGCTATTATTTGTGTGCAGCCATAACAAACCAGCCGTATTTGACGCAATCCTTTGATATGTTTCTTCTGCCGATAAAACAGAAGCGCTTCCTCTATGTTGCCTGATGACGGCTCTTCCAGTCGTGAAGCAGCGCCTATCCATGTTTGCAGCCTGGACAGTTCGTCTAACATCTGTAGTGAATCACCGGGGCGCATCCTGGCGAGTGCAAGCTGATTAAGATTGCGCAACGTACCTTGCAGTTGCTCAATGACATCCATCGTTCTATATCCGGCAAGTGCCGAAATTCCCGCGTGGAATTTCGTTCAGTGCGGGATGCACCTCATCCACACCAAAAAACTCCATGCGCAGTTCGATACGACGACTTTCCTCCAGTGACTCTTTTGCTGAATTGAAGGAGTATCCGCCCACCAGAAACAAATCGCGTACCTGTTCTTTTTCTGCAGGGTTCAGCATATAAGTCTGGTTGGGCGCGGGTGAAAGTAAAGCGCACAACACCCGCTGGCTGCGTTGCAGACTCAGATTCAAATTCAGCAGATAATCACCGCGCTGGTCGGCGTATCCTTCGGCGACAATGCGCTTGAGCCATTTACTGCCCAGTTCATCTTGCGCGATCACCAGCATCTCAGAGACGAATTGACTCAGGTATTGTGCCTGCACACCGGAAAGCTGTGAACTGCCGGTATCGAAACGCGCACGCTCACCAAAATCAATTACCGCCCGACTCCTGTTAACCGATATTCCCGGATAATTTTCAGCCGCCTTTTCAATTTTTGCCAGCAGCAGATCAATTTCCTGTTCGCGCGTTGCCTTATTGCGATCAGCCTCCGAGATTTCGTTGGTAACAGCCAGCAGCGCCACGCTCATCACCAGCAGAAACATCACCATCAGTGCTGTCATCAGATCGGCGAATGAAATCCAGAACGGTTTTTCACCCTCTTCTTTGTTACGGCGACCAAGGATAAAAATTTTGCCTGTCATGATTAAATACTGGTGGCCGCATCCAGAGTGCTTTCCAGCTCATGTATCCCTTCACGCAACAACTTCACGGAGTCGGACAATGCCTGGTGGAAATCACGATTCGCCTCGCCAACTGCTTTAACCATTCCCTCGCTAAAAGATTCATGTGCTACGGCGATCACTTCAGATACTTTTGTTAAATAGCTGTCCGCGTTTTGCTGCGCGGCGACCAGCTTGACCGTGGCAGATTCTATTCTTGAGATCACCTCACCTGACATGGATGCCTCGCGACGCACCTGCTCGACAAGCAACTGCAAGGACCCTACCAGTTCAATCATGGAGTCACGCGTGCCACGGTAATCAGCAAACATTTCACCCAGTCCTGAGGATGCGGCGGCCACGTTGCTCGCCGCCTGAGTAAGCTGCCCCGCCACCAGCGCCGTTTTATCCAACGCAGAACTGACGCCCTGCCCGGCTCTGGCAAAATCCTGCGCAGCCAAAGACAGGGTGTCTGCGCCTTTGTTAAAGCTGAGCATGGCCTCACCGGTGGTATTGCGCATCGCCATGACAGCCGTCTTCATCTCGGCAACAGCTCGATTGACACCCTCTACCACAACCGTCATTTGCCCGCCGAACTGCCCCGCAAACTCCTTGCTCTGTGCCAGCAAATCCTGCTGATGCTGCCGGCTGACATCGGTAGTCGCAAGCACCTGAGCGCTCAGACCATCGATAACCGAGCCCATGCGCCCGGACAATTCACTCAACGCGCTTTGCAATTGCTGCTGCGCCTCTCCCTGAGACTGAGCCGCCGCCTGACGCATTTGCTCGACAAATTTACCCAGATTGTCTTCCATGATGGATTGGCGGGATTCTGCCGCCGCGATAGCTGCTGCCAGCTGCTCAGCCATCGCCTCAGCACTGCGCTGCCCTGCAGACCCGACATTCCCGGCCATCCGCTCCATGCTGACGACAGTGGCTTGCAGCGCGTCTATGGTTTGCTTTTGCAAACTACTCATGTCAGCGGCCTGCCCGCCAAACAAATCCTTCATTTGATGATTAAAGTTCTCGAACATGCTCGCCAGCATGGTTTGCAATGCGGCTCCCTGATCATTGCTGGCATTCTTCAAGGCATTGGAAATTTCAGTCAGCGGCACTTTCATGCTGGCTTCGATACTTGCCGCAATGCGGTCGCCGAGTGCAACTGTTCCGGCATGTGTCGCTGCGATCTGTTTTTCGGTCAACTCGGTGAGCATCTGTTTCAACTCGCCCTGAAGCAATCCCGCAGTTTGCATCGAAGATGATTCGGATGCACGCACCAGTCGTGCCAAATATTCCTCACCCGCACCACTCTCAAACAAACCATCCAGCAATTGCGCCAACTGCTCTACCTGGGCATTCAGACGGGTAAGCACCAGTTTTTCTATAAAGGTAACGACCATCGCCAGTGTGATCGCCACAGCCGAAACGAGAAATGCCTCGGACACACCGTGCAGTAACCGGGTCAGGCTTGCGCGCACGATGACCGGATTCTCGGAAACGACAAAGGACTGCAAGCCGATTAATAGCCCGTAGAATGTCCCGATGATACCCACCCCGGTAAACAATCCCGGGAGATGTTTGAAAAAATCCGTGCGCAATGGGATATCCACCAGAATTTCCGGCCTGAAGACAACGCTGGCGGGAAGGGTGGAACGCAGACGCATTGCTTGCCCTTCTACGACCTGCTTGTGCAACGAATCCGCATATTCCCGCCACAAATGTTCAAGGACGCCGTTCTTCTGGAAAATTTGCTCCAGACTGCCGTCCGGCACACCCTTTAGTGCGACCAGTTTATTGATCACAGCGGACAATTGCCGCGACACGGCAAAAGAGGGAAGCAGGGAAAATATCGCAAATGAAAGCAGCAATACCCCGAGCAGGGCGGCGAAGACGTATATATGCGGAGGCAGGCTGAAGAGTGTCGGCATTTTTTGCTGAAATTTACGTAACCAAGTTGTCACCGGCCTTCAGGCCGGTGGATTTAGGCGTGGAGGGGTTTGTATCCCCTCCACTTCGCCCCCTAAAACCTCGCCCTTCAGGGCGAGGTGGTGCGAGTTCCGGCCTGAAGGCCGGGGTTTTAAACCGGATCGGAATCGGAATAAAACAAGGACGATTATGACTCAAGTTGCATCTTATTGTGTTTTTACACGCATTCACCTTTCGGCAAAATACCTGCTCACACCTTCTGCTGATTTTTCTGGTTAAAGCCCCGTTATTGGGCGGCGGGTGAGGAGACTGACGATGCGGCAGGCAGTTTTTCGCTTATCTGATTACTGGACGCATCCAGAATCTGAAAAAATACCTCGTCGCTTTTTATCATTCCCAACTCACTGCGCGCACGTTCTTCTATGGCTTCGGTACCTTGTTTCAAATCGCGCACTTCAGCATCCAGCAACGCATTGCGTTGCTCAGCCTGCTGATTAATCTGCTGCTGCTCCTCGACCTGATGGTTCAGGTCCCACACCCTCAACCAGCCGCCCTTGCCCAGCCACAGCGGGTACTGCAACAGCAACAACAGGACTATCAAGATCGGTGTGATGATTCTCATATGCGCAAAATGAGCCTTCCAGTTTTACTGCTGTTCCGCCACGCAAATATCACAGCAGCGAAATCTTATGTAAAAAAACGCCCCTGGCCTGAGCCAAGGGCGAATGTTGAATACTGAACTAACGCACATGGCAAAGATGCCACATTCTGTGGTGAAACCCGCCACACTCGCGTCCTTCTGTCCTGATGAGTCCCCGCCTGCGGGGGAGAGGAAAAAGAACGCGTTGCGCGAGCTTCACTTTAATTTCCCTAACTCAGCTGGTAATACGCGTCGCGTCCGGGGTAAGAGGCGGTGTCACCCAGGTCTTCTTCGATGCGCAACAATTGGTTGTATTTCGCCATACGATCCGAGCGCGAAGCCGAGCCTGTCTTGATTTGCAGTGCATTGGTGGCCACCGCGATATCAGCAATGGTGCTGTCTTCGGTTTCACCGGAACGGTGTGAGATCACGGCGGTGTAGCCCGCGCGCTTGGCCATCTCGATGGCCGCAAAAGTTTCAGTCAGTGTGCCAATCTGATTGACCTTGATCAAAATAGAATTGGCCAGCCCCAAACGGATGCCTTCACGCAAAATTTTGGTGTTGGTGACAAATATGTCATCACCGACAATTTGCACGTTCTTGCCCAGTCGCTGAGTCAGCAATTTCCAGCCATCCCAGTCGCTTTCGCTCATGCCGTCTTCAATGCTGACGATAGGATATTTGTCCACCCAGTTGGCCAGATAATCCACAAACTGCGCCGAGGTCAGCTTCAAGCCCTCGGAATCGAGATGATACAGCCCGTCCTTGTAGAATTCGGAACTGGCACAATCCAGACCGATGGCCACATCCGCACCCGGCACATAGCCAGCCGCCTCAATGCCTTCGACGATCAGTTGCAAAGCCGCTTCATTGCTCGGCAGATTAGGCGCAAAACCACCCTCATCGCCTACGGTAGTCGGCATACCCTTTTCATCGATCAGCTTCTTTAAGGCGTGGAACACTTCCGCGCCGTAACGTAAGGCCTCGCGGAATGTCGGTGCGCCGACCGGAATAATCATGAATTCCTGCATGTCGATATTGTTATTTGCGTGTGCGCCACCGTTGATGATATTCATCATGGGCACCGGCAACTGCATCTTTGCCGAACCACCCAGATAGCGATACAGCGGCAGGCCGCTATCTTCCGCAGCCGCGCGCGCCACCGCCATGGATACAGCCAGAATTGCATTGGCGCCCAGGCGGGATTTGTTTTCTGTGCCATCCAGGTCGATCATAGTCTGATCGATGAAGGCTTGTTCAGCCGCATCCAGACCGATAATCGCTTCGGCGATTTCAGTGTTCACATATTCCACTGCCTTCAAAACGCCTTTACCCAGATAACGTTGCTTGTCGCCATCGCGCAACTCAATCGCCTCTCTCGTACCTGTGGACGCACCGGACGGCACAGCGGCACGTCCCATCACACCCGACTCCAACAATACATCCGCCTCGACAGTAGGATTGCCGCGCGAATCCAGAATTTCACGGGCGATCACATCAACAATTGCACTCATCTATATATCCTCAGCCAAATCAAAATTTCAAATAAAAAATCAAACATTCCTCAAATCAACGACTTCTTCAATCAATCCCTGCTGCTTGACGGCTTCATCCAGCACCATCAGCGTTTTCAACAGCGCCTTCAAATGAGCCAACGGGAAGGCATTCGGCCCATCCGACATTGCCTGTGACGGATTCGGATGCGTTTCCATGAACAGACCGGAAATCCCGGCTGCCACAGCCGCACGCGCCAATACCGGGACGAATTCGCGCTGCCCACCGCTGACCGTACCCTGCCCGCCCGGCAACTGCACAGAATGGGTGGCATCGAATACCACCGGGCAATCGGTATTGCGCATCACCGCCAGAGAGCGCATGTCCGACACCAGATTGTTATAACCGAACGAGGCGCCGCGTTCGCAGACCATGATATTGTCCTGGTCGCTGGCATCGCGTGCCTTCTCAACCACATTCTGCATATCCCAGGGCGACAAAAACTGCCCCTTCTTAATATTTACTGGCTTGCCGCAGCGCGCTACAGCGTGAATGAAGTCAGTCTGCCGACACAGAAACGCCGGGGTTTGCAACACATCCACCACAGAGGCGACAGACTCGATTTCTTCAATACTATGCACATCAGTCAATACCGGCACGCCCAACTGCGCTTTAACATCGCTGAGAATTTTCAATCCGGCATCCAGACCAAAGCCACGGAACGACTTTCCCGAACTGCGATTGGCTTTGTCGTACGAAGACTTGTAAATGAAGGGAAGGTTCAATTCACGGCAGATTTCCTGCAGGGCACCGGCTGTATCTATCGCCATTTGCGCCGATTCAATCACGCACGGTCCGGCGATCAGGAATAAGGGTCGGTTCAAACCAACTTCAAAATTGCATAATTTCATGCTGCCGCCTTTGTAGTCTGACGTTGCAGAGCGGCTTCGACGAAAGCCTTGAACAGGGGATGGCCGCTGCGTGGCGTGGAAGTAAATTCAGGATGAAACTGTACACCGACAAACCACGGATGCATGGATTGTGGCAACTCCATGATTTCAGGCAGATTTTCTGTCGGCGTGCGTGCAGAAATAATCAAACCGGATTTCTCCAGCTCAGGCACGTAATGATTATTCACCTCATAACGATGGCGATGCCGTTCGTTCACTTCATCACCGTAGATACGCTGAGCCAGCGTACCGGAGGTAACAGGACAACGCTGCGAACCCAGGCGCATGGTGCCACCCATATCGGAATCATTGCTGCGCGTTTCTACCCGACCATCGCGGTCACGCCATTCGGTGATCAGCGCAACGACAGGATGTTCCGTTTCAGGATTAAGTTCGGTACTGTTCGCGTCCGTCATGCCCGCAACATGGCGCGCATATTCAATGACTGCCAACTGCATCCCCAGGCAGATGCCCAGATAAGGGACGTTATTTTCACGCGCAAACCGAATAGCCGCTATCTTGCCTTCCGTGCCGCGCACGCCAAAACCACCCGGAACCAGTATCGCGTCAAAGTGCGCCAACCCCTGCGTACCGGTCGTTTCCAGCGCTTCGGAATCAAGATACTCAATATTCACACGGGTTGCAGTGTGTATTCCCGCGTGGCGCAGCGCTTCAATCAGCGATTTATACGATTCGGTCAGGTCGACATATTTGCCTATCATGCCGATGGTAATTTCGTGTTGCGGGTTTTCCAGTGAATAAACCAGTTTCGTCCAGACCGATAAATCAGCCGGCGGTAAATCCAGGTGCAATTCTTCGCAAACGATACGATCCAACCCCTGATCGTTAAGCATTTGCGGTATCTTGTAGATGCTGTCCGCATCCCACATCGAGATTACCGCTTCTTCGCGCACGTTAGCGAACAGCGAAATCTTGGCGCGTTCATCATCCGGTATCGGCCGGTCGGCACGACACAGCAAGGCAGTCGGGAAAATTCCGATCTCGCGCAGCTTCTGCACGCTGTGCTGAGTCGGTTTTGTTTTTAATTCGCCTGCCGTGGCAATGTAAGGTACCAAGGTCAAATGCACGTAGGCCACCTGATTGCGCCCCATGCGCAAGCCCATCTGGCGTGCAGCCTCAAGAAACGGCAACGATTCGATATCGCCTACCGTACCGCCGATTTCTACAATCGCCACATCCGCTTTATCGCCGTGATAGGCCGCTGCCCCACGTTCAACAAACGCCTGAATTTCATTGGTAATGTGCGGAATCACCTGTACAGTCTTGCCCAGATATTCACCGCGCCGCTCCTTGCGGATCACGCTTTCGTATATCTGTCCGGTAGTGAAATTGTTGGCCTTGCGCATCTTGGCGGAAATAAACCGCTCGTAATGTCCAAGATCCAGATCGGTTTCTGCACCGTCCTCGGTAACAAAAACCTCGCCGTGCTGAAACGGGCTCATCGTACCGGGATCAACGTTGATATAAGGGTCGAGCTTGAGCATCGTGACCCGGAGGCCACGTGATTCAAGAATTGCCGCGAGAGAAGCGGCGGCGATACCCTTCCCCAGGGAAGAGACGACGCCGCCGGTGATAAATATATATTTGGTCATGCAGGTGCCCGGAGATAAGCGGCCACTTGACTGTCGCCTTTTCACTCAAAATAATGCGCTTTCGCTCATATAGTTTCAGGAAAAGCCCCCTTGCGGGTTTGACAGCCATGTGGAATGGCTAATAGTTCCATCAAATGTTTTTCGTAGGGCGCGATAATACCGCAAATCCCCCTGCTATCAAAATTCAACCCGCAAATTTTCGTTTCAAAACACAACAACAAACTCGCCTATAGCCTAGCTGAGAGACCTTACTGCCATCTACATACGTGTATAGACCAGAATATATAGCAGGCATGGTCGAAAACCCTGATTTCCTCAATATTTTTGGCTGATGCCGCGTAATGATTGACAGGCATGACAAAAAAAAACTACATTCACACGCATCATTCAATTGCGCATCAACCTCAGGAGATCACATGTCCAACATTCAGTCTGTATTGCATGAAACCCGCGTATTCAGCCCTGCCGATACCTTCGTCAAACAGGCGAATGTGTCCGGCATGGAGGCCTATCAGGCGCTCTGCCGCGAAGCGGAACAGGATTACACCGGCTTTTGGGCCAGACTGGCGCGCGCGACTTTGCAATGGAAAAAACCATTCACCGAAGTTTTAGACGAGAGCAACGCACCGTTCTACCAGTGGTTTGCAGATGGCGAATTGAATGTTTCCTACAACTGTCTGGATACGCATCTCGCCACTCAGGGGGATAAGACAGCCATCATTTTCGAGGCGGACGATGGCAAGGTTACAAAAATCAACTACCGCGACTTACATGCACGCGTGTGCCAATTCGCCAATGGCCTGAAATCTCGGGGCATTCAAAAGGGCGACCGTGTCATCATTTACATGCCGATGAGCATCGAAGCCGTGATCGCGATGCAAGGTTGCGCGCGCATCGGCGCAATTCACTCGGTGGTATTCGGCGGTTTCTCGTCCAAGAGCCTGCATGAGCGCATCACCGATGCACAAGCCTGCGCCGTCATCACGGCTGATGCCCAGTTACGCGGGGGGCGTGTGATGCCGCTCAAACCCGCCGTGGATGAGGCGCTGACACTGGGCGGATGCGAATTCGTACACAGCGTCATCGTCTATCAGCGCGCCGCATGCGAAACAGCCTGGAACACCACGAACAACATCTGGTGGCACGACCTGATTGCGGAACAGAGCACCGACTGCGAACCGGAATGGGTCAGCGCGGAACATCCGCTGTTCGTCCTCTACACCTCCGGCTCTACCGGCAAGCCCAAGGGAGTACAACATTCCAGCGGTGGTTATTTGCTCGGTGCCATGCTCTCTATGCAATGGGTGTTCGACTACAAAGATAACGATGTTTTCTGGTGTACGGCTGATGTGGGCTGGATCACAGGTCACAGCTACGTGGCCTACGGCCCGCTGGCGATGGGTGCGACTCAGGTGGTATTCGAGGGTGTGCCCACCTATCCGGATGCCGGACGCTTCTGGAGAATGATACAGCAACACAAGGTCACCATTTTTTACACCGCGCCGACTGCAATCCGCTCGCTCATCAAGCTGGGCGGAGAACTGCCGAAACAATACGATCTTTCCAGCCTGCGCCTGTTGGGTTCGGTGGGCGAACCGATCAATCCCGAAGCGTGGATGTGGTATTACAACACCGTAGGTCAGGCGCGCTGCCCTATCGTAGATACCTGGTGGCAGACTGAAACCGGTTCTCACATGATTGCACCGCTGCCTGGCGCGATGCCGATCAAGCCCGGCACCTGCTGCCTGCCATTGCCCGGCATCATGGCGACCATCGTCAATGAAGCGGGCGACGAAGTACATGATCAGCACGGCGGATTTTTGGTCATCAAGCGCCCCTTCCCTTCGCAGATTCGCAGCATATGGGGCAATCCGGAACGTTACAAAAAAGCCTATTTTCCGGAAGAGATGCACGGCGCGTATCTGGCGGGCGACTCCGCACACCGCGACGAAGATGGCTATTTCTGGATCATGGGACGCATAGACGACGTATTGAATGTTTCCGGCCACCGTCTGGGCACGATGGAGATCGAGTCCGCGCTGGCCGCCAATCCACTGGTCGCTGAGGCCGCCGTAGTCGGACGCCCGCACGAAATCAAGGGAGAATCCGTGGTCGCCTTCGTCGTGCTCAAGGGTACGCGGCCTGACGACCCTGCCAAAGCCCTTGAAATTGCAGAGACCCTGCGCAACTGGGTAGGCCACGAAATCGGCCCCATTGCCAAGCCCGATGAAATCCGCTTCGGTGAAAACCTGCCCAAAACCCGTTCGGGAAAAATCATGCGTCGCCTGTTGCGCGCCATCGCCCGCGGTGAAGAAATCACCCAGGACGTTTCCACGCTGGAAAATCCAGCCATTCTGGAACAGTTGAAGAACGCAGTACGCTGACCGCTAAAGAACCTTTCTGATGCCTTACGGGCATCAGAAATCAGGATTTTCCCGCTTTAAAATTGACCCGCTGTCGACACCTCGGCTAAGATGGTCGCGCTTTTCCGTCTATTTGGGCCACGCTTTTGCCATTGATTAAACTGATCTTCCCAATACTGCTCGCTATCCTAGGCAGCACCGTGTCTGTGCACGCTGATGAACAACCCGCACTGAGCACCTCTCTGGCAAACACCACCACTCCGCTCACTCTTACCTCTGCGCGCAATATCAAGCTAACCCTCATCCCCGATGATGAACTGAACAACATGGATCTCTGGCAACGTCTGCGTGGCGGTTTCGCCATGCAGGAACTGGACAGTCCATTAATCGCCAAACATGAGCAATGGTATGCCAGCCGCCCTGAATACATTGCCCGCATGATGGACAGGGGAAGTCGCTACCTGTATTACATCACCAGCGAAGTGGAGCGCCGCGGTATGCCCAGCGAAATCGCGCTGCTACCGATGATAGAAAGCGCCTTCAATCCAGGCGCGTACTCCACCAGCAATGCCTCTGGTCTCTGGCAATTCATTCCTTCCACC
>JAUSAO010000058.1 GCA_030652475.1 Gallionella sp. | reverse complement strand
ACAACTGTTTCTTTTTTACTCGATAACTTTTGCAACCACACCCGCACCCACGGTACGGCCGCCTTCGCGAATCGCGAAACGCAGACCTTCTTCCATGGCGATCGGGTTGATCAGGCTCACGGTAATGCTGACGTTATCGCCTGGCATAACCATTTCTGTGCCTGCCGGCAATTCAACCGCGCCAGTCACGTCAGTGGTACGGAAGTAGAACTGAGGACGATAGCCCTGGAAGAATGGCGTATGACGACCGCCCTCATCCTTGCCCAATACGTAGATTTCAGCTGTGAACTTGGTGTGCGGCTTGATGGAACCCGGCTTGCACAACACTTGACCACGCTCAACTTCTTCGCGCTTGGTGCCGCGCAACAGTACACCCACGTTGTCGCCAGCCTGACCCTGATCGAGCAGCTTGCGGAACATTTCCACGCCCGTACAGGTTGTCTTCAGGGTAGGCTTGATACCCACGATTTCGATTTCTTCGCCAACTTTGACGATACCGCGCTCGATACGACCGGTTACCACCGTGCCGCGACCCGAGATGGAGAATACGTCTTCAACCGGCATCAGGAAGGCGCCGTCGATTGCGCGTTCCGGGGTAGGAATGTATGAATCCAGCGCATCAGCCAGACGCAGAATCGCCGGTTCGCCGATCTCGGATTGATCGCCCTTGATGGCCAGCATCGC
Organism: Gallionella sp.; assembly: GCA_030652475.1. GTDB lineage: Bacteria > Pseudomonadota > Gammaproteobacteria > Burkholderiales > Gallionellaceae > Gallionella. The sequence continues at coordinate 522 of JAUSAO010000058.1, read as the reverse complement.
AGAACCCTTGATGATAGGCACGTCGTCGCCGGGGAAGTCGTACTTGGACAGCAATTCGCGCACTTCCATTTCAACCAGCTCGAGCAACTCTTCGTCGTCGACCATGTCGCACTTGTTCAGGAACACGACGATGTAAGGTACGCCAACCTGACGTGCCAGCAGGATGTGCTCGCGTGTCTGAGGCATCGGGCCGTCAGCAGCCGAACATACCAGAATCGCGCCGTCCATCTGCGCAGCACCGGTGATCATGTTTTTTACATAGTCAGCGTGGCCCGGGCAGTCAACGTGTGCATAGTGACGATTGGCTGTCTCGTATTCAACGTGAGCTGTGTTGATGGTAATGCCGCGCGCTTTCTCTTCCGGCGCTGCATCGATCTGGTCGTAAGCCTTGGCTTCGCCACCAAACTTCTTGCACAGCACCATGGTGATCGCCGCTGTCAGCGTGGTCTTGCCGTGATCGACGTGACCAATCGTGCCGACGTTGACGTGAGGTTTGGTGCGTTCAAATTTGCTCTTTGCCAT
>JAUSAO010000057.1 GCA_030652475.1 Gallionella sp. | reverse complement strand
CCCCCATCCCAATTGCCCCCTCGCTTCGCTCTCCCCCTCTGCAAGGGGGAAGGAGAAAAACTCAGCCGCTTGGGCTGCTCACGATTTATCAGCGCCTTTGAGGTGCTAACCCAATAAGCCTCCGGCTTTGCCGGAGGTAATTTAACTGAATCACTTCCCACTTCCCACTTCCCACTTACGTCGGCTCGGGTATGGTTTCGCGCAGTACTTGAAACAGTTCGCGGAAGTTTTTGGCGGGTTTGCCCGCCTCCCGCTCTTTCAGCGTATTGCGTATCAGCGTACGCAGGCGTTGTACATCGGTTTGCGGATAGGCGGTCAACAGTTCCGTGAGCGCTGCATCGCCTTCCAGCAGACGTTCGCGCCAGCGTTCCAGCTGGTGCATATAGCCGATATGTTGTTTTGAAACACCTTTCCAGGTGTCCAGCTTGGCGATGATGGGCGCGGTATCCACATCGCGCATTAGTTTGCCGATGTATTGCAACTGGCGGCGTTTGGCGCCGAATGTTTTCATGCGGTGCATCTCGCGTATTGCATCGCGCAAGGTTTCCGGGATGTCGAGCTGTGCGAGCTGGTCTTTCCCCAGTTCTGTCAGTTCCTCTCCCAGGTCCCGCAATTCGTGCATCTGCTTCTTTATCTTGGTCTTGCTGGGCGGCAGCTCTTCTTCCTCGACGACGGGCAGGCTGCGCAGGCCGCGACCTTGTGACCTGGCTGGCGCAGGTGCTGCATCCTGATCCTCGTCGTCCTGATCTTCATCGTCGTACGGCTCATCATCGTCCAACAGGTTCTCATGCTCATCGTCGTCGAAGTCATCTTGCTCGTCGTGTGCGTCGAACTCGTTGATATCTTGATGGTTTTTTGGATCTATTGTTTCGTCGTGCGTGCTCATGGTGTGCAATGTGGCTGGTAAGATGCTGCTATGATAGCGCCTTTCGTCATTTTACAGCTTGAAGTTATGAACAAACCTACATCATCCGCGCCAAACTCGCCCGCCAGCGATCGATTTTCCAACTCGGCTGATGCGTTGCATACCATTGCGCAGGACATGCTGAGTTATGCCAAAAAACAGGGTGCCACTGCGGCATCCGCTGAAGTTTCCGAAGGTTTCGGTCAAGCTGTTACGGTGCGTCAGGGCGAGGTGGAAACCATAGAATACAATCGTGATAAAGGTCTGGGAATCACGGTTTATCTCGGTCAGCAACGCGGCAATGCCAGCACTTCCGATTTTTCTCCGCAAGCCGTGCGCGATACGGTGGACGCAGCCCTGTCCATCGCGCGTTACACCGCAAAAGACGACTGTTCAGGTTTGCCGGAAGCGGATAGTCTGGCGCGTGATTTCCCCGATCTGGATTTGTACCATCCCTGGGATTTGTCGGTGGATGAAGCCATTGCAATGGCTCAGGAGTGCGAACAGGCAGCGCTGGATGCGGATGCGCGCATTCATAATTCGGAAGGCGCGACGGTGAACGTGCATGAGGCGCAGTTCGTCCTGGCCAATAGTCTGGGCTTCGCAGGCGGTTATCCTACCTCACGTCACAGCCTGAGTTGCTCGGTCATCGCCGGGCAGGACGACGCGATGGAACGCGATTACTGGTACAGCGTGGCAAGGCGCGCAGGGGATTTGCTGGGCGCACAACAGGTGGGTCGTATTGCCGCAGAGCGCACCGTGCGCCGCCTGGGCAGCAGGCAGATTGCCACGATGCAAGCCCCGGTGCTGTTTGACGCATCGGTAGCATCCAGCCTGTTGGGGCATTTTGTCGGTGCGGTGAGCGGCGGCAGTCTGTATCGCAAGTCGTCATTTTTGCTCGATCAACTCGATCAGCAGGTTTTTTCGCCGCACATCAATATCGCCGACATACCGGATATTCCCAGAGGGCTGGCTTCCGGTATCTTCGATGACGAAGGGGTGAGGACGCAGCGTCGTAATCTGGTCGAAAATGGCGTGTTACGCGGCTATTTTCTGGGCACGTATTCGGCGCGCAAGCTGGGGTTGCGCTCAACCGGCAACGCGGGCGGCAACCACAACCTGATTTTGCAGCCGTCCGGCACGCTTGGTTTGGACGGTTTGCTCAAGACCATGACGCGCGGCCTGCTGGTGACCGAGTTGCTGGGGCAGGGCGTCAATTCCATCACCGGCGATTATTCGCGCGGCGCGGCGGGTTTCTGGGTGGAAAACGGCGAGATACAATATCCGGTGCATGAGATTACCATCGCGGGCAATCTCAAGGAAATGTACCGCAACATCGCCGCCGTCGGTAACGACGTGCTGGTGCAGGGTTCGCGTCAGTGCGGATCGATACTGGTGGAAGGGATGACGATCGCCGGGTGTTGATGAGCTTGCACCAGGCCGCAGCATACTACGTCGCACCGGAAGCGGGCGCTGATGATAAACGCCTGAGCGGCGTTTTGTGGACTGAACATGGTAGAATTCGCGACCTCAAATTTTCAATCAGGAATGTCTGCCATGTTCTCCAGTAAAAACACCATCGCCGTCACGGATCCGGAATTGTGGGCCGCGATTCAGAATGAAAACCAACGCCAGGAAGATCACATCGAGCTGATCGCCTCGGAAAATTACACCAGCCCGGCTGTGATGGAAGCACAGGGCAGCAAACTGACCAACAAGTATGCCGAAGGCTATCCGGGCAAGCGCTATTACGGCGGTTGCGAGTATGTGGACGTGGCCGAACAACTGGCGATTGATCGCGCGAAGGCGTTGTTCGGCGCGGAATATGCCAACGTGCAGCCGCATTCAGGTTCACAGGCCAATCAGGCGGTTTATGTATCCGTATTGAAGCCGGGCGATACCATACTGGGTATGTCGCTGGCGCATGGCGGTCATTTGACCCACGGCGCGTCGGTGAATATCAGTGGCAAGCTGTATAACGCCATTCAGTACGGCCTGAACGATCAGGAAGAAATCGATTACGATCAGGTTCAGGCGCTGGCGCTGGAGCACAAACCCAAGATGATCGTGGCAGGCGCGTCGGCTTATGCGCTGGTGATCGACTGGAAGCGTTTCCGCGCGATCGCCGACAGCGTGGGCGCGTACCTGTTCGTGGACATGGCGCACTACGCGGGTCTGATCGCGGCGGGCGTATATCCCAATCCGGTTGGTATTGCTGATTTTGTCACCACTACCACGCACAAGACGTTGCGCGGACCGCGCGGCGGGCTGATTTTGGCAAAAGCCGAACATGAGAAAGTGCTCAACTCAGCGATTTTCCCGGCTTTGCAAGGTGGCCCGTTGATGCATGTCATCGCGGCCAAGGCGGTTGCCTTCAAGGAGGCCGCCAGCCCTGAATTCAAGATTTATCAGCGTCAGGTGGTTGAAAATGCACGGGTAATGACCCGCGTGTTGCAAGAGCGCGGTCTGCGCATCGTGTCCGGCCATACCGACAGCCATGTGTTTCTGGTCGATCTGCAAGCCAAACATTTAACCGGCAAAGATGCCGAGGCGGCTTTGGGACGCGCGCACATCACCGTCAACAAGAACGCCATTCCGAATGATCCGCAAAAGCCGTTTGTCACGTCAGGCATCCGTATCGGCAGCCCGGCGATGACGACGCGCGGTTTCCAGGAGCTGGAGGCCGAACAACTCGCTCATCTGATCGCCGATGTGCTGGACGCGCCGAACGACGATGCGGTGATCGCACGCGTGGTGGGCGAGGTGAAGAAGCTGACCGCCAAGTTTCCGGTTTACGGAGAATAGTAGCTAGACGTTAGACGTTAGTTGTTAGTTGGGTTCGTCGCCTGCGGCGGGCTTTTAACTTACGACTAGCGTCTAACGACTAACGACTGCTTCCATGAAATGTCCCTTCTGTAAAGGTCACGAAACTCAGGTAGTGGATACCCGCGAGAGCGAGGAGGGCGACAGCATTCGTCGCCGCCGTCGCTGCGTGTCATGCGACAAACGCTTCACCACCTATGAAACGGTGGAGTTGCGCATGCCGCAAGTGGTCAAACAGAACGGCACGCGTAGCGAATTTGATGCAGAAAAGCTGCGCACCAGTTTCAAACGCGCTTTGCACAAGCGCCCGGTTTCAACCGAAATGGTGGATGCCGCCATTGATGTTGTCACCCATAAATTGTATGCGCTGGGTGAACGCGAAGTTGACTCACGGCAAGTGGGTGAGTTGGTGATGCAGGAGTTGCTCAAGCTGGACAAGGTTGCCTACATCCGCTTTGCTTCGGTTTACAAGAGTTTTCAGGATGTGGGTGACTTTGCCGATGCGGTCAAGGCGGTGCGTAAGACGCCACTGCCTCCCGTTGATAAAGCTGAATAATGTTCAGCGCTGAAGACAATAAATGGATGGCACAGGCGTTGCGTCTGGCCGAGCTCGGACTTTACAGCACCAGTCCGAATCCGCGCGTCGGCTGTGTGCTGGTGCGGGATGAGAAGTTGCTGGGCAGCGGTTGGCATCAGCGTGCCGGCGAGCCGCACGCCGAGATTCATGCCTTGCGCGCAGCTGGCGAGGCGGCCCTGGGCGCCACTGCCTACGTCACGCTGGAGCCGTGCAGTCATCAGGGCAGGACGCCGCCCTGTGCGGATGCGCTGATAGCGGCGGGTGTGGCGCGCGTGGTGGTGGCGATGCAGGATCCGAATCCGCTGGTGTCAGGGCAGGGGAATGCAAAACTGCGTGCGGCCGGGATACAGGTAGCATGCGGTTTGATGGAAGCGGCGGCGCGTGCGTTGAATATAGGGTTTGTTGCCCGGATGACGCGTGCTAGACCTTGGGTACGCTGCAAGGCAGGCATGAGTCTGGACGGCCGCACCGCATTGGCGAACGGGGTCAGTCAATGGATTACCGGCCCTGAAGCGAGGCTGGATGTGCAGCATTGGCGGGCGCGTTCGTGCGCGGTGCTCACCGGTATCAACACTGTACTGGCGGATGACGCGCAATTGAATGTGCGCGAGATAGACACGCAGCGACAGCCCTTGCGTGTGGTGCTGGACAGTCAGTTGCGCATTTCTCCGGACGCTCGCATCCTGCAAGGGGGCGGCGTGCTGATTTATGGCGCACTGCATAATGCGCGCAAGATAGCTTTGTTGCAGGACCTGGGGGCGACGGTGGTGATGCTGCCGGATGGCTACGGGCGGGTGGATTTAAAGGCAGTATTGCATGATCTGGCGTTGCGCGGTTGCAATGAGGTGTTGGTGGAGGCGGGCGGCACGCTGAACGGCAGTCTGTTGCGCGAGGGATTGGTCGATGAAATGTTGCTCTACCTCGCCCCACAGTTGTTGGGTGATGCAGCGCAGGGTATGGCACAGCTGGGTAAATTGACCCGTATGGATCAGCGCGTTGAGCTGATCTGGGAAGAGGTACGCCAGGTGGGCAAGGATTTGCGCATTATTGCGCGCGTGAAGAATAAATAACGATAATTAAAGGGGTTGTGCGTGTTTAGTGGAATCATTGCCGATGTCGGCATCATCACCCGTGCGGATAACCGCGAGGGCGGACTGCGACTCGCTGTTGAGGGAGAAGTGCTGGGCATGGACGACGTGCAACTGGGTGACAGCATTGCAGTGAACGGCGTATGTCTTACCGTGATTAAAATAGACGGCCGCGAGTTTACCGTGGACGTTTCGCGTGAGACGCTAAATTGCACGGTGGGCCTGGAACATCAGGGCGGTCATGTCAATCTGGAAAAAGCCTTGCGCCTGTCTGATCGTCTGGGCGGACATCTGGTCAGCGGTCATGTGGACGGGGTGGGCGAGGTGGTGACGTTTAATGACATCGGCGAAAGCTGGCGACTGGTGGTGCGCGCGCCGCAGCAGCTTGCCAAATATATCGCGATGAAGGGCTCCATCACCATCAATGGCGTGAGCCTGACCGTGAATCATGTCGCCGGATCGGAGTTTGAGGTGAATCTGATTCCGCACACGCTGGAGGTGACAACGCTGAATGAATTAAAGACGGGTGCGAAAGTAAATCTGGAGATTGATCTGATCGCACGCTATGTGGAACGAATGATGCAGAAAGAAGTGCAATGATAGAAATCTCACCGATACAGGAAATAATCGCGGAAATTCGCGCGGGTAACATGGTCATTCTGGTAGATGAAGAAGACCGTGAAAATGAGGGTGATCTGGTCTTTGCTGCCGAATTCACCACGCCAGAAAAAATAAATTTTATGGCCAAACATGGCCGTGGGCTGATTTGTCTGACGTTGACGGAAGCGCATTGCAAACAAATCGATTTGCCGTTGATGGTGCGCGAAAACGGTTTGCCTCTGGCGACCAATTTCACCCTTTCCATCGAGGCGGCCAGCGGGGTGACTACCGGTATCTCGGCGGGAGACCGCGCACGTACCGTGCTGGCCGCTGCCGATAAGTACGCAAAGCCGTCAGATATAGTACAGCCGGGCCATATTTTTCCGCTGCGTGCGCAAAATGGCGGTGTGCTGGTACGCGCCGGGCATACCGAAGCGGGCTGCGATCTGGCGCAACTGGCTGGTCTGACGCCTGCATCGGTGATTTGCGAGATACTCAAGGACGATGGCGAGATGGCGCGTCTGCCGGATTTGATCGAGTATGCCAAGTTGCACGGCCTGAAAATTGGCACCATTGCCGATCTGATCGAGCATCGCAGTCAGCATGAGAAACTGGTCGAACGCGTGGCCTTGCGCAAAATACAAACTGCTTACGGTGAGTTTGATCTGGCGACTTATGTCGACAAGACCACGCAGCGTACGCATCTGGCCCTGGTGAAAGGCGACATCACTCAAGATGTTGAAACGCTGGTGCGTGTGCATGAACCGTTGTCGGTGATGGACTTTCTTGAGCACAAATCACCCGGGCATTCGACCAGTGCACATGAAGCACTGCAGAAAATGGCTCAGACAACAGCAGGCGTGCTGGTGTTGCTACATAAGGGAGAAAGCCCGCAGGAATTGTTGGCGCGCGCGACCAACGATGCCGCGACTCAGCAGCAGTGGGACCCGCGCAGTTATGGTATCGGTGCCCAGATATTGCGCGACCTGAATGTGGGCAAGATGCGCTTGCTGGCAACGCCGCACAAGATGCCGAGCATGGCCGGTTTTGGTTTGGAAGTGGTGGGTTACGCCAGTCACGAATAAAGGAGCAGGACAATGAAAGAAATCGAAAAAAATCTGGACGGCAAAGGTTTGCGCATCGGGATCGTGCAAAGTCGTTTTAACCCTGAAATCTGTGAGGGCCTGCTGGCAGCATGTCGTGCGCAACTGGTCCAGCAAGGTGTTGCCGAAGACGATATCACGCTGGCGACGGTGCCGGGCGCACTGGAAATCTCGCTGGTACTGCTGCACATGGCGGATAGTGAAAAATATGACGCCTTGATCGCGCTCGGTGCGGTGGTGCGCGGCGATACCTATCATTTCGAGGTGGTGTCGAATGAATCGGCGCGCGGCGTGGGCGATGTGCAACTGGCTTGCGGTGTGCCGATCGCCAATGCGATTCTGACGACGGACACCGACGAACAGGCACTGGTGCGCATCAGCGTGAAGGGCAGCGAAGCCGCTTTGGTGGCGATTGAAATGGCCAATTTGTTGCGTGACCTGGCATGAGCGCGCCAGCCGAAACAGCCACAGCTAAAAATTCAGCGCAGAAAAGTCCGCGCCATCGCGCCCGGGAACTGGCATTGCAGGGCGTGTATCAGTGGCGCGTATCGGGCAGCGTAGCGTCCGATATCGAAAACCATATGCACGCTGAAAAGAATCTGGGCCGCTATGATAAGCCCATGTTTTCCAGGCTGTTGCGGGGTGCAATCGCGCAACACGATGCGCTGGAGGCATTGCTGACCCCGCATCTGGACCGTCCGCTGGACGAGTTGAGCACGGTTGAATTTGCGGTGCTGCTGGTGGCTACGTTCGAGCTCAGCCAACAACCGGATGTACCTTATAAAGTCGTCATCAACGAGGCCGTCGAGCTGGCCAAGACCTTTGGCGGCACCGACGGCCACAAGTACGTGAACGGTGTGCTGGACAAGTTGGCACCGCAGGTGCGTGCAGTCGAGTTTGCTAACAACAATCGCTAGTCGCTAGTCATTTGATGTCAGTTAACAGCCGCGCAGCGACAACACCAACTAACGTCTAGCGACTAGTAACCAGCGTCTGTCCTTCCCTATGTCCGAATTCGACCTGATTCGCCGTTACTTTACCCGCCCCACACCCGGCACCCTGTTGGGGGTGGGCGACGATGCGGCGCTGTTGCAGCCGAGTGCGGGCAAGGTGCTGGCGGTATCCAGCGACATGCTGGTCAGCGGCACGCACTTCTTCGCGGATGCAGATCCGTATCTGCTGGGGCATAAGACGCTGGCGGTCAACCTGTCCGATCTGGCCGCCATGGGTGCCGTACCACGCTGGGCTACGCTGGCTATTGCCCTGCCAGCTGCAGATGAAGCCTGGCTGGCAAAATTTTCTGCGGGATTTTTTGCACTGGCCGAGGCGTATGGCGTGGAACTGATCGGTGGCGATACCACGCGCGGGCCGCTCAATTTTTGCGTGACGATTTTCGGTGAAGTATCAGCCGCGCAGGCGTTGCGGCGCAGCGGTGCGCAAGCAGGCGATGAGATATGGGTCTCGGGCGAATTGGGCAATGCCGCATTGGCGCTGGCACATTTGCAGAGCAGACTGGACTTGTCAGAGGACGAATTTGCCGCTTGCGCGACCGCGCTCTACCAGCCGCAACCGCGCGTGGCGCTGGGGCTGGCATTGGCTGGCATCGCCAGCAGCGCCATTGATGTATCCGACGGTTTGCTGGCCGATCTAGGACATATACTCGATGCCTCGCGGCTGGGTGCGGAAATCGAATTTGCGGCATTGCCGATCTCTGCCGTGTTGCGGGCGCGCCTAACCCCTCCCAGCCTCCCCTTGTCAGGGGAGGAGTTAGGCATCCCCCCTGACAAGGGGGGACTGAGGGCTGCGCGATGTGCGGGTACGCAAGGACAGGAGTTAGGCATCCCCCCTGACAAGGGGGGACTGAGGGGGGTTGAATTGCTTCAGCGTTGCGTGCTGGCGGGTGGTGATGATTACGAATTGTGTTTCACCGTGCCCATGTCACGCCATGACGAGGTTTTGCGCATCAGCAAACAGCTGGCGCTGCCGTTAACCCGCATCGGCCGCATCGTTGCAGGGCATGGCTGCACCGTTCGCGATGCGGCGGGCAATCCGATCAATCCCGAGGGCCGCGGCTATGACCACTTCCGATGAATTAAAGGTTGTACCCGACTGGAAATTTCTGTTCAGTCATCCTGCGCATTTTCTGGCGTTCGGCTTCGGCAGCGGGCTGGCGCGTCAGGCACCCGGCACATTCGGTACGCTGATTGCTTTCCCTATCTACTGGTATCTTGCGCCGCGTCTGTCGGATGCGCTGTTCCTGTTCGTGTTGATATGGGCCTTTGCCATAGGCGTGTGGGTGAGTGACATCACCGGACGTGCCTTGGGGGTGGCTGATTACGGCGGTATCGTCTGGGACGAAATCGTTGCGATGTTGCTGGTGCTGTTTTTCACGCCACCGGGCTGGGAGTGGTCGCTGCTGGCCTTCGTGCTGTTTCGCTTCTTTGACATCGTCAAGCCGCCGCCGATACGCCATTTCGACAGTAACTGGCATGGCGGACTGGGTGTAATGTTTGATGATCTGCTGGCAGCGGGTTATGCCTTGCTGTGCATGGCGGTGGTCAAAAGCGTCCTGTTGTGAATTTCTTCAGCCTGCTGATCTGTACCATGTTGCTGTCAGCCAGCGGCGTGGTGCAGGGCGCAGTCCCCCAATCTGACGCGGCGCATGTTTTTACGGCCAAAGTAATCGCCGTTCTGGATGGCGATACCGTGCTTATCCGGCGTGGCGGCGGTATGGTGAAAATCAGGCTGGCAGAAATCGACGCGCCGGAAGTGGCTCATGCAGGGACGGGCGGCCAGATGCCCGACTCGCAAAATGCGCAGCCCTTCGGTGAGAACTCAAAGCGTTCACTCTCCGGGATGGTGTTGGGTAAGCAGGTGGACGTGGTCACTCAGGCGGTGGATCAATATGGGCGTCTGGTTGCGAAGCTGAGTGTGGATGGACGGGATGTGAATGCCGAACAAGTCCGCCGTGGCATGGCCTGGGCAGTGCTTGGGTGGCGGCAAAGCCGCCGTACACCCTCCGGCGTCCCCCTTCGCTCAAAACAAGAAGCGCATAGCGCGACTATGTTTTTAGGCGAAGACCCTCGCGACCTTGCGGGGAAATCGTACCAACAGAGTCATCATCCCCTGCTTGCCTTGCAGGCCGAAGCCAGACAAGCCAGACGCGGTTTGTGGGTACAGCCTGTTCCGATTCCGCCCCGGGATTGGCGTAAACAGCACCCTGCGCAGCCTCATTCAGTGACAAAATCGCCCGTGCCCGACGACTGTGGAAATAAAAAATATTGTTCCGAGATGCGTTCCTGCGACGAGGCCAGATATTACCTGACGCAATGCGGGGTCGGGAGTCTGGATGGCAACGGCGATGGCCTGCCTTGCGAACGGTTGTGTGCTGCGGCAACGGGGCGGTAACGCCTAAATTACGCGGCAGCCCCGTGCATCGCAGCGTAGCGCGTTTGCCTGTTTGTCCCAGTCGCCCAATACCCAGCGCTCGCAAAGGTGGCCATCGACACGATGCTCATGGCGCCTGGGGCGGTGGGTGTGGCCGTGGATCAGGCGGGGATAGTGGTGTTCGCGCAATAATTTTGCGACCGCCTCGTCGTTCACGTCCATGATCGCGCTGACTTTGACTTGTTTTTCCGCCTCGCTGCGTGCGCGCAATTGTGCGATATGGGCTTTGCGTTTCGCCAGCGGTTTTGCTAAAAATTGTTGTTTAAAATCAACAGAATGTACTTGCGTCCGAAAGTTTTGATATTCGACATCATCGGTGCACAGCGTATCGCCGTGACTGAGCAGCGTCTCTGTGCCGTACATATCCACCAAAGCAGGATCGGGCAGCAGAGTGGCGCCGCACGCAGCGGCCAGTGCCTCGCCCATCAGCAGGTCGCGGTTGCCGTGCATCAGATAAATCCGGATAGGGTGGGCGGACAGACTCAGGATTGCGTCTATCACCTGCTGGTGGAACGCGTCATGCAGATCATCGTCGCCGGCCCAGTATTCAAACAGGTCGCCGAGTATATAGAGCGCTTCGGCCTGCGGTGCGACGGTGGCGATAAAATTCCGGAACGCCGCCATGCTGGCCGGATGGTCCGGGCTCAGATGCAGATCGGAAATTAATAAGGAATGAGGATCGATCACGTACCCTATTTTGTGACGACTTCCGCGCCGGTGATGATTACATCTTCCTGCGGCACGTCCTGATGTCCGGACTTGTTGCCTGTCTTGACCTTGCGGATTGCATCAACGACATCCATGCCTTCGACGACCTTGCCGAATACGCAGTAGCCATAACCTTGCGAGTTGGCTGCGCTGTAATTCAGAAAACTGTTGTTTTTGGTGTTAATGAAGAATTGCGCAGTGGCAGAGTGGGGATCGTTGGTGCGTGCCATCGCGATGGTGTACTTGTCGTTGCTCAGGCCATTGGCCGCTTCATTTTGAATCGGCGCATTCACTGCTTTCTGATTCATGCCGGGTTCGAAGCCGCCGCCCTGAATCATGAAATCCGCAATTACGCGGTGAAAAATGGTGTTCTGGTAAAAACCGGCATTCACATAATCAAGAAAATTCTTGACGGTGTTGGGTGCTTTTTCGGCATCCAGTTGTAATGTGATGACGCCGTGATTGGTATGTAACTTGACCATTTTTTGTTTGCCTTGAGTTAAAGAATAAGTGGATTGCATCATGCTGCACAACAGCAATGCGAATAATGCAGCGAGTGTTTTTTTCAGGTTCATGCGGCCCCCTCATAAATGATTTGCCAGCGCTTGTTTTGCTTCATCCAGTACTGGCGTTTTTTCATGCGGTTAGACAGGTTGCTGCTGCTGTAATCCTGTTCAAAATCAACGACTACCATGCCGGGTTGTTCTGGGTAGGTGAGCAAACTAAGCCCGGAAATATTGAGCTTGATCCATGATTTTCCGGCATTGACGGCCTGTTTTTGCCTGGCCCAGGAAGCGTAGTCTGTGTTGTTGCTGGAAAAATTGCGGGCGTAATGCTTCAGGTAGGCATCGGTGTCCAGACTCGCCCAATCTTTGCGCCACAGTTCTATTTCATTCAACAACGCGCTGCGTTCAGTCTGATCCTGAGCGCTGCTCCAGGCAATCTGGTTGGTGATGATGACCGGGGTGATGCCGACTTGCAGGTAAGGCGCAAGTTTATCCAGGTCGTCGTTGCCCAGCACGACGCAGCCGTTGCTGGCGCGCGGCGGGCGGCTGTAGGTGTCACTGGATGTGCCGTGCAGCCAGATGCCACTGCCGGTGCGGCCGTTCTTCTTGTCCCATTCGTTCGGATAGCTGAGCGGGAAAGCGCCAGTGCCATACATGTCGGCCAGCTGGTTCTTGGGCAGGTTCGCTTGAACAAAATAGACACCTATCGGCGTGCGCTGGTCGCCGGTAGAAACTTTTTCGGTGCCGAGCTTGCCTATCGTGATGTAGAAATCAGTCACGTAGCGCGGTACGCCGCTGACGTTCTCGTACACATACAGGGTGGAGCGACTGGTGTCCACGACCAGGGCATATTTTTGCTGTGCATTGAGTTGCCACAAGTAGCTTGGCGCACGCTGGGTTTGTGGCTGCGCTTGCGCACGTTGTACACGCACGCGTGCTTCGTCGCGCAGATCCTGAATTTTGTCGCCCGAAGCATGCGGCGCATTGCCGAAGCTGGTAATGGCACCTGCCTTGGCCATCAGCAGGTCACCCTTGACCAGTTGCGCCAGTTTGTAATTGGGGTTGACGCGCAACAGGCTGTCCACCTCGTTCATGGCGATGTCCAGCCGGTTGTTCTTGATGGCGAGCAAACTTTTCGCCAGCTTGACTTCCGTGGTGCGCGAGTCAGGTGCGGCCTGTGCCGTGCCGGCGACCAGGCTGCAGAGCAAGGCGGTGAGTGTGAATAAGCGCATCAACGTGTACGCTCTTCCTGTATCAGCCAATTGCCGCCGGATTTCACCATCAGCAAGGTCTTGCTGCCGGACGCCTTGAAGTTGCTTGCGCGGTAATCCTGGTGGAATTTCACGGTTGCGTGCGTATCGTCAGTGAAATCGACGGTGCCGTTGCGCACCTTGACGTCGATATATTTCGGTCTGCTGATGCGATCCTTGCGGCTGGCAGCCCAGGCTGAACGGCTTTCGCCATCCGGCGTTTTGAAGTCACTCGCATAATGGGAAAGATATTTCTTCACGTTCTTGGACGACCAGGCAGCGGCCCATGCATCAACGGCATTCAGTACGCTGAGCATTTTATCCGAAGCGGCAGGCGCTTGAGCAGGCGCGGCGCTGGCCGCAGTATTTACCACTGGCTTGGCGATGGCCACCGGCGCGGCGGCGACGGGTCTGCTAGGCAGGGCAGGATTGCGTACAGCGCCCTGTCTTACGCGTGGCTTGTCGGTAAACAAATCCTGGATCATCGCCAGTTTGGTCTGGGTCGTAGTATTGGTGTTGTCCAGTTGCAAGGCGCGGTCATAGGCCTGACTAGCCATCTTTGCATAGATGTCGCCGAGATTTTCATGGGCAGTCGCATAACTGGGATGGGTGCGTATCGCCATTTCGAGCGAGGACTTTGCCTTGTCGTATTGGCTTTGGCTGGCATACAGCACGGCGAGGTTGTTATAAGGCTCGGGCAATTCGGGATAGTCGACCGTCAAACTGGAAAAAACCTTGATGGCATCGGGTATTTTACCTTGCTCGGTAAAAATCAGACCCTGAAGAAAGCGCCCTTGCGCATCCCTGGGTTTGCCGGACAAAAAACTGTTTACTTTATTTAAAGCCTGGCTGTGCTGGCCTTGCTTGAACAGCTGGGTGGCATCTTGCAGTTCATCGGCCTGCAAGGCCGGGCTGATGCTCAATATGCCGAACAGCAGGACAACAGAAAGAGGGAGGCGATTCAATATATTCATTGGTAATTCATATCCTGTGGAGGCGCGACGGCACGCGCGGGTATAACTCGCGGTGGATTCTACCAAAGAAACAAAGTGTTTTCACACAGTTAATACATATCCGCGCCGACTGTTGGGGATAACACACGGATTTTCGGGTAAAATCGGCCGCTAATTTTAGACTATCCAACCTTAGAGACAAGAAAGTTCAGATGAGCAGTACGCCTTTACCCGTGGTTGCCCCGGCTTCCAATTTTATTCGCAGCATCATCGATGCCGATCTGGCCAGCGGCAAGCATCAGCGCATCGCTACACGCTTCCCGCCGGAGCCGAACGGCTATCTGCATGTCGGTCATGCCAAATCCATCTGCCTGAATTTCGGGCTGGCGCAGGATTATCGGGGTACGTGCAATCTGCGCTTCGATGATACCAACCCGGAAAAGGAAAGCGAAGAATATGCATTGTCCATACAGGAAGATGTGCGTTGGCTGGGTTTTCAGTGGGAGGGCAAGGTGCACTGGGCGTCGGATTATTTCGAGCAGCTCTATCAGTACGCCGTCGAGCTGATCAATAAGGGGCTGGCTTACGTGGAAGACCTTACTGCCGAACAGATGCGCGAATATCGCGGTACCCTGACGCAACCCGGTAAAAACAGCCCCAGTCGCGATCGTTCGGTAGCGGAAAATCTCGACCTGTTCGCGCGGATGAGGAACGGCGAATTTGCCGATGGCGCGAAAGTGTTGCGGGCCAAAATAGACATGTCCTCGCCGAATATGAATATGCGTGATCCGGCGATATATCGCATCCGTCGCGCTCATCACATCCGCACCGGCGACAAATGGTGCATCTATCCGATGTACGATTACACGCATTGCATCTCCGATGCGCTCGAAGGCATCACGCATTCCATCTGCACGCTGGAGTTCGAGGATCACCGCCCGTTGTATGACTGGGTGCTGGACAATATCAGCATCGCGTGTCATCCGCGCCAGTACGAATTCTCGCGGCTGGAACTGCAATACACCCTCACCAGCAAGCGCAAACTGCTGCAACTGGTGAACGAGCATCATGTCGGCGGCTGGGACGATCCGCGCATGCCGACCATCAGCGGCATGCGCCGTCGCGGCTATACGGCAGAAGGAATACGCGAATTCTCCAGACGCATCGGCGTGTCCAGAAGTGGCAACAATGTGGATATGGCGGTCATGGAAGGCGCGATCCGCGAAGACCTGGAAGCGCGCGCGCCGCGCGTGCTGGCGATCATCAATCCGCTCAGGGTGAGTATCACCAACTTCGACGGTGCGCTGGCGCGTGAAGCCGGTTTTCATCCTAATCATCCTGAGTTCGGTAGCCGTGTGGTGCCGTTTTCCAGCGAATTATTCATCGAAGCGGATGATTTCGCCGAAGCGCCGCCTGCAGGCTGGAAGCGCCTCACGCTGGGCGGGGAAGTGCGTCTGCGACACAGCTATGTGATGCGCTGCGACGAGGCTATCAAGGATGATCAGGGGCGTGTAATCGAACTGCGTTGCAGCCTGGACCACGCCACGCTGGGCAAGAACCCGGAGGGGCGCAAGGTGAAGGGCGTGATCCACTTCCTGTCCTGCGAACATGCGCTGCCTGCCGAGATTCGTCTGTATGACCGTTTGTTTACCGTGGCAGAGCCGGATGCGGACAGGGAAGTGGATTTTTGCAGCTATCTCAATCCCGATTCGCTGACCGTGGTGCAGGGCTGGGTGGAGGCCGTTGTGCAGTATGCCGCACCCGAAACGCATTACCAGTTCGAGCGTCTGGGCTATTTTTGTAGCGACCGGCGCGATCATCAGGCGGGTGGCAAGTTGGTATTCAACCGCACTGTCACGCTCAAGGATGTGTACACGCATATCGCGTCAGGTGGAGCGAAGGTTGGTGGAAGTGCTGAAGTCGAATTTGTTTCTGGATTGAGCAAAGGCAATTGAGAAACGTAGGAATTCGTCATGTCGTCATTCCGGCCTGGCTAAGGGCTAAAGCCTAAGTCGTCATTCCGGCGAAAGCCGGAATCCAGCGGTTTTATTCAAAGTGCTTTTTGGTTTTGTCTCCGCGTTGCGGAGTACCTTGTTAACTAACTGGATACCGGCATGCGCCGGTATGACGGGCAAAATTAAGAGGTAGCTGAGTGAACAAGCAGCCTTGTGTGTATTTACTCGCCAGTAAACGGAATGGCACTTTGTATGTCGGCGTAACCTCGGATTTAGTGAAAAGGGTTTGGGAGCATAAAAATCATTTTGTGGATGGTTTTACCAAACGCTATGGAGTAGATCAATTGGTCTGGTATGAGCTATATGAAACGATGGAGTCTGCCATTCAGCGTGAAAAAGCAATCAAGGAATGGTAACGAGTCTGGAAGCTCAAATTGATTGAAGAGTTGAATCCTGACTGGAGGGATTTATACGACACGGTGTGTTAAGCCGTCATGTCGGCGTTTTTTTGTTCGTCATACTGGCGCAGGCCGGTATCCAGATAGATATAAAACTCTCCGCAACGCGGAGACAACAACTGCATATTGATTAAAACCGCTGGATTCCGGCTTTCGCCGGAATGACAGCTTGGGAAATACCTTGAAATGTTAAAAATCTACAACACCCTCGCCCGCGACAAGCAGGAATTTACCCCGATAACACCGAACACGGTGCGCATGTACGTGTGCGGTATGACGGTTTACGACTATTGCCATCTCGGCCATGCGCGGGTGATGGTGGTATTCGATATGGTCTATCGCTGGTTCAAGGCCAGCGGCTATGACGTGATCTACGTGCGCAATATCACCGATATCGACGACAAGATCATCAAGCGCGCAGCACAGAACAGCGAGTCCATCCATCAGCTCACGCAACGTTTTATCGATGCGATGCATCAGGATGCCGATGCGCTGGGCGTGCAGCGCCCCGATCACGAACCGCGCGCGACGCAGTTTGTGCCGGAAATGCTGGCGATGATCGCTCAACTGGAAGCAAACGGGCTGGCCTATCAGGCGGCGGACGGCGACGTGAACTATGCGGTGCGCAAATTCGAGGGTTACGGCAAATTGTCCGGCAAGTCGCTGGAAGATTTGCGCGCCGGCGAGCGCGTCGAGGTGGCTACCGACAAGCACGATCCGCTCGACTTCGTGCTGTGGAAACACGCCAGGGATGATGAGGCCGACGAAGTGAAGTGGGATTCGAAGTGGGGTAAAGGCCGTCCGGGCTGGCATATCGAATGTTCGGCGATGGGTTCAAAATTGCTGGGCGAGCATTTCGACATTCACGGCGGCGGCGCGGATTTGCAGTTCCCGCACCACGAGAACGAGATCGCCCAGAGCGAGGGGGCGCACCAGTGCAGCTTTGTAAATTACTGGATGCACAACGGTTTCGTGCGCGTGGACAACGAAAAGATGTCCAAGAGCCTGGGCAATTTCTTCACGATACGCGAGGTGCTCAAGCAGTACGACCCGGAAGTGGTACGTTTCTTCATCCTGCGCGCCCATTACCGCAGCCCACTGAACTATTCCGACGCGCATCTGGACGATGCCAAAAAGGCACTGGACCGGTTGTACACGGCGCTGAAAGGCAACCCACCCCAGCCCTCCCTTGTCAGGGAGGGGGCAAAGTTTCTCTCCTCCCCTGTCAAGGGGAGGTCGGGAGGGGTTTCAGTGGACTGGACTGAACCCTATGCCGTTCGCTTCAAGGCGGCGATGGATGACGACTTCAATACTGCAGAAGCGCTGGCGGTGCTGTTCGATCTCGCTAACGAAGTGAACCGCAGCCAGTCGGCGGAGGCAGCGTCACAGTTAAAGGCGCTGGGCGCGGCACTGGGGCTGTTGGCGCGCGATCCGACCGAATTTTTGCAGGGCGCGGGTTACGATGACGCGCTGATAGTCGAGCAGATCGCCGCCAGAAATGCCGCCAAACAGGCCAAAGATTACGCGGAGGCCGACCGTATTCGCAAGGCGTTACTGGCAGATGGCATCGTGCTGGAAGACAGTGCCGCCGGGACGAACTGGCGGCGTGTGTAGTGGCGTCAGTTATGCCGAATTTCGGCATGCAGGTTTACGCCCAGTGCCCGCACTACCTTCATCACGGTCTCGTAGCGCGGTTTAGCGCCAGGTGATAGCGCCTTGTAAAGGCTTTCTCGCCCCAGCCCGGAATCTTTGGCCAACTGTGTCATGCCGCGCGCGCGCGCCACGGTCTTTACCGCCGCCAGAAAGGTGTCGGGATCGGGATCTTCCAGTGCTGCTGTCAGATACGCGCTGATTGTCTCCTCGTTGTCGAGATAGTCAGCCGCATCAAATGGTGTGAAATGGGTCATGGCGTTAATCCTTGGGTAATTCGTCTGCCATTTTGATGGCGCGCTTGATGTCTCGTTTCTGGGTTGATTTATCGCCGCCTGACAGCAGCAGATAAACGACTGAACCGCGCCGGGTGAAATATACCCGGTATCCTGGCCCGAAGTGAATCCGCATTTCGAAAACCCCAGCACCTATCGGCTCGCAATCACCGAAGTTGCCTTTCGCCGCACGATCAAGACGCAAGGCGATATGTGCTTTGCCAATCTGATCTTTGAGATTGACCAGCCAAACATCGAATTCATCGGATTTTTGGAAAGTGTTCATGAGTGTACTCGTTTGGATACTAAAATTCAAGTTGCGTATGATAAAGCCCGCGTGAGCGGGCTTTATGACAACTTAAAACGGTAAACTGAAAACTTCGTTTTTACAGCAGCTTGCATACCGTGTAGGTGGTCACCGCTGTCGATTCTATGTAATTCGTACCCGTAGCCGTAGTGTTTGGATCGAAGTTGTTAGTACCTTGTACGCCACGCACGTTGCCGGTAGCCGGGTTGCCGTCATCAAAACTGGCATCAATCGCCTCAGCAGCCTTGGAGGGCAGACTGCCGAAGCACAGGTTCAGACCGACTACCATGCCTGTATTCGCTGCGGCATTACTTTGTTCGACACGGATTCCACCGCCATAAGCATTGGTCGGGTCGGCGCTGTTGATGCCGGTGATCAGACCGGAAAGGCGCAGATGATGCATGAAGGTGCAGGTTTCCGGGGTAATAACAGTGGGACCGCATTGCGTCCATGTACCCGCTACACCGACGATACCGTTGCCATCACCTGAGGTGGCTACGGGCGCGGTGGCGGTCGTCCAGCGGGCAGCGGCACGAAGATCGTCACCGGGAATGGCATTGTAGCGATCCCGGTAGGCGTAGTAGGCTGCGGTCACGCCTTTGACGTCGTTTTGCAGGTTTTTGATCTTGCCGTTTTCGATCATTTCCTGACCCTTAAGCACACCGCCCAGCAGCAGGCCGATGATGACCAGCACGATGGCGAGTTCAACCAGCGTAAAGCCGGATTGATGATTTTTGTTGTGGTTCCACATGATATTCTCCTTAAAAAGTCTGAATTGACATGAAAGTAAAGCGTGGTGCAATTTAGGCGTTGAGACAGGGGGGCGGAAGTAAAAAAGTTTTACAGTTGCGCGCCAGCGTTCCAACCATAAAAAAGCCCGCCGGAGCGGGCTTGGTTAGCAGAGATTATTCATTAAAGTTCGAAAATGCCCGGCAAGTCACGACTACCGCAAACAATGCGTTCTATCCTGACAACCTCTCCCACGACACGGAAGAGAATCGCATAGTTTCCGACGGTTGCCATGCGTGCGTCCTCCCCGATGTCGGGACGAAGTTGATAGATCAGCGGGTTACGCTGGATGTCGAAAAACTTCGTGCGTATGTCCTGGATGAATGTGACGGCACGAAGGGGATTATCTTGGGCAATATAGTCTGCGATGTTATCCAGATCGCCTTCAATGTAGCGTGAAAGTTCCAGTTGCATTATTTCTCTACATTCGCACCGTCGGCGATAGCTTGATATTTGCGCTCAAGCCGGTCTAGCACGTCGTCTGGCGAAATGCCGGAAGTCTTGTCGTTTAGCGCTTCCTGCCAGACTCGACGCAATTCGGTAATGCCTTGCTGGCGCAAGTTGCGCTTGTACGTCCAGTCGCGTAACGCATCACGAATGACTTCGCTGCTCGATGCATATTCGCCGGTAATCACTGCGCTACGAACGATATGTACCATTTCTGGTGGCAAGGCAATACTGATTTTCTCGGCGGAGGCCATTGGAGTTCCTTGGAGCTAGTGGTAGGAATAATTCGTACTATAGCAAATCTGAATGAAGTGAACCTGGAAAAATGCTTTCATTGAATTTGCGTGGATTTAGGGGGGCGGAAAATTGAAAAGCCCGCCGAAGCGGGCTTTGGTTGAGTGGCAAGAAGGCTGCTAGATTTTCATGCAAAGTGTATGCAACGTGTCTGTAGCTGCAGGAGCCGCAGCGGTGCCATATGCGCCAGAGAGTCCTGTGACCGTGCCTGTTACGCCAGCTGCGCCTGCTCGTACGGTACCGGTATTGCTGTTGCCATCGTCCAAGGTTATATCAACCGCTTGGGCGATTTTCCAGGGAATGTTACTGACGCAGACCGTATTGCCGTTCATACCATAAATTTCTGCCCCTGCTATGCCGCTCTGGACGCCGATCACTCCTCCTACTGCGTTATTGGCCGGATTCGTGCCGTCGCCCGTCAGAAAACCGCTTAAGCGGGTATGTTGCCAGAAGTTGTTGCTTTCAGCGCCGACGGCTGGTGCTGCTGTAGCGTTGAACAGACCTGCGATAAGTCCATCGCCGCCACCCGCTACGCCTCCAGTTACGTGGGTTGCGGCTGCTGCATCATCTCCGGGTATTGCTTTGTATCTGTCCTGATAGGAGTAATAGGCAGCGGTGACTCCCTTCAGATCGTTAATGACGTTCTTGACCTTGCCGTTCTGAATCATTTCCTGACCCTTGAGTACGGCGGCCAGTATCAGGCCGATGATCACCAGTACGATGGCCAGCTCGACCAGCGTGAAGCCCGACTGCTGACTGGGGGATTTGTTGTATTTCCACATGATATTCTCCTTGAAAAGTATGAATTAACTGCGGTTTGTAGAGTGGGTAGTACGGGGCGAAATTTAAGTGATGTACTGCCGTGTTGGAAGTAAAGAAGTTTTACACCTGATGGTTTGCGCTTATGTCGGCTATAGGCGATACTTGTATCGCACAACTAACGGGCATAGTAAATATGTCGCATCCGATGGTGAAATATGCCATGCCCGTTTCCCCCATCCCAACCTTCCCCCGCGCCCGCAAGGGGTGTCCCCGCCGGGTTCCCACTGCTTGCGCAGTGACCTTGGCGTGACAAGCAGTGGACGGGGCGGACGAATCGCTGCGCGAGTTTCATGTTAACGAAGGAGGATATATATGGCTATCTCAATACGGCTTCCCGGTGACGTGGAAGCCAGGCTGCAAAATCTGGCTGCACTCACAGGGCGCAGCAAGACTTTTTACGTGACTGAGGCTATCCGTGAGCATCTGGACGATCTTGAAGATTTGTACCTGGCCCAGCGAGAACGCGCAGCTGTCAATTCAGGCGCCTCCAGTACAACTTCCCTTGCCGATGTCATGAAACGCTATGACATGGAGGGTTGAATTATCCACGCTGGCCCAGAAAAATTTGGACCAGCTCGATCCGCAAATAGCTCGCCGTATTTTGGTTTTTTTGAATGAGCGCGTTGCACCATTGGACGATCCGCGCAGTATCGGGGAAGCACTCAAGGGTTCTCGTCTGGGCGAATTCTGGAAATACCGGATAGGCGACTACCGGCTTATTTCGAGCATTGAGGATGGCGCGTTGATAATCCTGGTTGTGAGGATTGGTAACCGTCGCGAGGTGTACCGATAGTCGGACGGAGCGCGATTTTGCGTCTCCTCGGCACTCATTTTTCAGCCGCTGGTAAGTTCAGCATGAAGCAGATATTGTCTTCATGCAGTTCCGCGAGCAGATCGCCACCTGCTTCGCGCAGGCTCTTGTGCGCCTGATACAGCCCCAGCCCCAGACCGCCGGGGCGACCGCTGGCGAAGGGTTCGAATAGTTTTTCGGGGGGCAGTCGTGCGATTTCTGCGAGGCGCGGTATTTGGATGCGCACGTTGACCTTGTCATCAGTCTGCGAGATCACGACTGAAATGTTCCTGCCCGGGTGCTGACGGAGCAGTGACGCGACATTGGCGAATAGGTTGTCCAGGCTGCGGTCGAGCAGGTCGCGTTGCAGCAGAACGAAGGCATCCTGTTCGATGGTGACGGGTATGCCGGCGTGTTCGGCTGCCTGAGCGATGGCCTCACGCAGTGCGATCGTCTGCAGCGCGGGCGGGACAGATGCGTTGCGCTTGCAGGTGGCATCGAGGATGTGTCGGGCGCGTGCGGCGGCATGAGGTGCACCGATGCCCAGGCGCCGGGCAACATCCAGCAAGGCACTGTCATCCCGCGCATCGGCGAAATCCGCAGCCAGCCATTCCACCCACTGCGCGAGATTGCGCAGATCATGTTGCAGATAGAGGGTTAACCGTGCCTGTTCGGCCAGTGCCGCCGACAAGGCTTGCATCTTGCTGTGGACGGCCGTTTCCAGCAGCAGGCGAAATACCCCCGCCAGATTTTCGGAAAACAGCCGCGCTTCGCCGCGATCCGTCCGCGCGTAGAGATGAAAATCGAGTCGTATGTCGTCGCTGGCGGTGATCTTGAAGGAAAACGGGCGGCTGGTATCGGGGGCTGCGCCAAAGGTGCCCTGTACCGGCTGGCCGAACCAGCGGCCTGAAAAATCCAGCCGTTTGATGCCGCCATCGGCCAGCGCAGGCCAGGCGGCGGCAGGGAGTTGCAGAGGGTCGAGGTCGCTTTTCGCCAGTTTCAGCAACGCGCTCAGTGCGCGGCGGTGCCGTCTGACCAGCCGCGCGAGATACGCAACCACGGCCAGCAAGACCAGCCCCGCAGCGACGAAGATCAAGGACAGGATGAGGTAGGGCGTCATTTGTTAATTATCGTAAAACTCGCCCCCCTCGCCCATTTGTGGGAGAGGGGAGATTGGTAATCATGCAAAATTTTTGGTAGTTGCACGGCGTTTATCCCAAATAATCCATTGAGTCGTCATTCCGGCGGAGGCCGGAATCCCTACATGGAAAGCAGACCGCGAATGCGAGGAACTTTGGCCCCGGCACCGTGCGAACAAAACCAAGATGTTGCCCCACTGACGTGGGGATTGGTTAACCTTAAAACCTCATTTCATCCACGAAAGGCACGAAATTCACGAAAGAAAACAATCGACTACATAAATTGAGCAACGCACCCAACGGGTGATGCAACAAATCGGGATATGCATTTGAATTTGTTCGTGTTTTTTGCGAGCAT
>JAUSAO010000043.1 GCA_030652475.1 Gallionella sp. | reverse complement strand
AGATTATCGACAAATACAGCAAAACAGAAAACATTTCATCAGAAATAGAAACAAAAAATCGGGGCAGCGCCGTTCCGCTGCATGAATAGGGTACCCTCTTAAATTCATTCTATTATTGTCTTGACTGCGGGGTCCACTTTACCCGTCAAATGGCATACAGGCTTAAAGCCCGTGGTATGCCCTGCGATTCATTGGAATCAGCTATTGAATGGAGGCGGCGAAATCTTGATGTAACACAAACAAAAAGCTGGCGCATAGATGGTAACTTAGGTGTTAAACGTTAACCAGGAAGGGTTTGAATCAATGTTAAGCGAAGAACTTTATGACAGTGCGTGAGGATTCCGCAGAGCTGCTAGTTATTCGAGAATAAAAACGGGAGCCTAAGCTCCCTGTCTGGATTAATCTAAATCTAAATTAAACGATGGATTCTTTTCTACGACGTGCCATAAAACCGACCAAGCCTAAGCCTGCCAATAACATGGCGTAGGTTTCAGGTTCAGGGATAGGAGAAACCGTCGAAACACTCCATATGCCTAATTTCTCTGTTCTACCTGAGTAAAAACCAATATCGCCGGGGTAGGGATTAACTTGAACGCGATCGCTAGGCTTATCAGGAATAGAAGTAGAGCTTGAGTTTATACCAACAAGTGGAAAGGATGGTGTCATAGTGCTTTCAGCAAGGAAAAACCAACTTTCTATATTTCCTGAACTATTTGTTAAGAAAAACATGGTAGGAAAATTATCAAATGATTTACCACCTGTAGTACTCGAAAAATGGTGTAAACCATCACTGGCATACCAGCTAGTAATATCGCTTATGGGTATGGTTGTGTTTTCATATAACGTGCTAGTAGAAAAAGAGAAAATTACCGAATTATTTGTACTAAATAAATTTGGAATCGTAAGATTATTAAAAGAGTCGAAGCCATTCCCAGTATATGTATAAAAGTAGTCCGCAAATGCTTTATTCAAATAAAATATATTTATAAACAGTACGACTATAAAAGCTGAAGTTGTTTTTTTTATACGATACATGATTTTCTCCTTATTTAATCTGAGGATTCAATATCACTAACAATCCATTAATGCCGACAATAAATCGCTGCGCAAATAAATTGAAATGCAACACCATGCTGGGCTTAAATAATCAAGTTGTCAATGTCTTATGTCCGGTTTATGGGATATATGGCTCTAGGAGTGTAATTGTTATTGCTACTGCCTTAAAACCTTACTGCTGCGAATATTGGAAGCATGGGAGCATATCAAGGACAAGTACAAATTGTGGTTTAGCAAACAAGAGCGCATTACATTGAATCAATTGGCTGAGACTTACTTGGAAGTCGCCAGGCAAGATCTCTTGCGAACCTTGACAGGTTTGGGGGGTGAGGAAACGTTTCTTATGATTGCATTACTGATAAACGTATTTGTTATATCGACATACTCAGAAATAACTTTAGAAAAAGAAAATATTTATCGGTTAGCCTGCTTTTATGCGGAGTTTTATTGTTGAATGTTGATTTGGCTAGGTGACATATTGGTGACATGATTCAGAAAATAAAAAAACACTTAAGAAAATAAATTCCTAAGTGCTTGTTTGTATTGGTAGCGAATCCCAGATTCGAACTGGGGACCAACGGATTATGATTCCGCTGCTCTAACCACTGAGCTAATTCGCCATATGCATAGACGCAAGAGGCGGCATTCTGCCTTTGAGGGGATGGTTTGTCAAGTTCAAAAATG
>JAUSAO010000033.1 GCA_030652475.1 Gallionella sp. | reverse complement strand
TTAGGGAAACGCTGATTAAATCGTCTTTGCGAGGAGCGTAGCGACGTGGCAATCCAGAATTCATTTGATAATCAACATCATGGATTGCCACGCTACGCTCGCAATGACAGTTTTGGTGAATAAATCAGCATCTCCTTAGCTTGTTATAGCCAGCGCATCATGCCCAGCTCAAAAGGATGCGTTAGTAAGTCATGATAGGGATAAACCCGGATACGGTATTCCAGATTACCGCATTGTTCCGGCTGCAATTCGGTCACGAAGCGATTTTCACCTTTATCGTTCGTGGTACCGGTGGGTTCAAAACGATAATGTCGTGCAGAAGTGAGAGGTTCTTTTTTGGTATTGAAGCCCATCAACACTTCAACCACGACATCGTCAGGTGTGAGTCCATTCAGATTGATTTCCACCTCGAAGTGCAAGCTGTCTCCGTAATTGATTTCAGCGACCAGCTGATCGGCGCGACGCAATGCAACGCCGGGCCATGCACCCTGCACGCGTGCTTTCCACACGGCCAGAAGGTGTGCATTCGCAAATTCATTTTTTGTGTACAACTCGTATTGTTTGCTGGCAGGCAGGTAACACTTGGCCAGATACTCGCCGACCATGCGTTTGGAATTGAAGCGCGGGATGATGGTCGCCATCGAACGTTTAGCCATTTTCACCCATTTGGGGGAAAAGCCCATCTTGCCATAGTCGTAATACATTGGCACAACCTGATCTTGCAGCAATTCATAGAGCGTGTTGGTTTCTTCGTGTGTGCGAATCTCCTCACTCAAGGCTTCAGATACCGGTTTGATCGCCCAGCCATTCTTGCCGTCATAACTTTCCCCCCACCAACCGTCCAGTACAGAGAGGTTAATACTGCCATTCATGCCCGCCTTCATGCCCGACGTGCCGCTGGCCTCAAGCGGATAGAGCGGATTATTCAGCCATACATCTACTCCGGAAACCAGTTTGCGCGACAAGGCGAGGTCATAGCCTTCCACGATCAATATTTTTCCGGTAAATTCCGGCATCTTGGAAACATGGGTGATATGGCGTATCAGGTCTTGTCCGGGTACATCCGCCGGATGTGCCTTGCCGGCAAAAATAAACACCACCGGACGTTCAGGGTTGTGCAGTATTTCACGTAACCAGTCCATATCGCCGAACAGCATGGTGGCGCGTTTATAGGTCGCAAAACGGCGCGCAAAGCCTATGGTAAGAATATTGGGATTTTCCGGATTGACATATTTGAGCAGCCTGTCCAGATGGGCCTCAGAACCGCGATTACGGAAATGCTGGGCTGTGATGCGCTCACATACGGCATTCAGCATTTTGACCTTCAGCGTCTGATGCACGCTCCAGAACACATGGTCAGGGATGTCATACACGCCCTCCCATAGTTTCAAATCGTTCATACGCGCATTCCATTCGGAACCCAGATAACGCTCCAGCACCTCAATCCACTCGGTCGCCAAAAAGGTGGGGGCATGTACCCCGTTGGTGACATAGGTCATCGGGTTTTCCTGATGCTCGATCTCCGGCCACATCTCGCTGCAAATTTGCGAAGACACCTCACCATGTATGCACGACACCCCGTTATGGAAACGTGAGCCGCGCAGCGCCAGTGTAGTCATATTGAAATCCGGGCTGCTCGCGGTACGGCCCAGCGCCATAAATTGCCCGTGGTTGAGATTAAGTTCGGGGTAATAGTGTTCGAAATAGGCTTGCATCATCCCTTCACTGAAGTGATCGTGCCCGGCGGGCACAGGGGTGTGAGTGGTAAAGATGGTATTCGCCGCCACCAGTTCGAGTGAAGTGGCGAAATCAAATCCGTCACGCACTATCATTTCCCGGATACGCTCCAATATCATGAAGGCGGCATGGCCTTCGTTGATATGCCAGACGGTGGGTTTCAGCCCCAGTTCCTGCAAGGCGCGCGCGCCGCCTATGCCCAGCACGGCTTCCTGTTCGATACGCATTACCGTGTCACCGCCGTACAGCCTATGGGTAATGTCGCGGTCGTGAATATTGTTGCTTGCCATATCCGTGTCCAACAGATAGAGCGTGATATGTCCGGCTCTGGCTTGCCATATCTTGATATTGACCTTACGCCCGGGCAAATCTATCGAGGTATATGCCTCAGAGCCATCGGGATGCCGTGCGGGCGAAACGGGGAGATCATCGAAACTGGAGTCCGTGTTGCTGGCAATCTGGTTGCCGTCGCCGTCTATGGTTTGATGAAAATAGCCCTGCCGGTATAACAGCCCGACCCCCACAAAAGGCAGGCGCAAATCACTCGCCGCCTTGCAGTGATCACCCGCCAGAATACCCAGTCCGCCGGAATAAATCGGGAAACTTTCATGAAAACCGAATTCAGCGCAGAAATAGGCAATCAGATCACCTCGGTCTAACCAGTCGAAGCCGCCCGCAGGCTGGCTATAGTCATGATAAGTGTCGTAATCAGCCAGTACTCGGTTGAAATTACCGATGAATACCTGATCCTCAGCCGCGTCCAGCAGGAGTTGCTCATCTACGCGTTTTAAAAATGCCTTCGGACTATGGCCGGTGGCTTTCCACAAGCCGGGATGTAAACGCGCAAACAATCTGCGCGTGGGCCTGTCCCAGCCATACCAGAGATTGTTGGCCAGTTCTTCCAGACGCGCCAGACGTTCCGGCACTCTAGGACGAACTTGCAGCAAATAGGCAGTACTTTTATTCACAATCAACCCCCAAAAAGTCAGTCAACCAGGAACAGCATGAAGCGTGCACAAGCCGTTGAATTATAGCGCAGCCAGGCATCTTTCCGCGCAACTGATAAATTTTTAAGCTCAATAGGCCAAAAAATAACCACCTGAATAATCAAGTGGTTATTTATTTTAATGCAACAGCTTAATTATCCGGACTGGTTTATTTCAGCTTCACACTTTTCACGTCCCATACTTTTTCAGCATATTCCATAATGGTTCGGTCACTGGAAAATTTACCCATGTTCGCGACGTTAAGGATGGCCCGACGCGTCCATTCTTCCTTATCCTGATAAAGCAGACTGACCATGTCCTGAGTGGCTATGTAGCTGGCGTAATCCGCCAATAGCAGATAGTGGTCGCCATGATGTGTCAGGTTGTCAAAAATCTGGCGGTAGCGATCAGGCTCTTCTACCGAGAAATAACCATTGCCTATCATGTCCAGCACTTGTCTCAGCTCATCGTTGCCGTGGTAATGATCCCAGGCATTGTAACCATGCACGCGCAGCTCGGCGACCTGGGGTGTCGTCAGGCCGAAGATGAAAATATTGCTTTCACCCACTTCTTCCAGGATTTCAACGTTGGCACCGTCCAGCGTGCCTATCGTCAGCGCCCCGTTGAGCGCCATTTTCATATTGCCCGTACCGGATGCTTCCGTTCCAGCCGTGGATATCTGTTCAGACAGATCACTGGCGGGGAACAGTTTTTCCGCCGATGAAACGTCGTAATTGGGCAGGAACACCACCTTGAGCCTGCCGTTCACCGCTGGATCGTCGTTGACGATGCTGGCCACGTCGTTAATGAGACGTATGATCAATTTGGCCAGCTTGTAACCCGGTGCCGCTTTGCCGGCAAAAATAATGGTCCGTGGGGTAGCCGCGTGCGCATTGCCGCTGCGTATGCGGTTGTAGAGGGTAATTACATGCAGTACGTTCAGCAGTTGGCGCTTGTACTCATGTATGCGTTTGATCTGTACGTCAAACATCGAGTTCGGGTCAACAACTATACCGACTTTCTGCTGTATATACTGGGCGAGGCGCAACTTGTTGGCCTGTTTGACCGCGCGGAATTCCTTGCGGAATTCGGCATCTTCGGCATGAACAACCAGTTTTTTAAGCTGATCAAGCTCGCCTACAAAATTCGAGCCGATGCGTGAGGAAATAATCTCGGTCAAACCGGGATTGCACTGGTTCAGCCAGCGTCGCGGCGTAATGCCGTTGGTGACGTTAATGAATTTTTTCGGGAAGATGCGATGAAAATCGACAAATAGCGTGGTTTTCAACAATTCACTGTGAATCGCGGCCACCCCGTTTACAGTATGGCTGCCCACCACGGCCAGATGCGCCATGCGTACGCGTCGGCCATTATTTTCATCGATAATGGAAACGCGTCTGAGCAAGCCGGTGTCACCCGGAAAATTGTGGTTAACCATAGCCAGAAAGCGCCGGTTGATTTCGAAAATAATTTCCAGATGGCGCGGGAGTACGCGTTCAAACTTCTCTACCCCCCATGTCTCCAGTGCTTCCGGCATCAGGGTATGGTTGGTGTAGGCGAAAATCTGCGTGACCAATGTCCACGCCTGATCCCATTTCAATTGATGGACATCCATCAATTGATACATCATCTCGGCGACCGCGACCGCCGGGTGGGTATCATTGAGCTGGATCGCGACTTTCTCGGGCAATTGATTCCAGTCGCTGTGTTCGACTAGGAAGCGGCGCAAGATATCCTGTATGGACGCCGAAACGAAGAAATACTCCTGTCTCAGGCGCAGTTCCTTGCCGACGGCTGAACTGTCGTTCGGATACAGCACCTTGGACAGACTTTCGGAGATATTTTTGTCCTGTACCGCGCTAAGATAATCACCCGCATTGAACGATTCGAGATTGAATTCGCGTGCTGCCTTGGCGGTCCACAGGCGCAGATTGTTGACGGTCTCGGTGTTGTAGCCCGGTATAGGCAGATCGTAGGCCATCGCCATCACCGTCTCACCATCCACCCAGTGATGTTCGATATTGCCATTCCCATCAGGAAACTGAACGACATGACCGAAGAATTTTACCGGGAATATGCACTCAGGACGCTGAAATTCCCAGGGGTTGCCAAAGCGCAGCCAGTTATCGGGCCGCTCGATTTGCTGTCCGTTCTCGATTAGCTGGTTAAACATGCCGTATTCGTAGCGTATGCCATATCCCTGACCCGGCAAATCCAGTGTCGCCATGGAATCCAGAAAACAGGCCGCCAGACGCCCCAACCCCCCGTTGCCCAATGCAGCATCAATTTCGATTTCTTCGACATTTTCCAGGTCTTGTCCCAGTGCTTTCAGGCCTTTACGCAGGGCAGGCTCTATGCCCAAATTGAGTGCAGCATTCGACAGCGTGCGACCAATCAAAAATTCCAGCGAAAGGTAATAAAGACGCTTCGGGTCTTGCCCGGCATTCTCCTCAGCCGTTTTCAGCTGTTTCTCAATGAGTTGATCGCGCACGGCGTGCGCGGATGCTTCAAACCAGTCACGCTCACTGGCGGTCTTGACGGATTTTCCTTCGGTGTAGGTAAGATGATTGGCCAGCGTCCGTTCGAATACGAGAGGATTGGAACGGTCAAGTGGCTTGGAACTGGATTTTTTTGAAGAGCTCATGATGTTGCCTGTATTTTAAAAATAATTCTATATATGAAATTTGAATCTGGACGGATTTTAACAACTAACCGCGCCCCTGTCACATGATAAACAGTGAGCTACTCGACACGCCGCCAGCCGTAGCCTGGCCTGACAGCCATGATCGAACAGCACTATTTTCACTCAAGCCGCAGGAATTAGCCCTGTTTTTCGTTATGCCCGCCGAATTCAAAGCGTAACGCCGAGAGCAATTTATCCGCATAATCCGCTTCACCACGCGATGAAAAACGGTTGAACAACGCCGCGGTCAATACCGGGGCGGGTGTGCCCGATTCGATAGCCGCAATGCTGGTCCAGCGTCCCTCGCCGGAATCGGATACCCGTCCGCTGAAATTGCTCAAATCGGCATCTCCTTGCAGCGCGTGTGCGGTCAAATCCAGCAGCCACGAACCTACCACGCTGCCACGGCGCCACAATTCAGCGACTTCAGCGACATCAATATCGAAGCGCAGGGTATCCGGCTCGCGCAACGGCGTAGTTTCCGCATCAGCCTGCCGCTCGACCGCGCCTACATTGGCGTGGCGCAGTAAATTGAAGCCTTCGGCATAAGCGGCCATCAGGCCATATTCGATGCCGTTGTGTACCATTTTGACGAAGTGACCGGCGCCGGCTACTCCGCAATGCAAGTATCCCATTTCAGCGCTGCTGGGCGTACCGGTGCGGCCATCCGTGCGCGCTGCCGTTTCGACACCGGGCGCCAGCGAGACAAAAATAGGTTGCAAACGGGATACGGCGGTCTGGTCGCCGCCTATCATCAGACAGTAACCGCGCTCCAGTCCCCATACGCCACCGCTTACGCCGACATCGACATAGTGTATCGCCCGGGCAGAAAGCGCCCGGGCACGCAGGATGTCATCCTTGTAGTAGGAGTTTCCGCCGTCTATCAACACGTCATCGGCTCCCAGCAACGGGGTCAATTCCGCTATACTGGCATCCACAACGGCAGCGGGCAGCATCAGCCAGACGGCACGCGGCGTTTCCAGCTTATCCATGAAATCCTGAATACTCTCTGCTGCAACAGCCCCCTCCTTTGCCAGTGCCTGCACAGCCTCGGTGCTGCGGTCAAATACGACACATTGGTGTCCGGCACGCTGCAAACGGCGCACCATGTTTGCGCCCATACGTCCCAACCCTATCATTCCTATCTGCATTTTCTTCTTCCTCTTAAATTTCATTCGTTACGGGTAATGCCGCGCGATCAAGATGCCACTCGGCGTTGCTGATTTGTGCGGCTGGCAATGTCACACCTCGCAATATCTGTTCCAATGCTTCACGCTTACCCGCGCCAGCCACCAGAAATAGTTTTCTGCGAGCGGCATTGAGCGTGCTCATGCCCAGCGATACCCGCTCAGCGGGCGGCTTGGGCGCATTGAATACCGGTACGGCGGCACCCTGTTCTGTATTGGCCGGATTGTCCGGAAACAGGCTGGCCGTATGTCCGTCCTCGCCCATACCCAGCAATACCAGATCCAGCTTGCCGGCAGACTCCAGTTCAAGCGTATATCTGGCTGCGGCTTCGGTTGCGCCAAGTTCCGCCGGTATGCAGTGGATATTGCCCTGCGGCAGGGTGACATAATTGAGCAAGGCCTCACGAGCCATGCTGTCATTGCGCCGGACATCACCCTCAGGCAGGCAGCGTTCATCACCGAAATACAGATGCACACGCCCCCAGTCGATGGCGAGAGAACGCAGTTTTTCATAGCAACGGCGCGGCGTGTCACCCCCGGCCAGCGCCAGATAAAAGACACCGCGCGCGTCTATCGCTTCGGCAGCCAATCCGGCAATGCGCTGCGCGACCGCCGCGCTTAACATTTCCGGGTCATCATGGACAAATACCGCCTGTGCATTCGGTAAATCAGCACTATCCCGCTTACTTGCCGCCTCATCTGCGAGTTGAGCGGCGCGCAAGGCCGGACCATAAAGTGCCGCGCGGTCATTCAGAATTACCTTGACCGGCATGGCTTCCAGCAAAGGGCGCATCCGCCCCTTGCCAAGGAAAGCCTCCATGAATACACCATTTTGCAGCAATGGCAGAATTTTCGGGGCTATGCCACCGCCCAGATACAGGCCGCCGCGACTCATCATCTTGAGTGCGAGATTGCCTGCTTCTGCGCCATACAGGCGTACAAACCAGTCCAGCGTCGCTACGCAGATTTCATCGCGTCCTGCCAGTGCCGCATTGGCAATCGCGGCTGCCGCGTCTCCATCGCGCATTTCTGCGCTCAGCCAGTCCGGTACAGCGATATTTCGATACTGACGCAGGAATTCATGCAGGCTAAGCAAACCCATGCCGGATACCACGCGTTCCCAACTGACGTGCTGATGTTGTAGTTGCAGATGGCGCAACAAGGCGAATTCCTGTGTATTTGCCGGAGAGAAGCTGGCATGTCCGCCTTCGGTAGCGAACGGCCGATGATTTTTTCCATCCCAGTACAAGCCGGCTTCACCCAGCCCCGTACCGGCGGCGATCACGGCGGCATTGCCGCAAACAGGCTCGGCGCCTGCCTGCAGGGTCAGCAAGTCTTCCGTCCCCAAGGCAGGCAAGCCGTACGCTGTGGCTTCCAGATCGTTGAGCAGGGTGCAGGTAATACCGAACTGGCGCTGCAATGCGTCGGCATCTATCCGCCAGGGTAAATTGGTGGTCTGCACCACCCTGCCCTGTACCGGGCCTGCAATACCGAAAGCGGCAGAGGTGACATGAAAATCGCGCAGTGCCTGCTTGGCATGCAGAAAATCGTCCAGCAACATTCCGAATTCGGCGTAATCCCGGCTTGGATAGCTGACTTCGCGCTGGATATGCACTTGCGTACCCGCAACTTCCACGATGGCCAGGCGCGTTTTCGTGCCGCCTATGTCGCCTGCAAGTATGCTCATCTTAATAAGCCTTTAAATCCGCGCCGTCCAGATTCAGTGAATGACGCCAGAACTGGTCGTCGCGGTCGAATAACCGGTATGTGCCGCGCGGCCCCCAGCTTCCCGCCGGATAGCTGTTGATAAAGTCGCGCTCCATGGACCAGACTTTGAGGATGGGATCGATGACGCGCCATGCGGTCTCCACCTCGTCGATACGCAGAAACAGGGAATGATCGCCTAGCATCACGTCCAGCAACAGGCCCTCATAGGCATCAAAATCTTCCTCGCTACCCTTGCGATAGGTGGCATCCAGACTGATGCTGCGGGTATGCAGATCCAGCCCCGGCACTTTGACCTGCATTTCCATTTTCAGGCAGTCATCGGGCTGAATGCCCAGCATGATCCAGTTCGGTTGTGACGGGCCGCTGCGCGTGTGGCGCATCAAGTCCTGTGGCGGTTTCTTGAAACGGATGCAGATCGCCGAGCTGTTTTCCGGCATGCGCTTGCCGGTGCGCAGATAAAACGGCACGCCTGCCCAGCGCCAGTTATCGACGAACAGTTTCAGTGCCGCATAGGTTTCGGTGGTACTGTCGGCTGCCACGCCGGGTTCTTCCAGATAACCGGGAACTGTCTTGCCGTCTATGCTGCCGCTGGCGTACTGGCCGCGGAAGGCGTGGGCATGCACGGCATTCTGCGTAATCGGGCGGATCGCCTTGAGCACCTTGACTTTCTCATCGCGCAAATGCTCGGCAGCCATGGTCACCGGTGGCTCCATCGCCACCAGAGCCAGCAACTGCAACAAATGACTCTGTATCATGTCGCGCAACGCGCCCGCACCTTCGTAATAATCGGCGCGCCCTTCTATCCCCAGCGTCTCGGAATGGGTGATTTGCACATGATCGATGTAGTGATTGTTCCACAACGGCTCCAGCAGCAGATTGGCGAAGCGGAACACCATCACATTCTGAACAGTGCCTTTACCCAGATAATGGTCGATTCGGAAAATTTGCGGTTCTTTCAGATGTTTGTGCAGGCTGCCCTGCAAAGTCTGGGCGCTCAGCAAGTCGTAACCGAAAGGCTTTTCTATCACTACGCGACGCCAGCCGTTTTTTTCCTTGAGCAATCCCACACCGCCAAGCGCCTCTATGATGGCGGGAAACTCCGAGGGACGCACCGCCATGTAATACACCATATTGGGCGGAAACTCGGCATTCCCTTCCAACAACTGCTGCAAGTGCGTATAGGCTGCATCATCGCCGGGCGGAATGGCCTGGTAATGCATGCGTGCACAAAAGCGCACCAGCGCTTCCTGATCCAACCCCTGCGGGAAGGCCTGTTGCAACATATTGCCAACGGCCTCCACCCATTCCTCGCGTTCGCGCAGTTCAATACCGCAACCCAGTATGATCAGACGTTCGGGCAGGCGTTTCGCTATCTCCAGGCGAAACAGCGCCGGAATCAGTTTGCGGCGGCTCAGATTGCCGGCGGCACCGAATATAACCAGCGTGCAGGGGTCGAGTACTTTCATTTCGTTTCCTTCATGTGTGAGCACATCATAGACAGGCGGATAGTAACCCGATGCAGCTTGCGGGTTTGCATTTACTTTTTGGCCGCCGCGCCATGCACATCGCTGCTCAGACTTGCTTCTGCGCTCAATTCATCCAACACGGCATCTGTCAGTTTTTGCGGCAATTGTTTGCCGGGCTTTACGCCCAAGCTTTTGAGCATCTCGGCCTGACGGATGACGTTGCCCCGGCCGCTGGTGAATTTACCATAAGCTTTATCATAAACATCTCTGGCTTGATTCAGGCGGTCGCCCAGCTTATCAAGGTCTTCTACAAAGCCTGCCAGCTTGTCATAAAGCTCCGCACCGCGAGTGGCAATTTCCTGCGCGTTGCGATTTTGCTGCTCCTGCCGCCACAGATGCGCCACGGTGCGCACCACGAACAGCAAGGTACTGGGACTGACCAGCAAAACATTACGCTTCCAGGCATCCTGCCACAGCTCGCTGTCATGCGAGATGGCCAGCATGAAGGCCGGCTCCACCGGGATGAACATCAGCACGAAATCGAGCGATTTCAGGCCGTAAAGCTGCTGATAATTTTTCTCGGACAGCTCCCTGATATGGTTGCGCACCGATTCCAGGTGGCGTTTCATCGCGGCATCGCGCTGATGATCGGTCTCGGCATTGGCGTACTCTTCATACGCGTTCAGCGACACCTTGGCATCCACGATCAGATGTTTGTCTTCGGGAAGATGGACCACCACGTCCGGCTGAGCGCGTGTGCCGTCGGCACGGGTATGACTTTCCTGCACGTCGTATTCGTGGCCGCGACGCAAACCGGAGGCCTCCAGCACCTTTTCCAGAATCAGCTCGCCCCAGTTACCCTGTGTCTTGGCCTGCCCCTTGAGCGCGGAGGTTAAATTGTGCGCATCCTTTGACAACTGACTATTCAGCGACATCAGTTGCTTGACCTGTTCGTTCAATGCGGACCTGTCCTTGCTTTCCTGAACATAGACCTCCTGCACCTGCCCCTGAAACTCGGTGATCTTGATTTTCAGCGGTTCGAGCAACTGACTGATATTGGTCTGATTCTGCTCGGTAAAACGCTTTGTCTTGTCTTCCAGTATTTCATTAGCCAATACTTTGAATTGATTTCTTAATTCTTCCCTTGCGTTATTCAGGATGGCGAGATTTTCAACGGCCTTGTTGCGCTCCGCATCCAGACTGGTGGAAAGCTCGCTCACCTGATTGCTCAGCCGTTGCCGCTCTGCGGTGAGCTGATCGCGCAACGCGGCAAGCTCATCCTTTTCGCGTTGAATTACGCCCAGTTGAGCGCGCTGGCTGGCCACAGTGGACTCTGTCGCGCCCGTCTTCTCGCGCAAATCGCCCAATTCCTGTTCAAGTTTTTGCAGAATGGATGCTGCATCGGCTCGCGCTGTAATCTGACGCCTGGCGTCTTCCTGCGCTGCGCTCAAACGCTCATTGAGACGTGCCAGCTCGACCTGAGCATCGCCCCGCGCACGCGAAATGCGCTCGCGCAACACCAGCCAAATGACTGCCGCGCCTGTCAGCAGGCCAATTACAAGTGAAACGAATGTATAAAGTTGCATATCCCCGTTGCCCTGAAAAATATAATTTGAGTACAAGTGAATCAATTCGCCAAGTTTATTTGTTCGCAACGCCATTGCGCCAAACATCTTTGAGTTGCCGCATCGGTCATGCAGTCATCCGCTCGAACATTCTCTTCAAATAAGTTTGCCCACCATCTGACATAAACAACACATTCCGCTCTTCAAGATCGATCCGGCTACAGGAAACATTCAACAGACTTGCAAACTGCGTTCCTGAAGCGATGAAAGCATTCAACGTCAGCTTCGGATCACCCAGCTTTTCTTGGAGCACCTTCACTTCCTTGTATAGGCCAAGCTTGGGATCAGTCAGGTTCATCTGGCGCAATCCTTTCGGATCAACAAAATTTAGCCACTGCTCGCCAGTTTCATCATCCACCAGCCACAGCAGGAAATCCGGGTAAAAATTGCCTGCCAAGGCGAAGCCCAGCCCTTTAGCTTTTGTGTCGGCATTACGCAGAAGGTAAAGACTGCGCTTGCCAATTATTTTCTTTCCAGACTCCGACTTATGGAATGCTTCAAGGTCACGCACAAACTGAACTTCACTGGGCGCATCAAACGCAAGCGGGCGCATTTTTAGCGGCACGATGCCATCATTAAGGGATTCACCCGATTGGGTAGCAAACCACGGGTAATAAAGATGATGATCAAAACAGATAGCGACCATCTGGCCAGCATTCCACTGACTGGCCTCGCCTAACTTTCCATCCTTTACCAACACCTGAAGCGCCCTGATCTTCTTCTCGTAGGCTTCCCCGTCTTCAGTGTTGTCGATATCGAAGTGATACACCTTGAGCAGCGAGTCATCGTCTTTATCCACGCTCACGATGTCGTAGAACTGGCCTTCGTAAGCCGTTTTTAGTGACTTGTAAAACCGGTCGGTATAGTCTTGCAAAAGTCTGATGAGTATATCTTCCTGCTTGGCGATATCGGCAATGTTGAAAATAGTCAGCTCGGCGGGTGGAATATAAAGCGTGTACCAATCGCTCTGCGTCAGGCAAAAATCGACCAGGCGAGAACGCGTGAGACGCAAGTTACTCCAACTGCGCAATTGCTTGAATTCCTGCACCCCCAAGTAAATCCTGTCGAAATCGAACAGCGCCATTGTGGCACCGGCAATTTTTCCGGTTTGCCGAACATTGATAATTGGCCCGGTGCCATCGAGAGTTTTTCCCGCCGCCATCGCCTCGATTTTTGGATACAAATCCAGCTCGATATGAGCATCCTTGATCTTGCCTGCAAACTCTGCTGGCACTTCGTATAGCCACGGAAAGTGCGTGCGCTTAAAACCCTTGATCTGGTTGTCCTTGTAGCCGTCTTTCAGCGCCAGCGTCTTGAGCTTGCTCTTTGGCAGATTAGGGCGCGTTTCAAAATCCAACTGAATCATCTCATCCGGCGGCGTAACACCTTCTTCTTTCAGATATTCCTTGAAGGAGGCCATGTACCCGGCATTCACGCCGAAGATATTCAGCGTTTCCAACCGCTCAAGATGCACCCCTTTTGGACGTTGTGCCGACGTACTGCGTTTGAGTGAATACTCCTTACCCTTCAAGCGCACGCCGCGTCCAAACAACTGGATGATTTGCGAGCCTTCGCCCTTACCCATATTGAGCAAGCCCATAGTGGACACGCGCCAACTGCTCCAGCCTTCGGTAAACTTTCGCGAGCCAATCAGCACATGCAGCTGACTTTCACGACTGTTGAGCGTGCCAAACATCGAACCACCAAAGTCATCTGCCTCGGTATCAAACAATGCCAGATTCTCAATCTTTTCAGCTTCCTTAAAAAAACCGGCATCATCACCGATATTGATCAGGCCAAACGGTTCTGCTTCACCCACACGCAGCGCCAGCTCACCTTTGCTGCTCTTCAGATTGACCACCTTCAAGCGTTGCTTTGCATCGGCATTGAAAAGCTTCTTGAGAATGTCCGCATAGACCTCATCAGCATTGAATTCCATCAAGGGCGCAAAGCGATCATGAAAAATATTCCGTCCTTTGGCATCGATCAAGCGCGCAGTATTGGCCAGTAAATCCTTCAGCCACTGCTTGGTTTTTGCCTCGTCATTCAAAAATCCCGCCAAAAATCTCAGCACATTCAAAATATCGGAATCTTCACCCGACACGGTATTGCCGACAAAGATCCACAACGGCTTTTCAATATTAAAATCGGTCAGCTTGTCGCGGTTCGTGCTCCACAGGTATTGCTGCTGATAAAAGCTCAGCAGACAGGCGGTAAAGTATTGCCGTGCCGTATCTTCCTGGGTGTAATCCTCGTCCTTTAGATTGAGAATCAGCGATTCCTTGCCGTAACCATCCTCGTAGAAAAACTTGTACGAGTAGTCGAACAGGATACTTTTGGCGTAAATTTCCCGCGTCGCCATAGTGCGCGCCCTACGTTTATCGTCGCCGGTCAGCATCAACTGCTGCTTTTGATCATCATCCAGTTTTTTCAGGTTGGTTGTATCAAACAGCACTTTTGCTTTTTTCTTGCGTATTTCTTCCTCAGCCTTGAGAACCGTCAAGCC
The DNA here is from genome assembly GCA_030652475.1 of Gallionella sp. GTDB lineage: Bacteria > Pseudomonadota > Gammaproteobacteria > Burkholderiales > Gallionellaceae > Gallionella. Next base: position 45,310 of record JAUSAO010000033.1, on the reverse strand, counting down.
CTTTGCTACCGCCTGACCAAAGGTGGCGGAATACTCAAAGGCGAAGCCGCCCCGCACCAGTGCTTCACGACGACTCATCCATGCACCGGCTGCCGTTCCCGTGCCGCGATGCCCTTCATCCACCAGCACCAGATTATTCCCCTCGAAGGCTTCTACCGCGACCGTCTTGTCGCCCATCTCATCGCCAAGCTTGTTGATGTCGATAAGCTCAACTGTGCCTCTAAACACGCCACTGCGGTTTTTATCGAACAGGCGGCAGAAGCCAAAGCCGGAGAGCTGCAATTCTGCTAAATGCTGTCGCGACAAGCCTTCGTTGGGTGTGAGCAAAATGATCTTATCTGGATACGCGTCTTTTTGACCGTTCTGGAAGTAATGCAGATACTGCTTGATGTTGACGTGCAACAGCAGCGTCTTGCCGCTGCCAGTGGCGTTCCAGAACGCCAGCTTGTTCAGTTCATCCGCATCGAAAGGCTGAAAGCAATGTTCGGCTTTGTTTTTAGCTGGCAACTCGGCGTTATATGCCTGCATTGCCTCATTCAAACCATCCAGCAATTGCTGGCGGTGGTTGAAATACCAGTCCAGATAGATCTCGGTGAACAGCAGCGAGAGATACTGGAAGTACTTCATGTTGAGCACGGTGCCTTCAACCTTGTTGCGCTGTTCGGTGATGGCATTCCAATGCTGCACGATGTTCAGGTCGTAACGCCGCAAATCTTGCTCACTGATCCGATCCACCTGAAACAAATTTTGCTGCAACTCATGGAAAAATCCGCTTTGCCCGTCCTCGTCTATGCCCTCATGCCGATCTTCACCCAAACGGATTTTCAGCGCAGACAAGCTGCCGCCCTTGAAAAACCCCATCATCCACTGATTGAGCACGAGTTGTTTGTGGAAGCTACTCATGGTTGATCGCCCAACTGAGATAGATTTTCTTTTGCCGAGATGCTAAATTCGGCCCGCAATAATGGAGACAGTGACTCCACAATCTGCGGGTACGATAAATAAAACTGCCAATGATTGAAAAATATTTTTTCAAGTGGAAAATTGGACCGTGTTTCAGTTGTTGCAAAATTTGCAACAACTGCCAGTGCTCGCGAGACCCGTGCCGTCATTTCGGCATGAAACTGACCGATGGCACTTACCAGCAGGTCAACAGAAAGAGCAGGAACCGATTTTTTATTCATGGTTACTGGGCTTCCACCGCGAACATACGGCTCAGGAATTCCGGTTCGATCTGGCGCAGCTTCAAGGTTTTGGTCATGCCGCCTTCGGCTTCGAGACTTACGAATACGGCGGGGATATTGTGGTCGCCGTTGATATAGACGATCTCGAATTCACTGTCCGCTGGGTTAATCGCCAGCTTATCGCACAGGCGGTTCAAGGTTTCGTAATCGACCTGTTCAACGTCGCGCCACAACACCAGCGTTTTCTCACCCGTAGGCAGCCAGCCGGTGACCGCCACGAAACCCTTATCCCGCTGCATGTCGATATGCTTCACGCGCAGGCCGATCAGATAATTGAAGGTTTCCACCAGATCAATGCCGCGCTCTTCATATGCACCCGCCGAATCCACCGCCACTTTCAGCTTGCAATCAAACGGCTGGTTGAACTGCTCCACCGACAACAGCGAGCCACGGCTTTCAATGTCCAGCAGATAGCGCAGCAGGTAATCTTCACGGGCTGTTTCCGGCAGCGTGTCGAGCAGGCTTTGCTGCGCTTCACTGCGGCGCAGTTGCAGATTGTTCAGCGTGTCTTCGTAGCTTTCAATTTTCAGCACTTTGAAGGCATGTGATATGCCCGTCTGCGTGGCTGTGGCTTTACCGTCTTTCCAGTCGGCAGAATAAGCAACCTTCTGAATACGAGGTTTTGTCACAGTATCAAAATACTCTCCCTGTTCGACTAGTATATATTTTCGATGACCACTGTCAGCACGATTTAGATTTATGACCGCATGACCAGTTGTGCCAGAGCCTGCAAAATAATCCAAAACAACAGCGCTTAAATCATTTCCGCTGGCAGCATGAAGGCAGTCTTTTACTAAATGAATAGATTTTGGATATAAGGGTGGGATACTTCTAGTAATCGGTAGAAGGTCTCCAAGAAGTTCAGTTCCATATTTTTTCGCACTATATTTTCCATCAATCCAAATGGTTTTATAATTAATCTCCGATTTAACCCTTTCAACTCTTACTTCACCAGTTTTTTTGTTCAACTTAAGACGAAGCTCAGAACCGTGATTGACTATACTATCTCGTGATAAAACCCACTTTCTCTCAACCCCATCATTATCAATGGGATAAACTTCAATAACTCCATTATCTCTCTTAACATTTCGTCCACTAGGATGAAAATCCACATTACAAATATCACCGAAACCAATTATTTTCATATCCTTCACAAATATTGGATAAAAGGATGTTTTACTTGTACATCGCAGATAAGAACCAGCATTCCCTTTAGCCGTATTCATTAAATCACGAATATCAGGGTTATCAGTTCTATTTTCTTTCCCAAGTACTTTTTTAGAATCATCATATGAAAATAATGCAAACTCTCCTGTGGCAGAAATATTATTGCTCATAGTGCCGCCAGGATTATGTATAACAGATACTATTGAAATTTGCTTTTCACTATTAATTATTGAAAAAATTTCAGTTAATCTGTGCTGCTCCGCCTGATCAATTGCAATTACTGAAACACTAGATTCCAATTTTTCGTAAGTTTTGGCTATCTCTAGTCGTGAAAACATCAACGACAACCAAGATGAATGTTTATAACTATTTTTATACAAAATAGCATTTGCTTCAGTATTGTAAGGTGGATCAATATAGATGCACTTCACCTGATCCCGATACCTCTCCTGTAACAGACTCAGCACCTGAAAATTGTCCCCGTGGATCAGCAACCCATCGAGGCTTTCATCCAGACTATCCACCGCTGCCAGCATGGCAGATTTGAACGCGGCATCAAACAGGGCGGTGTCCGCCATCAGGAAAGGATGCGCCTTCAGGTATTCGACGCTGCCCGCCTTATCCTGATTGAACAAGTCGGCTTTGTTGTCTTCCAGCATCCCCAGCTTGCCCCACTGCTCCCATTGCAGTGGGTTGGCGGCAATCACGGAATAAAGGCTTTCCGGCACGCGGTCGAGTGTGATGCAATAGTGCGTAGCCACGACGAACTTTTTCTTCAGCCAGAGTTTCTTCTGGAAGTCTTCCAGTTGCGCCAGGAAGGTCACCAAGTCCAGCGCGATGGCACGCAGGGTTTGAATCAGGCGCAGGTTCTTTTCGATGTCGGCAAACTTTTCGGCATTCTGCACATCATCCAAGTGCATGACTTCGTTCTTGATGTAGAAATCCAGCTCGCGACGCAAAAAACCGCCTAAATCCTTGTGAATGAAGTAATCCGCCGTGTTTTTGGTGGTATAGCTGGCGAGGCATTTTTCCAGCAAAGTGCGTTGCGGGTTTTTCTCGGTGGGTTCACGCTTGGAAAGAGCAGCGTGCCAGTCAACCGCAGCGTGTAGGTCGGGATTTATCCCGACGCTTTCTTGATTGGCGCCGGTTGTCGGGATGAATCCCGACCTACAAATGTCGAGGGTAGTTTTGACGGCATCAAGCACCAGTGCATCCTGCTTTGTGCCTTTGGGCATGGCCTTGTATTCAAAGCGCAGTACGAGTTCACCGTGCTCTTCTGTCACCGGCAGTAGTTCTTCCTGATATTCGTCACCTTCATCATCGGTGATGGTACGGGTGTGTGGCTCAATCAATACAAAACGGCGTTCCTTGTCGTTGTCCTTGCGATTGTCTTTGGCCGTGTCTGCCGCTACCAGACGAAAACGCACGCTGCGCCCATCTTCCAGCTTAAAAGCGTAGTTGGAAAAGTTTTCGCCGCTCTTGGTGTAATACTGATCTTTATTCGCCCAGTGCAGCACCACTTCTTCACCCGCATAGGGAATGGCGTAGGTGTCACCCTTGTAGCGACGCTGGCTGATGAAGTCTCCGCTGTCGTAGTAGCGCGAGAAAAAAGTAAGCAGATGGGTGAACACGGCATTTTCGTGTTCGGATGTGCCTACACCATAGCCAGCCAGCTTCTGTCTTAACTCACGCACCTTGGGCACGCTATCAGGATCAATGCCGTCGGCACGGTATTGCGCTTCTTTCTCATGCAATTCCTTCTGTAGCCCAGCCGCATTTGCAGCACCAGAGGCTGCCAGACTTTCAACCACTTTGGCTTTGAGACGATTTTCCAGATAATCGTTAATCTCGCCCACACGGGCATTGAGGATGCGATAGACGCCAAAATCCAGTTCAGGACGGTCAATTTGGAATATTTCTTTCAGTTTCTTAACGAGGTCGTCGTATTTGGACATAAGATTTCGGTTTTCGGTGGTTCAGGTTTCGGATTTATGGTTTCGGGTTTCAGACGGACGTTTTCAGATGTCGGGTTTCAGTTTTCGGTTTTAATTTTTGGGTTTCTGTGCCGGTGTCTCAGGAACGACAGACTTGGCTAGACCTGTCAACATTCTGGAAACATGTTTGAGTTCCTCAACCAATTCCATCGCAATGGTTTCTTCGATTATTCCTACCTTACGGGCGATATACACTTGTGTGCGAAGTTCTGCCGCAGAACCACGGGCGATGGAGATAAAACGAACAAAATCCCTGCCACCACGTTCTGCTCCCTCAGCAATATTTGATGGAATTGAAACGGCCGCACGTTGCATTTGATCCTTGAGTCCATAGTCTCTGCATTCTTTCAACACTTCGTAAAAACGTACTGCAAGAGTACATGCCCGCTTCCATACGTCTAATTCCTCAAATGAATGATACATACCATTACCCTTTTCTGAACATCAAAAAGTTTTCAGTGTTCAGTTTTCGGCGTTCGGTCTGAAAACCGACAACCGACAACTTATATTACCTGCCATTCAATAGTGAATAGGCGTTTCGATTCAGTTTTTTGGGTGAGGCGACGTTCCAGCGATTCTATCAGGCCATCGCGCTTTTCGATGATATTGTCTTCGACCTGAAAAATCTCTTGCCGCTGGCGTCGTTGCTGCTTTTCAAGCTTCTGTATTTTTTGCTGGATTTCATGCTGCTCATCAAGGCTGGTAGCGAGTCTGGCTTGTCGTTGAAAGATTTTTATTTGCTCTTTAGTGTCCTTCAACGATTTCTCAGCAGCCAGCACCAGATCATCCGCCCACTTTTCCAGTTTTTCACGCGCTTCGTTGAAGTGCTGATTATTGGCTTCCAAAGATAGACTGATGGTCGCTTTGCTGTGTCGCTGCGCCTCGGCAGCCAATCTTTGGCTAATCGACTCAGGTACATTAGCCGGACCTGTATTTTCAGCCATGCAATTGAATAACTTTTCGCAGGCTTCCTGCTCCAAAGGTAGCCCTTGCTCATCAATAGCGGAGAAAAGCAGATGCTCTTCACGCTCATAACTTTCAATCGCAAACGCGGTCAGGGCCAGATAGCCATGTTTACCGCGCAGTGCTTCGATCATATGCAGACGTGCGGGGTGTTGGCTGACATTAAAAACGATGTGTGCAGGTGGCGTGTCCAGCGATTTAGCCTGGTCGATGACAAATTCACCCAAAGGGTGTGAGAGGCGGTAAAGAAATGCGCCGTATTCTGCACGAGCCTCTTGAACCAACCCCTTGGCCTCATCCATTTCCAGTGACTGGGACTTATTTGCACCGGGTGTTGATTTGGATATAAGGTGATAACGCCCTGCCGCGATATGTTGTGCAGGCGATTTACTAAGATCAAAAGCCAGTGCGGCATCGTCAAATTGCGCCCGTTCACGCAGCATGAAGTGGGTGAGCGACCAGAAGCGTTTACTAAAACGATCAAGCTGGGTTTTTGCATCGCTCAACTGAAGGCGCAGTCGCTCATGCACATCTTCATCGAAATTTTCGAGTAGCATTTTGCGGGTGTCGGTCATGCGCGACTGAATACGCTCGTCCATTTCCGCTTGCAGTGTTTTAAAGGCAATATCAATTTCTGCGGGCGTACGACATTCCTGATATATAGACAGGATGCGTTTTTCAAAATCCACACCAGATTCAATGCTACCCAGAACGTCATTGGACGCACCAAAAACGCCATTGAACAGGTTAAATTTTTCGGTCAGCAGCTCCAAGACGCGACGATCAGCCTCGTTACGCTCGTTGAGGAAGTTGATAACAACTACGTCATGTTGTTGCCCATAACGATGACAGCGACCTATCCGCTGCTCCACCCGCTGCGGATTCCAAGGCAGATCGTAGTTGATGACCAGCGAACAAAACTGGATATTGACGCCTTCGGCAGCCGCTTCAGTGGCGATCATAATGCTGGCCTGATCGCGAAAATTCTCAATCAGTGCGGTGCGAATATCAATGTCACGGGAGCCAGCAATACGACCGGTGCCTTGATTGGCCGAGAGCCAGTTTTCATAAATAGCCGTGGCTTCCGGGCTGTTGTTGGTGCCGCTGAATTGAACAACTTGGCCATCATAGCCATTTGCTTCCAGATACTCTTTCAGATAAGCCTGGGTACGGCGTGATTCGGTGAAGATAAGCGCCTTACGTTGCGCGCCAGTTGTAGCCATTTGCTGAAAACCGATTTCCAGCGCACTCAGCAGGTTGCGAGTTTTAGTGTCGGTGCCGATATTACGCGCACAGGCTACCAACTCAGCCAGCAAGTCGATTTCTTCTTTTAACTGCTTCCGGTCAATCGTGAGCTGGGACGTATTGTCATCTTCTTCGGGTGGATCTATATCCAGTATTTCATCGAGCAAGTCTTCTTCAATGTCTTCCTCGGAAATCAGTTGTTCGGCAAACTCAGGATCATCCTGTATTTTCTCATCACGCAAGGCTTCCAGCCTGAACTTCATGGTCTCCAGCGTACCAGCAACCGCCAGCGAAGAGGATGCCAGCAGCTTGCGCAGGATCAGTTCGGTGAGGTGTCGCTGGCGATGCGGAATGGCGTAGCTGTTCGGCCGGAGCAAAAATTCACTCACTGCCTCGTAGAGTTGGTGTTCGGCATCGGTGGGACGGAATGGTCGGGTGATGGCACGCCGTTCGGTGTAGCGGATATATTCCGTGACCTGATTGCGCAAAGTGCGCCGACAAAACCCTGACAACCGCTGCCGCAAACCCTCCAGATCACCACCTGCCGAAACATACTGACTGCGAAACACATTCACATCACCAAACAGGTGTTCGTCGATCAGGGTGGATAAGCCATATAACTCCATCAATGAGTTTTGTAGAGGCGTCGCGGTCAACAGCAGCTTGCGGCAATCTTCAGTCGCCCAGCGTAAACCCTGCCCGATTTTGTTGCTTTCACGGTAGGCGTTGCGGAGTTTGTGTGCTTCGTCGATGACCACCAAATCCCAGGCAATGGCTTTCAGTTCATCACGCATCTTGTTAGCGTAGTTATACGACAGGATGATGATGGTTTTCTGGCTGAGCGGAGATTGACCTTTTTTGAGTGTATCGCTCCAGGTTTTTGCATCCAGCACGACCGCAGGCAGATTGAACTTCTCTTCCAGTTCCAGCGCCCATTGCTTGCGCAGGGACGCAGGACAGATAACCAACAACCGTCGCCTGCGTTCTGACCAGTATTGGCACAGGACAATGCCTGCCTCAATTGTTTTACCTAAGCCTACTTCGTCGGCAAGCAGAACGCCCTTGGACAGCGGGGATTTTAATGCGAATAAGGCAGCTTCAATCTGGTGCGGGTTCAGGTCAACGCTGGCGTCAAAAAGGGATTGTGATAAACGACCTACATCGTTGGCTCCATGCCGTCGCGTAAGTTCATGCGCGAAGTATTTCGCATGGAATGATGTGATCATTTGCTGAAGTCCACGGCCAAATTATCCCAACAGACCAGAGTGGCTCAATGAGGGTTCAAGTTTTTGCAGAATGGATGCTGCATCGGCTCGCGCTGTAATCTGACGCCTGGCGTCTTCCTGCGCTGCGCTCAAGCGCTCATTGAGACGCGCCAGCTCGACCTGAGCATCGCCCTCTGCACGCGAAATGCGCTCGCGCAACACCAGCCAGATAACAGCCGCACCTAACAGCAGACTAGCAAGAAGAGCCGCGATAATGTAAATAGTCTGTTCCATGTATATTGGTACCGAATAACTACGCCTTGTTGTAAATTTCCACCCCGACGCGATCGATATGCGCGATCAATTCGTCATTGCCTATCTGCTGATATTGCGATAAATCCACGGTGTAAGGCAGCATCAAGTCATCAATCTGATCTTCGATTTGCATGAGTTCTGCAAACGAAATCTCATCGCCCTTGATCGTCAGGTCAATATCCGACCCCGCACGATAGTTACCTTTTGCACGCGAGCCGTAGATCAACACAGAGCGGATGAGATTGTGCCGCGCAAAAACGCAGCTGAGTTTATCCAGCGTCGCCGCAGACAGGCCAAAGGACGGCATCGTACTCATGGCAGATATTTTTCCATTTCTGTTTGCAACGCGACAAACAGTGGAAAGTAATGCCCGATGATGGCACTCACCAATTGTTCTGCTGTGTGTTCATCATAGGTATGCGAGGAGATATTCCGGCTTTGTATCATCGCCATCCACTGCTCACCGTCAGCAATGAGTTCCACCTTGAAAGCTTCTCGTGTGGCCTCTTTTGAGCCCTTGATGTTTTGGTTGCCCTGATCCTGCAAATAATCCTTCAACACATTCCAGGCTAATTCATGAGTAAATTCAAAAACTTGAATAACCCCCTGCTTTTCCAGATTTGAGAGTGTGCGCTGTTCGCTCAATTCAACGGCACTGCACAGTTGCAGCAATGCTTTTTGGAAATTGGCATAGCATTGTTGCCAGCGTATATCTTGACCGTTCATCGCGTGTCCTTTCTCGTTAACTTGCAAGGCACGCGGTAATTTTACTGTACTTTGAAATGCGAAACGCCGCGCGACTTGGAGACGCGCGGCGTTTTTCTGGTACTGCCTGCGAATTACAAGCCGCGTACGTTGCGCTTGCGTTCGTTTTCGGTCAGATAACGTTTACGAACACGAATCGAAATCGGCGTAACTTCAACCAATTCATCATCGTCAATGAACTCGACAGCCGATTCCAGCGTCAGGCGCACAGGCGGGGTCAGGCGAACCGCTTCATCGGTACCGGACGAACGCACGTTGGTCAGTTGCTTGCCCTTGATCGGGTTAACGACCAGATCGTTGTCGCGGCTGTGGATGCCGATGATCATTCCTTCGTACAGCTTGTCGCCGGGGACAACGATCATACGACCGCGATCTTCCAGTTTCCAGAGTGCGTAAGCCACGGCCTCGCCGGGTTCGGAAGATACCAGCACACCGTTACGACGCCCCGGCATATCGGCCTTGACCGGTGCATAGTCATCAAATACGTGCGCCATGATGCCGGTGCCGCGCGTCAGGGTCATAAACTCGGACTGGAAGCCGATCAGGCCACGCGCAGGAATACGGTATTCCAGACGCACACGACCATGACCGTCCGGCTGCATGTCTTGCAGGTCGCCACGACGACGGCCCAGCTCTTCCATGACGGCGCCCTGGTTGGTGTCTTCCACGTCCACGGTGAGCATTTCAAACGGCTCACAACGTTCGCCGTTGATTTCACGGTAAACCACACGCGGCTTGCCCACGCCCATCTCGAAACCTTCACGGCGCATGGTTTCCAGCAAAATAGTCAAATGCAACTCACCGCGACCCGACAGCAAAAACACATCGGTGTTGTCGGTTTCTTCGACACGTAAGGCTACATTGACCAGCAATTCCTTGTTGAGACGATCACGAATCTGACGACTGGTGATCATCTTGCCTTCCTGCCCGCACAATGGCGAGGTATTCACCATCAGGTTCATACTGAGCGTAGGCTCATCGACCTTGGGCAAAGGCAAGGCTTCTGGCTTGCTTACATCGGCGATGGTCACGCCGATGCCGATTTCCTCGATGCCGTTAATCAGGACAATATCGCCTGCCATTGCTTCATCCAGCAGCACGCGTTCGATGCCACGGAAACCCAGCACCTGATTGACGCGTGCCTTTTTGGAAGACTTATCGCCATTCATGACCATGACTTCCTGGCCTGGACGGATCTTGCCGCGTGTGACGCGACCCACGCCGATGCGGCCAACGAAACTGGAATAATCCAGCGCGGAAATTTGCAATTGCAATGGCTCTTCGGTTGCGGCAACGCAAGGGGCCGGAACATGATTCAACACCACATCCAGCAGCGGGAACATGTTGTCTGTAACCGCTTCCAGTTCAGTCTTGGCGTAACCCATCAATGCAGACGCATAAACAACCGGGAAATCAAGCTGCTCGTCAGACGCACCCAGCTTGTCGAACAAATCGAAAGTCTGATCAACTACCCAGTCAGGACGCGCGCCCGGACGGTCCACCTTGTTGATTACCACGATAGGACGCAAGCCCAGCGCCAGTGCTTTTTTGGTCACGAAACGGGTCTGTGGCATCGGGCCATCGACCGCGTCAACCAGCAGCAACACGCCATCCACCATACCCAGCACACGTTCCACTTCGCCGCCGAAGTCGGCGTGGCCCGGCGTGTCCACGATATTGATGTGCACGCCTTCATATTCCACCGCACAATTCTTCGCCAGAATGGTAATTCCGCGTTCTTTTTCCAGGTCATTGTTATCCATGACGCGCTCAGCAACATGCTGATGTGCGGAGAAAGAGCCCGCCTGAGACAGCAGCTTATCGACCAGAGTAGTCTTACCGTGGTCAACGTGGGCGATAATGGCGATATTGCGAAGTTGGCGTGACATGGGAACAGCCTTGCTAAATGTAAAGGGGGCGCATTCTACCACATGCGGGAAGACAAAATTTGGTAACGTCAAACGCCTTGTCCACGAAAATCACGAAAGACACGAAACGTCTATTCAACATGAACTCTTTGATCAAGGTTTCTTGCGCATTTGTTCGTGATTTTCGTGGACAGCATTTTCATCGCGCATGGGCCGTCTGTTGATACCAATCGCGCGACCGGTTTGCCACGTTCACCACCGCCAGCATCACCGGCACTTCAATCAGCACGCCGACCACGGTGGCTAACGCCGCACCGGACTGAAAACCGAACAGACTGATGGCGGTGGCGACCGCCAGTTCAAAGAAGTTGCTCGCGGCTATCAAGGCGGACGGCGCAGCGACGCAGTGCGCCACTCCCAGGCGACGGTTCAGCCAGTAGGCCAGGCTGGAATTGAATAACACCTGAATCAAAATAGGCACGGCCAGTATGGCGATCACCAGCGGCTGTGCGATGATGGCCTTGCCCTGCAAGGCGAACAACAACACCAGCGTCAGCAGCAGTGCGGCGATTGAGTACGGCCCGATGCGTTGCAGCTTCTGCCCGAACGCGACATCCCCTCCCGCCAGCAACCGCCTGCGCAACAGCTGTGCGACGATGACGGGAATCACGATATAGAACAGCACCGAGACGAACAAGGTTGCCCACGGCACGGTGATGCTGGCGATACCGAGCAACAACCCTACCAGCGGCGCAAAGGCGAAGATCATGATGGCATCGTTGAGCGCTACTTGCGACAAGGTGAAATAGGGGTCGCCTTTGACCAGATTGCTCCACACGAACACCATTGCGGTGCAGGGTGCGGCAGCCAGCAGGATCAGCCCTGCGATATAGCTGTCCAGTTGGTCAGGCGGAAGATAGTCCGCAAACACATGGCGGATAAACAACCAGCCCAGCAGCGCCATTGAAAAAGGCTTCACCGCCCAGTTGACGAACAGCGTGACGCCGATACCGCGCACATGCTGTTTGACCTGATGCAACGCGCCAAAGTCTATGCGCAGCAGCATCGGAATAATCATCACCCACACCAGCACGCCCACGGGAATGTTTACCCCGGCGATTTCCAGTCCGGCGATGGCCTGAAATAAAGCAGGGGAAAACTGTCCGAGCAACACCCCGGCAATGATGCACAGAAATACCCACAAGGTCAGATAGCGTTCGAACAGATTCATTATTCTCGATCCTCAGTCTTGTATTTGCCCGATTTCGGCAAGCTTTTCCTTCAGGGTCAGCTTGTCCAGTTTATCAATCGGCAGACTCATAAATAACTGGATACGCCGTGCCAGTTGTGCGTAGGCAGTGTTGAATGCGGCGCGCCGCGCTTCCTCGCCCTCGACATGCGCCGGGTCGGGGATGCCCCAGTGCGCGGTAGCCGGTTTGCCCGGCCATATCGGGCAGGTTTCACCGGCGGCGTTATCGCACACGGTAAAGATGAAGTCGATTTCCGGCGCGCCGGGAGCGGCGAATTCGTCCCAACTCTTGCTGCGCAACCCTGTAATGTCGTGCCCCTGTTGCTGTAATAATTCAAGGGCTGCCGGATTGACGCGCCCGACCGGTTTGCTGCCCGCACTGTGTGCAATGAATCTGCCCTTGCCCAGTACGTTGAATAACACTTCGCCCAAGATACTGCGTGCGGAATTGCCGGTACATAACACCAGCACGTTGTATTGTTTTTCGCTCATCTCACTGCCTTTTGTTGTTTATTAATTAACATTGTTTGATTGGAATCGCGCAGGCCCCCGGATTGCCAGCGCAACAATTTTCCGTGAGATAGGCCAGCATGCCATTCATCACGGTGAAATTTGCCGCGTAATAGACAAAGCGCCCGTCCTGCCTGCTCGATATCAATCCCGCGTGACTCAGTGTCTTGAAATGAAATGACATGTTCGCCGGCGACACTTTCAGCCTTTCGGCCACCTGACCCGCCGCCATTCCTTGCGGCCCGCACGCCACCAGCAGGCGATATACCTCCAGACGAGTGTGTTGTGCCAAAGCCGACAGTGCCGCTACTACCTGAGTCGATGTAAGCATTTTATAGTTCTATTATTAAATAATTATTAAAATAACAAGCGCATTAGAGCAGAAAATTATCCGTTGTTCAATAGCCTGAGCGCGGTCACTCTGCCCTGTAAATACAGCGCAAAACGGTGTTTTGAGCAGATAGTCGGGTTATTCGCCGTCATACAAAAAAATAATTCGACAGAAACGCGCTGAGTTGTTCAGTTTGCGGCAGTTGAGTGTTAGACTTTGCCCGCTGTTACGCGCAGCCATCTATTAACGAGCTTACTCACGGAGGAATTTATATGAACAGAAAAGAACTGATTGATGCTTTGGCCGCAAAAACGGGAAGTACAAAAATTGTTGCTGAGCATAATGTTGCCGCACTGATCGAAATCATCGGGGAAACACTGGCACAAGGCGACAGCCTGGCCTTGGTGGGTTTTGGAACATTCGAAGTACGTGAACGCGCTGCACGCGTCGGCCGTAATCCAAAAACGGGAGCAGAACTAAAAATCGCAGCTTCAAAAGTACCGGCATTCAAGCCGGGTGCTACGCTGAAGGCGACAGTAAACAAGAAGTAGAGTGTCATGCACCAGCCCTTACCTAGGGTTGGTGCAGCGTATCAGACTACTCGGTGTCCAGATTCACGCTGAATGACCTTCATGAGGCAATCAGCTGCGACCATGCGCTGCAGTGATTTTCGCTAATTTGATGGTTTGCCAGGGCTGCACCTGCTCCCATGTAAAACGCCACTCCCAATTCCCTTCCGCACTTCCCGGATAGTTCATGCGATGCTCACCAGACAAACAGAGCACATCCTGCATAGGGAAAATTACCGTATTAGCCACCGAAGCAGAGAGTGAACTCATCATGTCCCATGGAACATCTACTTCATCCTTGCCCAGGTAGTGACGGACAAAGTTTTTTTCGTGCTCAGAGGCCGTATTCCACCAGCCCCGCATCGTGTCGTTATCATGCGTACCGGTATAGGCTATCGTATTGGGCAGGTAATTATGCGGCAAGAAATAATTGGAATGATCTTCGGCAAAGGCAAACTGCAGGATGCGCATCCCCGGCAGTTTGAACTTGTCGCGCAATTCAACCACATCCTGAGTAATGACGCCCAGATCTTCGGCAATGATGGGCAAATGCAGAAATGCATTCTCAAACGCTTCAAAAAGTTTGGCGCCCGGACCGGGCATCCATCGGCCGTTGATTGCGGTCGTTTCGTGCGCAGGCACTTCCCAATAACTGGCAAAACCCCGGAAATGGTCGATGCGCACCTGATCAAAACTGCGCAGTGCATGCTGTAAACGTCTTATCCACCAAATGTAGCCGGTCTGTTCATGCAAGTCCCAGCGGTAGAGCGGATTACCCCAGAGCTGCCCAGTTGCACTGAAATAATCCGGCGGAACACCTGCAACGGCCGTTGGCAAACCGGCATCATCGAGTTCAAAAAGTTCGCGGTGCGCCCATACATCGGCGCTTTGATAGGCGACAAATATCGGCACGTCGCCGATCAATTTGACGCCACGCTCATTGGCATAGTGTTTTAATTGCATCCATTGGCGGGAAAAGCACCATTGGCAAAATTTCCAGAAGTCAATTTTCTCCGCGCTGATCGCTTCAAGAAACCGTAAAGCCTGCGCATCCCTGTTGGCAAGCGCCTCAGGCCACAGATTCCAGTGACGCCCTTCCTGCTGCTCAGTGATGGTCATGAAGCGCGCATAATCCTCCAGCCATTCACCTTCAGTCATGCAAAATTCAGTGTAGGCAGCGTGCGGGGTTGCATCATTGCCTGCGAAGAAACGCTTGGCGGCGCGGCGTAGGCGTTCGATTCTAAACGGCCCCTGCAATGCAAAATTCACCTTGTCTTGGCGGAACTCCGCGAGGGGTTGTATATCCTCCTCCACCAGCCAGCCCTGATGAAGTAATTCGTAAAGGTCGATCAGCAGCACATTACCCGCGAAGGCAGAGGTGCTCATATAAGGAGAGTTTCCCGGGCCGATTTCGCCTAAGGGCAAAACTTGCCAATAACATTGTCCGGCACCGACCAGCCAGTCGACAAAGAGATAGGCATTGGAGCCCAGATCGCCGGCGCCAAAAGGACCGGGTAATGAGGTCGGGTGCAGCAGGATGCCGCTGGTGCGATTGTTTATCATAAGTACTTGATCTTATTGTTTTTATATAACGACATACGCAGGCTGGCTATTCGGTTGCGCGGCGCATCGCTCCATCCACTTCAGTTTCGCCTGAACATCCCAGACTGACCGGATCATTCAGGCTTTTCGGTGCAGTTAATTGCAGCAAACGATACAATTCAGTCAGGTTATGCCGGTACAGACGATCAAAACTGGCGACCGAGTTGGAAGGATTATAGTCACCAAACCACCAGAACCAGTCCGAACTTTCGCAGGAACACAGCTGTTTTTCGGCGGCTTCCCGCTGTTCCGGGCTTAAACGACCGCTGGACATGACCATGTCGTAACTCAGTTTGGCCGCGCACAGCAGGTCCCAGGCGCGATTTTTATCTTCACAACCTATCCAGGTTGAAAAATTGCCATAGACCCAACTTCCGGCCACAATAGTCGGCAAGCTGGTTGAAGCGGCGATGTCCGTGCGTATCGGGCTTAATTTGACATAGTCAGCATAGGTAGTGGTATGAATCTTGGTGTGTGCTTCTATCTGGGCATACAACTCATCCAGAAAATAAAATCCGTTGTAGGGATAATATTCCCAGGCATTTTCGCCATCCAGAATCACGCTTGCTACCGGCGTTTCTCCCTCCGGCGCCTGTCTGGCTATATTCTCCAGCTGGTCGATAAAGTGCAGTGCTGCATCCTTGCCGTGCCAACGCGAATATTCAAAACCAATCAGATCGGACAAGTGATCATCACGGAAAAAACACTGCAAACCATCCGCGCCCTTTTCCATGCGATAGGGGCGATATAAATACTGACCGCGCTCGGGCACAGCCTGATGGGAACTGCGCAGACTATTGACCAATACGCCTTCGCCGCTGGCGGCCCAATGACAACCTTCCTCGGCCATCACTTCCAGTGTTTCCACGGAAATTGAGCCCTCGGCAGGCCACATTCCTATGGGTTCGCTGCCGAATCGCGCCTTGTGGCTCTGTTTTGCCAATTGAATATGGCGGGTTACGCGCAACCGTCCCTTGGGATAATGCGGGGACTTGGGCATAGGCGCATCCGGCATCGCTTCCTTGGCACTGGCAAAATCAATCAGCAACGGCGCCAGGGGATGGTAATGGGGTGTAGCCGATATTTCGATCTGACCGGATTCGGCCAGTTTACGGTAACGTGGAATAATGTCGCTGGTCAACTCACCTACCAGATCCAGCAGGCGTTTACGGTCTTCGTAATCAAAGCCCTCCCCCTTGGTCATCAAACGCGCGACCAGCTCGCTCTCACGACGTACGCTTTCGCCGCACCATGCCAGGTGATACCAGACCAGCAAGTCGGCAACGTACTGCCCGGACAGATAGGACAGCGCCGTATCTCCTTCCGACTGTAAACGCTGGAATAATTCCCACAGACGCATATAGGCCGGATAGGGTGCGATCATCTTGGTGTGACTGCTGCGGAAGCAGGCATCCAGCGCCAGCCGTCGTTCTTCCAGCGACAGTTCACAGGAATTTTTATGCACCAGCAGGCGCAATAAAGGATCGCGCAATTTCCCTGTCGCAAACTGGTCGGTGTAATCCTCCAGTTGGTCAAGCAGGATAGGCACGAAGTTCAATATCACACGCACCTTGGGATGACGCTCAAGGTGGTACGCCATATCCGTGTAATCTTTGATGGCGTGCAAATAGACCCACGGCAGGACAAAATCGCCACTGGCATAATCGCGGTAATCCGGCTGGTGCATATGCCAGAGAAAAACTAAATCGAGGGGTTTTTTCATAACATGAAACCCCGCCGTTTAGCGGCGGGGATGTGTAAGTTTAATCTTAGCGTGTACTGTGGAATTTCTGTCCCAGCATTTCAGGGGTAATCAGCGTGATGCCATTCTCGCTGACATGGAAACGTTTGCGGTCTTCTTCAATATTGACGCCGATTTCCATTCCGTCAGGTATCTTGCAGCTTTTATCGACAATCACGCGTTTCAATACCACATGCTGTCCAATATCCACATCGGGCAAGATCACCGAATCTTCGATGGTTGAATAGCTGTTTACGCGCACGTCGGAGAACAGCAACGAACGCTTGATCGTTGATCCACTGACAATACAGCCGCCGGAAACCAGGGAATCAACTGCATAACCGCGACGATCATCTTCATCGAAGACAAACTTGGCGGGTGGCAACTGTTCCTGATACGTCCAGATCGGCCATTCCTGATCGTACATATTCAGGTCGGGAACAACCTTGGTCATTTCCATGCTGGCTTCCCAGTAGGAATCGATGGTACCTACATCACGCCAGTACGGCGTCTTGTTTTCATCGGTGCCTACGCAACTTTGTTCGAAGCTTTGCGCAAACACGCGATAATTTTTAACCATGTGCGGAATCAGATCCTTGCCGAAATCATGGCTGGATTTGGGGTTGTCGGCATCGCGTATCAGTTGCTCAATCAGAAACTGCGTACTGAACACATAGATACCCATGCTGGCCAGCGACTTTTCCGGATTGTCCGGAATTGAAGGCGGATTAGCCGGTTTTTCTACGAAATCGACCACGCGTGAATCATCATCCACGCCCATCACGCCGAAGGCATATGCTTCCGCAATCGGCACTTCAAGGCAAGCCACGGTCATATCGGCCTTTTTTTCCACATGGAAGGCCAGCAGTTTGCCGTAATCCATTTTATAAATATGGTCGCCCGCCAGTACCACGATAAAGTCGCACTTCGACCCGCGTATGATATCCAGGTTCTGAAACACCGCGTCGGCGGTGCCACGGTACCACTGGTCTTCGCTGACGCGCTGCTGCGCGGGCAACAAATCGAGATATTCGCCGAATTGACCGTTCAGGAATGACCAGCCGCGTTGAATATGTTGAATCAGGCTGTGAGATTTATATTGTGTCGCCACGCCGATACGGCGTATGCCGGAATTCACGCAGTTTGACAGCACGAAATCGATGATACGGAACTTGCCGCCAAACGGGACGGCAGGCTTGGCACGCCAGTCAGTCAATTCGTGCAACCTGCTGCCGCGACCGCCAGCCAGCACCATCGCGTAAGTGTTTTTGGTCAAACGGCTCACAAAACGGGGTTCAGGATCGCCAGCAGCCATGTGGTATTTCTTTTTCAAATAACCTAATTCAACACTCATCTCAGCCTCCCTCAAGTCACATTTACCTTAATTGACCTAGGCATTATCGTTTACAATTACCGCACGGCACAAGAACTAATAAGGAAAATAAAGTGGACATGCTGATTGAATCTTTGTTGCAAGCTCGCCTGCATGATCCGTTCGCTTTGCTCGGCTCGCACCATGAAGCCAGCGAGTGGGTCATACGCTTTTATGAACCTCATGCCACACAAATCACTCTGCTGCACAGCGGTGAAACGCTCAAAAAAATCCATCCTGGCGGCCTGTTCGAATGGCGCGGAACAAGCGAACCCGTACAACCCTACCGCCTGCGTATCAATCAAGGCACCGCATCACGCGATGTGTACGACCCCTACCAATTCCCCTCCACTATTTCCGAACAGGATTTGTTTCTGTTCAGCGAAGGAAATCTTCGCCAGGGCTATCGCATGCTCGGTTCACACGCGGTGGAAATCAACGGTGTAAAGGGTGTACGTTTCGCGGTCTGGGCACCGAACGCCGAGCGCGTCAGCGTGGTGGGCGAATTCAACAGTTGGGACGGTCGTTTGTACCCCATGCGTTTGCATGGATCAAGCGGCGTATGGGAAATTTTTATTCCTGAAATTGCGCAGCATGCCCTGTATCGTTATGAAATCCGCAATCGTGATTCCGGCAACATACTGACCAAGACCGACCCCTATGCACAAGGCTATGAACTGCGTCCCGGCACGGCAGCCCTTGCCGCACCTGCCAACCAGCACCGCTGGCAGGATGATGCCTGGATGCAGAAACGCGGCCAATGGGACTGGTTGCACGGCGCAGTCAATATTTATGAAGTTCACCCCGGTTCCTGGAAACGCCATCCCGACGGCCGCTTCTACACTTACAGCGAATTAGCCAGGGACCTGGTGCCCTATGTCAAGGGTATGGGCTATACCCACGTTGAATTGATGCCGGTTACCGAGCATCCGCTGGATGAATCGTGGGGTTATCAGTGCACTGGCTATTTTGCCCCCAGCAGCCGCTTCGGTTCACCCGACGAATTGCGCCACCTGATCGACACCTTCCATCAGGCCGACATCGGCGTCATCCTCGACTGGGTGCCCGCACACTTTCCACAGGACAGCTGGGCGCTGGCACGCTTTGACGGCACGGCGTTGTACGAACATCAGGATCCGCGTCTGGGCTTTCACCAGGACTGGGGCACGCACATTTTCAACTTTGGCCGCAACGAAGTTAAAACCTTTTTATTGTCCAGCGCACACTACTGGCTTGCCGAATTCCATTTTGATGGCTTGCGCGTGGATGCCGTCGCATCCATGCTGTATCTGGATTACTCGCGCAAAGCGGGTGAATGGATACCGAACAAATACGGCGGCCGTGAAAATCTCGATGCAGTGGAATTCCTGCGCGAGATGAACATCATGGTGCACGACGAGTTTCCGGGCGCGCTGACTATGGCTGAAGAATCAACCGCGTGGCCGGGCGTATCGCGCCCCGTCTATCTGGGTGGACTCGGCTTCTCGATGAAGTGGAACATGGGCTGGATGAATGACACGCTGAGCTATTTCCAGAACGATCCGGTACACCGCCGCTACCATCATAGCCAACTGACCTTCGGGCAGATCTACGCCTACAGCGAAAACTTCGTGATGCCGTTCTCGCATGACGAAGTAGTGCACGGCAAAGGCTCGCTGCTGTCCAAGATGCCCGGCGACGCCTGGCAAAAATTTGCCAATCTGCGCCTGCTGCTGACTTATCAGATGACCAGTCCGGGCAAAAAACTCAACTTTATGGGCAATGAAATTGCGCAGGGACGCGAATGGCAATCGAAGTGGGAACTGGAATGGTGGCAATTGGGTGAAGCGCTGCATCGCGGCGTACAGAATCTGACGCATGACCTTAATAAACTGTATCGCACACTGCCCGCACTGCATGAGCTGGATTTTCAGTCGGACGGGTTTTCCTGGATAGACTGCAACGATGCAGAAAAATCAGTGTTGTCCTACCAGCGTCGCGCGCGCGATGGCTCAACGGCGATTGTCGCCCTGAACCTGACCCCTTTACCGCGCAAGCACTATCGCATCGGCCTTCCTGAAAAAAACAGCTATCGCGAGGTGCTGAATAGTGATTCCAGCTATTACGCGGGAAGCAACCTCGGCAATGCGGGCCTGATTCAGGCGGAAGCCGTTCCCTGGATGGGTTTACCCTACTCTGCCGAAATTTCATTGCCGCCTCTGGCTGGCGTGATTCTGGTACCTGATGCGTAGGCTAAAAACTTTTATATCCACGAAAAGCACGAAAGACACTAAAAGAAACCTGAAACCTGCATTAATTCAGCATCCCGCCAGCAAGCTTAAAAAACTGGTATCTGTCTGAATTTTTTCGTGTATTTCGTGGACAACTGCTTATTAGGTTAAATTTGATTTGAGATAATTAACATGTCGAAACTCACACAATCCGCAGCCTGGCAGGCACTGAAAACGCACTTTGCCAGCATTAAAAAGAACCACATGCGCCAGATGTTTCAGGATGATCCGGCGCGTTTTGACAAATTCTCGGTAAAGTTCGGCAGCCTGCTGTTTGATTATTCCAAGAACCGCATCACTACTGAAACCATGCGACTGCTCGTTGCACTGGCCGAAAGTGCCGAACTTCCCGCCTATATCGAGCGCAAGTTTGCCGGCACGCGGATCAATACCACCGAACAACGCGCCGTGCTGCATACGGCGCTGCGCAATCGTTCAAACCGCCCGGTTTTTTTCAATGGCGCGGATGTCATGCCCGAAGTGCAGCGGGTATTAGGATTGATGCGCGAATTTTCCGATGCCGTGCGCAACGGATCACATCTGGGACATAGCGGCAAAGCCTTTACCGATATTGTTAATATTGGCATCGGCGGTTCCGATCTGGGCCCGCTGATGGTATGTGAAGCCCTCAAACCTTATGCCAGTGCCAATCTGCGCGCCCATTTTGTTTCCAACGTGGACGCAACACAAATCACCGAGACACTGAAAAAACTGGACGCGGAAACCACGCTGTTCATCATCAGCTCCAAGACCTTTACCACCCAGGAAACGCTGACCAATGCACGTTCTGCGCGTGACTGGCTGATAGCGCAACTGGGCGACCCGGCAGCGGTAGAAAAACACTTTGCCGCCGTTTCGACCAACCTCAAGGCGACCGCCGCATTCGGCATCAATCCGGATAATGTGTTCGAATTCTGGGACTGGGTCGGCGGGCGTTATTCGTTGTGGTCAGCCATAGGCTTGCCTATCGCGCTGTTTGTCGGCATGGATCGTTTCGAGGAATTGCTCGCGGGCGCGCATGAGATGGATGAACATTTCCGCGCAACGCCGCTGGATCAGAACATTCCGGTGCTGATGGGCATGCTGGGTATCTGGTATGGTGATTTTTTCGGCGCGGGTTCCAATGCCGTGCTGCCCTATGACCAGTACCTGCACCGCTTCCCTGCCTATCTGCAACAACTGGATATGGAGAGCAACGGCAAAGGCGTGGATCGCGACGGCAATCGGGTTGATTATGATACCGGCATGGTGGTATGGGGCGAATCGGGCACCAACGGCCAGCACGCTTTCTACCAGCTGATCCATCAGGGCACCCGCATGATTCCGGCTGATTTTCTGGCCCCGCTGCACAGCCAGAATCCCGTCGGCGAACATCATGCCATCCTGCTCGCCAACTGTTTCGCGCAAACCGAAGCACTGATGGTCGGCAAGACCGCTGACGAAGCCCGCGTCGAACTGGAAGCGCAAGGCATGCAGGGTGATGAACTGGAAGCCCTGTTGCCGCACAAGGTATTCCCGGGTAACAAACCTACCAACACCCTGCTGTTTGATCGTCTCGACCCTCACTCGCTGGGTATGCTGATTGCGCTCTATGAACAAAAAGTATTCGTGCAGGGCATCGTGTGGAACATCAACTCGTTCGACCAATGGGGGGTGGAACTGGGAAAACAGCTCGCCAGTAAAATTCTGCCTGAGTTACTGGATGCCTCCGTCAAGTCAGCTCACGACAAATCCACTCGCAGCCTGATCGAGTATTACCACCAGCAACGCTAGCTAGCCGCTTCATCCCTGGCCAGCGGCTTTGCCGGTGGCTAGTTGCAAGTCTTCACCGTAGGGCTTGCTCGGATACTGAAAAGCGACCGGGCCGTCCGGCTCCGAATGTATGAACTGATGGACAAACGGATCTTTCGATTCAAGCATGTCCGCGGACTCTCCCTCCGCCACAACCACGCCGTCATGGATGAAATACACATAATCGGCAATCTTGAGGGATTCGGACATGTCATAAGTAACTACGACCGAAGTCACGCCCAGTGCATCGTTCAGCTTACGGATCAGGTTGGCGATGATGCTGAGTGAAATCGGGTCGAGTCCGGCGAAGGGTTCGTCGTAAATAATCAGCGTGGGATCAAGCGCGATCGCCCTTGCCAGTGCCACACGGCGCTCCATGCCGCCTGACAGGTCCTTGGGCATCAAGTCTCGTGCATTGCGCAAACCCACGGCTTGCAGCTTCATCAACACCAGATCGCGTATCATCGCTTCCGACAAATCGGTATGCTCGCGCATCGGAAAGGCCAGATTGTCATACACGGTCAAATCGCTGAACAGGCCGCTCACCTGAAACATCATGCCCATTTCCCGGCGCATGGTGTACAGTTCGGCGTTTCCCAGCTCATGTATGACCTTGCCCAACACCTTGACACTGCCGCGAGACGGCTTGAGCTGCCCGCCGAAATGGTGCAGCAGGGTGCTCTTGCCGCAGCCGCTGACACCCAGGATCGCCACCACTTTGCCGCGCGGTATCGTGAGATTGATTCCCTTGAGTACCTTTGTTTTTCCGTAGGAAAAATGAAGGTCGCTGACCTCAACCAGATTTTCTGCAACTTGCTTCAATATCTTCTCCTTCACAACAGGCGGATGGTATCATTTTTAACCTCGCCAGGCGTCAGCGTCCAGCCGCATCGTTTTATAATCATTCTCAATTTTCATGACGACACCCGCACAACAAATTCTCCATGATGTTTTCGGCTACGCCACATTTCGCGGCGAGCAGCAGGCCATCGTCGAACAGATAGCCGGTGGCGGAGACGCACTGGTACTGATGCCGACCGGGGGCGGGAAATCGTTGTGCTACCAGATTCCTGCATTGCTCAGGCCGGGCGTTGCCATCGTGGTTTCGCCGCTGATCGCGCTGATGCAGGATCAGGTCGATGCCTTGCGTCAACTCGGCGTGCGCGCCGCCTACCTGAATTCCAGCCTGTCCGCCGATGCCGCTCGCGAGGTTCAGGGTCAGTTACGGCGCGGCGAACTCGATTTATTGTACGTCGCGCCCGAACGTTTGCTTAACGGCAATTTTCTCGCACTGCTGGAACAGATGCAGCTGGAAAATGGACTGGCGCTGTTCGCCATCGACGAGGCGCACTGCGTCTCGCAATGGGGACATGACTTCCGTCCGGAATACCGCGAACTGACCATATTGCAGCAGCGTTTCCCCGCTGTGCCGCGTGTCGCACTCACTGCCACGGCGGACGCACCGACGCGGCGCGAGATCGTGGAACGGCTGTCGCTGGAACAGGCGCGCCAGTTCGTATCCAGCTTCGACCGCCCGAACATCCGTTATCGCGTAACCTTAAAATCGAATGCACTCAATCAGTTGCAGGATTTTCTTGATAAGGAGCATCCGAATGATGCGGGCATCGTATATTGCCTGTCACGCAAGCGCGTGGATGAAACAGCCGCCAAACTGGTCGCGCTAGGCTGGGATGCGCTACCCTATCATGCCGGTCTGGATGCCGCCACGCGCGCCCATCATCAAAGTCGCTTCCTGCGCGAGGAAGGCGTGATCATGGTGGCAACAGTGGCGTTCGGCATGGGTATAGACAAACCCAACGTGCGCTTCGTCGCTCACCTGGATTTACCCAAGAGCATGGAAGGCTATTATCAGGAAACCGGGCGTGCGGGGCGCGACGGACTAGCCGCCGACGCCTGGATGGCTTACGGTCTGGGCGATGTGGTCTCCATGCGGCAGATGCTGCTGTCCGGCGACTCGCCTGAAGCGCGCAAGCGCGTGGAACTGCAAAAACTCGATGCGCTGCTGGGTTTCTGCGAATCCACCGCCTGCCGCCACCAGACCCTGCTGCGT
Organism: Gallionella sp.; assembly: GCA_030652475.1. Classification (GTDB taxonomy): domain Bacteria; phylum Pseudomonadota; class Gammaproteobacteria; order Burkholderiales; family Gallionellaceae; genus Gallionella. Next base: position 21,038 of record JAUSAO010000033.1, on the reverse strand, counting down.
TATTTCGGCGAACAGCATGCGGGCGACTGTGGAGAATGCGATAACTGCCTGACTCCGGTGCAAACGTGGGTAGCCACGCGCGCCGCGCAAATGGCCTTGTCCTGCGTATATCGCACCGGACAACGCTTCGGTGTCGGCCATCTGATTGATGTGCTGCTGGGCAAGCAAACCGCACGCGTTGAGAAATTCAGCCACCAGCAACTTTCCACCTACGGCATCGGAGTCGAACACACCCTACAGCAATGGAGCAGCGTGTTCCGTCAGTTGATTGCGGGCGGTTTTCTGGAAGCGGATATCGAGGCTTATGGCGGGCTGCGTTTGACTGAAATTGCCCGTCCGGTGCTCAAAGGCGAGCAGCAGGTTTTATTGCGCCGCGATGCCGAACCCGCCAAACGCAAATCCACACGCACAATACGAGACGACAAGTCGCGCGAGCCGTTTGCAGGCGCCAGTGAAGACCGTCTGTGGCTGGCGCTCAAGGCCAAACGCATGGAACTTGCCCGTGAACAGGGCGTACCGCCCTATGTGATTTTTCACGACAGCACTCTGCTGGAAATGCGCGACCAGCGTCCCGGCAGCCTGACAGAAATGGGCCGTATCAGCGGCGTCGGGCAAGGCAAGCTGGTACGCTATGGCGATGATTTCCTGAAAGTCATCGAGGACGAGGCGAACCGCTGACTTTCAACCGCCCCCGCCTCGCAGCGGGTTGACACGCTTGCAGCAAACGCCAGTATGCAGGTTTCCGGAAAACAATATGGCAAGCGATTTTCGCTCTATGCCTTACGCTCTCCAGAAAGCCTGTTTTCTGTTAAAACTTCGAGATGTTTTTCGCAACATTATGATATTTAACGATGTATTGCTATCTACCCAGTTCCTTGCCAATACAATGGCTTGCGGGTGGCCGGATAGTTCCGGGGTTTTCGCCAGATCATCCAGCAGGCGATGGGCTACCGCGACATCGTTGATTTGTCCCAGTATTTCCTGAACTTCACCCAGCGCGCTCAGATAATTGCCAACTTCTTTTTTACCGTACAGCGAGGCGTAGCACTCTGCGCTGTAGCGCAGTTTTTTGGCCAGAATACGCAAGGCATGCAACTGTCCGCAACCTGTGGCATCCAGTTTTTGTTTCGTTTGCTTATAACGTTTTCCCAACCGCTGTAAATATCGCACCGCAAACACTTGCGTTTGCGGTGCGCCCTCCTCCGCCCGTTGCCAATAGGTACCGTTCATCCAGATGGCAATGCGTAGCATCAATCGCTGTAGTTCACTCCGCTGTGCAACGCTGCGCAGGGTCGCGTAACGCCCGGCGCGTTGTCGTTCACTGATATCCAGCAGTATTTGTAAACCATCATCACTGGCACGCAGCGCGCACAGCGGCTCTGCCACCCCGGCGATGAATACATCCCAGTCGCGCACCCTGCCAAGTGCAGCCGCCAGGGCGGTGAGTTCCTGACGCAATACGGCCAGTTGCTCATCGGCACGGATTTTTTCAGCCATGCGCAACACCACGCGCAATCGCCTCAACGCTACCCGCATCTGGTGCAAATACTCGGCATCGTCGGATGCCATCGCACCTTGTAAATTTCCTTGCAAATGCAGCAGGCAAGACCAGATCAGTGTTTGCAGCACCTCGGTCAGGCTGTCATTTCTTCCGAGTTTCAGCACTTCAGCTTTAGCCGGTTGCTCAATATATCCGGACAACAGCCGGAACCCCTGTTCCGCCTTGCTTACCGTTTCCAGTTCGAGCGGAGCGATCTCCAGTAACGCTAGGGCGAGTTCGTACAATTGTTGCGCTGCACCCGATTTCAGCTCCAGTTCCACCTCACAAATCGGCGTGCTGTGCTGCGCAGTCTTTACTACGCCGTGATCCATGCACACTTCGATCTGCGCGCCCTGCCATTCCAGCAGACGGCTGGTGCGGTAAAAATCCGTCACAAATACCGATTTCAGTTTTTTGCGCAGACGCGGCGGCAGATAGGCTTTTAGAACGGATGCCTGCAGCACGGAAAAATCCAGCCGGGCCAAAGCGACAGGCGCTTCCCACTCGTTACGCTGATGCAGCCCCGCCCTGACTGAACCGCCTCCCTTCAGCGTTTGCAGCCAGCGCCCGCCCACGCGGCGCAGTCGCAAAGCCATTTCGTTCTTGTGCAAGTCCAGTTTCGGCGTGTCGTAGTAAATATTGTGCAGGTGGCGCGTGACAGGTGCGCTGATCTGGTGCGTCCTGAACAGCGCATGTCGCCTCAGGCGGGCGAGATGCTCGGGTGTGATGCGTAATTTGAGTTCGGTTTCAATGGACATATAAATTCAGACCCGGCTGGTCTTCATGTAGTCAGTAAAAGCATCCAGCGCAATAGGTTTGCTGTACAGATAACCCTGGTACTGCATACAGCCCGCCGCCCCCAGAAATTCGCGCTGAGCCTGAGTTTCCACACCTTCAGCGATTACGTCCATGCCGAGATCATTAGCCATGTTGATGATGGTTTGCACGATGACTGCATCACTAGGATTTACGCCGATGTTGCGTACGAAAGACTGGTCTATTTTCAGTTGATCGAGTGGCAGTTGCGTCAGATAGGATAATGAAGAATAGGCTGTACCAAAATCATCAATGGACAAGCGTACACCGATATTCTTCAGCTGCTGCATTTTTGCGATTGCATCAGAAATATCGACGAGCACCATGCTTTCAGTCAGCTCAAGCTTGAGTCTGGCCGGATTTGCACCGGTTTTCTCAAGGGTGTGTAGTACGATAGCTACGAAATCCGGCTGATAAAATTGGCGCGCGCTGACATTGACAGCGAGTTGCAGTTCAGAAGTGAGCGTATCCGTTTCCCATGCTTTTAGTTGAGCGCAAGCTGTTTCCAGTATCCAGAGACCAATAGGCAGAATAAGTCCGGTTTCTTCGGCAACCGGAATGAATTGCAAAGGCGGAATCAGTCCTCGCTCCGGATGAAACCAACGCAACAAGGCTTCCACACCTACAGGCTTAGCGGCCGCGTTCATCTGTACCTGGTAAAATAGCCGCAGTTGATCTTGGGGCAACGCATGGCGTAAATCGTCTTCCAGTGCGGCACGTGCTTCAAGACCTGTAAGCATCGACGGATCAAAGACGCACAAGGCATTACGCCCGGATTCTTTGGCATGTGACATCGCTATATTGGCATACCTGAGCAATTCATCCACGGCAACCTCGTTACCCTTGAACAGACTGATACCCACACTAGCAGTCAAATGGCAGGCAAAACCTTGCAACAGACAGGGTTGGCTGATTGCCACGCGCAGCTTTTCTGCGACCAGACTGATTTGCGCTACTGCAGACTCTGCCTCTGAGTTCAACTCCTCAACCAAAACGACGAACTCATCACCGCTCAAATGCGCAACAGTATCAATCTCGCGCACACTGTCATGCAAACGCTTTGCTGTCTCAATCAGCAACTGGTCACCAATCTCCTGCCCCTTACTATCGTTGATAGCCTTAAAGTGATCCAGGTCTATAAAAATCAGGGCGCAATGAAAATGCTTGCGCACACTGGAGCTCATCGCATGACGTACGCAATCCAATAACATGCAACGGTTGGGCAGCTTGGTAAGTGGATCGTAAAAAGCGAGATCATGTATCTTCGCTTCATTTTCCCTGTGCTCGGTAATGTCCATGCCTATGGACAGGTAAGTCGGCGTTTCAGCCAACTCGGCGGCCAACAGCGAATTAAACCAGAGTACGTTGCGAATGCTTCCATCGTTTTGGGTAATCCTGGATTCCAGACGACTGACTACACCGACCTCCATTGTCGACATTTCAACCGCGTATTCCTGCTGACTGATGCCCGTGAATAATGTTGCATAGTCATGCCCCAACACTTCTGTCAGACCGCAGGATTCCACAGCATAGGCATTTGCCAGTTGAATGCAGCCATCACTGCCATAACTCAGAATGAACACGGGTGCGGTGTCAAGCAAGCCTGAAATAAAATCACGTTCATGTTTTAACTGACTGGCCTGAGCCGCAAGCGAGTCTGTATGCCTGATTGATTCACTACGCAAACGTTCAAGCTGGTCCGCAAGTGCCAGCGCCAGACTTTCCAGCTCATCCACTTCATCTTTCAACCTTCCGCCCAGCCATTTTTGCAGTGGTCGTGCCGCATAATCTTCACGAACCTGGGCAAATTTTTCCTGTCCGAGCAAAGGCAGTATCTGGCTGACATGATGAATACGCCGCATGGTCGGACGTAACATCGCATACATCAGCAACATCGCCAGAAACAACACCCCCATCCCGCGCAATAGGTGAACTTTCGCTTCCGAAGCAATCGCTTCAATCTGCCGTGTAATATCGGAGACAATCGCAAAATAGACCGGGTTTTTGCCCATCAGCGGTACTGGGATCAAAGCCACCTGATGCACCTGTCCGCCGTGGTCGAGCTGAAAATATCCGTTCAGCCAGAAGCCGATGCGCGCAGCTTCCAGCACTTCGCGTATCACCGCTCCGCCGCTGACCGAAACGATTTGCATTTCTGAAATGGGCGCATGATCATTCTGTGCCTTGCTGTACAGTGTGGCCACATCCGAGTTAGTCAGGCGATGCAAATCATTCAGGACGGTTTCCAGATTGCTGATTATCGCAACGCTCGCTACCGTGTGTCCGACATGGCTGATGGGTATAACTGTCAGGTGGACGCAAATCCGATCACACAAAACGCGGGTTTGCGGTTTCTCACCCGTTACTGATAATCTGGCCAATGAAACCAGGCTGTCTGAATAAGTCAGGTCGCCCCAGGCTGCAAGTGATTTCTGCGCGGAATCATGAAATTCCACCGTTACTACACCCTGAGCAAAGCTAAGCTCCGTGGCGATAGCTTCTACTGCCTGAGCAAGCTGGTCGCTACGTTTGTTAAGGATATGACCGCGAATATTCGGCTGTTCAACCAGCAGACTTGCCAGTAACTGCATCCGTTCCGCCTGTGACAGGAATAAGTGTTCAACAATGAGTTGGGAACGTTCACGATATTCGGCTTGTTTGAGATCAAATTCGTTGAGCTCGATCCGATACTGCTGCCAGATAAACAACGCACTGGTCAGGCCAAGCACTAGACTGGCAAGAAGGATGATCTTCCAGCGGATGCTGAGATAAGGTGTATTCATCAATTAGAAATGCCAGGCCGCCTGCAACAACAACATATCCCAGTTGCTGCTCAAACCGGCGGGCGGGTTATCCAGTTTGGATAACCAGGCGCCACCGTTGACGTGATGAATCTCGGCAAATAAAGACCATTTGCTGCTCGGTTCATAGCGCAACCCCATCGTCCAGTCCCGCGCATAACGCTGCGAGGCGGGCAACGTCGTGGCCGCAGCGAAGGTCATGCCGTTGCGATCCTGTTTGTCGAGATAAATAGCATCGTAGCGTGCCAGCGCCTGCCAGCGTGGCGCGAAACGCCAGAGTGTCTGGAGGTAATACGCTTCAATTGTCGTATCCTTGTCCAGGATAGGCGCGAACGGTACGTTGAAACCGCTTCTTAGCTGGCGCGTACTGGCGTATTCGGCGGTGTAACTCCAATCCTCGCGATTGTGTTCGACAGACAGCACCCCGGTATTCAGGGTGACATTGCCCGCACCGGTAAAACTGCCCGTACCGAAAAAGTCACTGGGGGCTGGCTGGTAATGTATGTCAAATTGACCCAATGACAGTCCGACACGCCACTTCCCGCCATCATGCTCCCATAATGTCTGTGCCAACATGGAGGTACGTGCGTTGAAATGTCCCTGCTGCCTGTCCACGATGTAGGCAGTCAGGTTCTGACTGCTGACCTGCGGGTGCAACATGCTGACCTGCCATGAAAGCAGATTGTCGCCGCGCTCTTCACTGCCATGCAGAGCGATGCCGGGTGCGGCCAGAAAGAAATCGCGTATTTGATCCTGATAGATGGACTGCGGCAACATGATCCCCGCACGGGTATGCGCCACGTCGCGCGTCATGTTAAAAAAACCATAGGGATTCTTTACCTTGCCCAACTGCATGCCAAGATGACGCTGACCATTATCAATCAGGGAATGATCGACAAACGCATAGTCAACACGCACCGTACCGTTGTCCGTCGCGCCCGCCCAGCGCGACACCAACTGACCCGACACCAGCCAGTCGGGCGCTGCCTGCCAGGATAGATTGAGTCCCAGTTCGCGCATATCCATCCCGGCACTACCTTGTGTGCTGCCGTTAAACTGATTCTGGCTGCTTAAGGCAACACCCTGGCTTGCGAAGCCATGCAATTGCACACCGTCATGTAAATCACGTGCGCCTGCACTCGCCATAAATAAAAGCGCGATATTAACGAATATGGCAAAGATGCCGCTCTTGATAGTAAAACCTGCCATGTTCGTTTCCCTCACCCCAACCCTCTCCCTCAAGCGGGCGAGGGGGCAAACGAAGCGCTGCGCGAGCTTCATTTTAACGAACAGAAACCGTATGAACTGAATCATTGCTGTTTACCTTATTGACATAGCCGATTGCACCCGGCGTGGACGCCACCCTGGCCAGCATTTCCTGTTCTGTAGCCACCTCGGTGGGAGCTTGTCCGGTGCCTGAATAGACCAGCCGGTTCCAGGATAGCCTTAATTGATAGGGGTAAATATTGAGCATTTCCCTGCAAAAACTTGCATGCAGAGAATGTTGTTCCGGCAGCACGAAAACTCGTACGGGAACACCGCCAGGCCAGGTTAACTGACGCATGCCGAATATGGAGCGCGTCTCATTGACGGTCAATATTTGAACCGTCACCCCCGGATGGGCGATCATTTCGACGGCCCACGCGCCACCGGCACAAATCCACCATACGATAAATAACGCCACACGAATTGTGTGCGATTGCCTAAACCGTTTATATGGCGGATTCAAGTTCGAAGAGTTACTTCCGTAATTTGAGCGTTGATTATATGTGAAAGCGACACCATTCAGACCTTAACAAAACACAAAAAAATTACTGGCTTTTATTTCTTTCATCAGTATAATGCGCGACTTGCCGCAAGCTATGCGGCATTAGTTCATCGTTTCCGACCTATCTCTCGTGCGCTTTCCAAGCGCGCCTGTCTAAAGAACTCTACCAGATTCCGCTTTATGGATTCCAGGGTTTCCCGGTTAGCAACGATGTTTTTGCGCCGGTTTATCCTCTACCCTTCAAATGGGTAGCACTACTACCTGCGCTTACCTTAGGGAACGACTCTGCGTTCGCCATGCCGGATTCTTCCGCGCCCGATTATTTATCCGGGTGCGCTATCCGAATGACGAAGTGGATTCCCTTTGATTTTAAAAAGGAAGCAAAAATGACATTTGAAGAACTGAATTTAAACCCGTCCATCCTGAAGGCGATTGCTGATACCGGTTATACGCAACCTACGCCTATTCAGGAACAGGCTATTCCGGAAATTCTCGCCGGACACGATTTGATGGCGTCCGCACAAACCGGTAGCGGCAAGACCGCCGCCTTTATCCTGCCAGCCCTTAACCGTCTGGCCACGCCATCAACAATGCCGGGCAAAGGCCCGCGCGTACTGGTGCTGACACCGACCCGCGAACTGGCACAGCAGGTTTGCGATGCCGCGACCAAGTACGGCAAAAATATGCGCTTCAAGATCATCAGCATTCTGGGCGGCATGCCTTACCCGGTGCAAAACCGTTTGCTGTCCAGCCATGTGGATATTCTGGTCGCAACGCCAGGTCGTCTGATCGACCATCTGGAACGCGGTCGTATCGATTTCTCACGCCTGGAAGTGCTGATTCTGGACGAAGCGGATCGCATGCTGGACATGGGTTTCGTGGATGATGTGGAACGCATCGCCGCTGCAACCCCGGCCACACGTCAGACCCTGCTGTTCTCGGCAACGCTTGAAGGCGTGGTTGGCAATCTGGCGTCCCGCCTGCTGAAGACACCCAAGCGCATCAACGTGTCAGCTGCAAAGGACAAGCACGAAAACATCGAGCAACGCATGATGTTTGCCGATGACGTCGCGCACAAGAACAAGATGCTGAGCCACTTGCTAACAGACACCGAAGTCAATCAGGCGCTGGTATTTACCGCAACCAAGCGCGATGCCGACGGCCTGGCCGACCAACTTTCCGCACAAGGCCATTCGGTTGCGGCTTTGCACGGCGACATGAGCCAGCGCGAGCGTAATCGCACGCTGCTGAACATGCGTAACGGCAATGTGCGCATTCTGGTTGCGACCGACGTGGCCGCACGCGGTCTGGACGTACGTGGCATCTCGCACGTCATCAACTTCGACCTGCCCAAGTTCGCTGAAGACTACGTACACCGCATCGGCCGTACCGGTCGCGGCGGTTCGTCAGGCATAGCCATCTCGTTCGCATCCAACCGCGATGCGCAGTTGTTGAAGCGTATCGAGCGTTACACCGAACAAAGCATCAAGATGCACACTATCGAAGGGCTGGAGCCTAAGTATAAACTGCGTACCGGCCCTTCTTCCGATCGTCCACGCGGTAACAACGGCCCGTCACGCGGCAATGGCGGCGGCTTCGGCGGCGGCAATAGTGGTGGCGGATACGCGGGAAACCGCAGCAATGCGGGTGCGGGTAATGGCGGCGGGTACGCTGGCAATCGTAACAGCGGTTTCGGCGGCGGTAATCGCAGTTCGGCATTCGCTGGCAACGGCAATCCTTCGACAAACTCAGGACAGGCTCGCGGTACAGGCTTTCATCACAGCGCACCGGACAGCCGTCACAGCCATCCGGCTCGCAACGAAGGTGCAGGCTTCGGCGGTCAGGCTCGCCAGGGTTTCGGCGGCAACGCGCAACAACCACGCAGCCAGGAACGCAGCTTCAGCAATGCACCTCGCGCTGGCGCGGGTGCTCCGCGTCGCGAGGGCGGTGATCGTCCCGGCTTCGGCGGCGGCAATCGCCCGAGCTTTGGCGGCAATCGTGGCGGCAACGGTGGCAACAAGTAACACCAAGATTGCCGTTCAGGCATAACAAAAAAGCACGCCTAGGCGTGCTTTTTTCTTGTCAGCGCAAAAGCTATTTCGCCAGCGTGATAAACGCCAATTTGGCGACTCCGGCGTGCTGTGCCAGCGCCATCAGTTCGGCGATACGCCCGTAAGGCACCGCCTTGTCCGCCTCGATTTGCAACTGAAATTGCGGATCCAGCGCGCGCTGGCGCAACAGCGCAGCCAGCTCTTCATCGTTGACAGGGCGCTGTTCAATCTCGATATTGCCCTTTTCATCCACCACCAGACTGACGCGCTGCGGCTGATCCTGTTGCTGTACTGCGTCGGTTTTGGGCAGATTGATCTTGAGCGACTGCGGGGCGAGCAAGGGCGCGGTAATAATGAATACCACCAGCAGCACCAGCATCACGTCCACCAGCGGCGTGACGTTGATCTCGCTCATCATTTCGCCATCCGAGTTACTGTTAAAAGCCATCTTCCCCTCCCCTTCCCCTGAACATCAGCAACTATCCCTTGAAATTATGCTTGAGAGCCAGCCGCATGAAGTCATGCGCAAAATTTTCAAGCTCGGTAATGCGCAAGCGCAGATGGCGCAAAAAGTAGTTATAGGCCAGCACCGCAGGCAGCGCGGTGGCGATACCGATGGCGGTAGCGATCAGCGCTTCGCCGATGGGGCCGGCCACCACATCCAGCGTAGCCGTGCCACTCAGGCCTATGCTCTGGAGCGCATGCATGATGCCCCACACCGTGCCGAACAGCCCGACAAAAGGTGCCGTTGAACCGATGGTAGCCAACTCCGCCAGACCGCGTTCGTGATAACGCTGGATATTCTGCACCTGCTGGCGCAACTGACGCTCCAGCACTTCCTGCGGGGCGCCGGTGTGCATCAGATCCTGACGATCCGACCCCAGTGCCGTGAGCTCGGCGAAACCCGCCTGAGCCAATCGCGCGATATCACCCTCGCCCCTGCCCGCCTCATCTTCGGCCGCGCGCCAGTCGCGCGCCGCCCAGAACGTGTCGTGGAAGAGGCGGTTGAGTTTGCGGTCCTGCACCTGACGCCACAGCTTCAGCAGCGCGATGGACCAGGTCACCACCGATAACAGGATCAGCACCCATAAAGTACCCAGAACGATGGGTGAGTCGATGGAAAACAAATTATTCATGTTTCATTATCCTCAAGTGAAAAATTGATCGGCACTCTGAACCATTGCGTAACCGCCCGTCCGGCGTGCTGCGCGGGTACGAAGCGCCAATTTTTTACGGTGTTCGCCGCCGCATTATCCAGCACTTCGCGCCCGCTGCTTTGATGTAATTTTATTTGGCCGGGCAAACCGTTTGCCAGCACTTCGACATTCAGCACCACCTTGCCCTGCCAGCCCATGCGCCGCGCCACCATCGGGTAGGCAGGAACAGGGTTGCTGAGGTAGGCTGCCCGATAGTCCGGTTCACGATTCGGTGGAATGGGCGACGCATCAACGACGGGGCGAGGAGCGGCTGTTTCAGCGGGCGCGGCAGGCTGAGGCGCTACCGCTGCCTGATCACGCCGAATTTCAGCGGGTTCGGCACTCACCGCAGGCTTGGGCTGAAGTACGGGTACCGGTTTAGGCTTAGTCTGTACCGGAGGGCGCGGCGTTGTACGTTGTGGTGCGGCCTGAACAGGATTCGGCATAATCGTGATGCTGGCCGACATTTCGTGATGCACCATGGCGGGAGGCGGTAAGCTCGCCCAAAGCCCCAACAGCAGAACATGCACCAGCACCACCAATATAACAACCAGCAAGCGGTCGCGTGATGGCAAATCAGTCTGCTTCAGTTTGAGCGGCATGGGTGGACAGGGACTTTCAGGGAGCATATTGCGCTTTGACCCACCGTTCCATTTCCTTGCCTTCCAGCTTGCCGCTGATGGCTATTACTGCGTTTTTCGCGCCAAACAGATAAGTGCGCGGCAATTCTCCCTGCCATGTTTTGTCAACCTCGTAGCGCAGACGCTCAGTGTAACTGTCGGCAAAAACCCAGGCATCGGTCTTGTCCAGAGAAAAATCGGACAGAACTGCCCTGACTGAATTTTGCTCTTCCGGGGTGTCGGTAGAAATCAACACCAGATCAAGTTCGGGGTATTTTTTGAGCAGCTTTTTAAGCAAATTCATCTCGGCGATGCAGTAGCTGCAAGTCAATGACCAGAAGCTGACGACAAATGGCCTGCCCTGGCGCGCAGCAACGATATGCTGATAGCTGCCCCGGACAAACGGCTTTATTTCCTGGGCGGCCAGCGCGGGCAGCGGTGCGAAAGATAAGACGGCGAAACACAGCGCCATCAAGGCGCCCCACCACTTCATTGCTGTTCTCCGCCTATAGCGATCAGACGATAGCCTTCATTTTTACTGTTCCATGACAGGAATACACGACTGCCTGTGGCTATCAGCAAGGGGCTGTCGGATACCTCAGCCGTGCTGGACAGTCTGTTTTGCGCCGACCATGAGCTGCCGCCATCGGAGGAATGCATCACCATAATGTGGCTGTTCACCCCGTCAAACTCCTTCCAGACAATATAAACACGACTACCCAGACTGAGCACCGAGGGATGTGCAGCCTGTGCTTCGAAATTGCCGAAATTGAGCGGCACAGAAAAAGTCTTGCCCTGATCGGCTGAGTGCGCATAGAACAGGCCATGCCGTTCGGGTGCGTTGTTGAACCAGGTGGCGTGATATATCCCATCGGGTGCGACAGACACGGAGGGTCCGTGATGCGGACAGGCGGCGACGACCCAATTATCGTGACTGAGGCGCACGGGTGTCATTTTGCCGTCCAGCCTGACCAGCGCATGATCCCGGATGTTGGTGTCGTAGATATGTCGCCAGGCGATGACAGGATAGCCATCCGTGTCCATGGCCATCGCGACGCGACAGCATTCGCAGCTATGGTCGGCCACCTTTATGTTGGCCTGAAAACTTTTCCCCTCATCATCGGACAGAGCGTAATAGAGTGCGATGCCGCTATATTTATCGCCCTTTTTATGGGCGGCGGCGGCATCGCGTTTGTCCAGCCAGGCAATATAAATCTGGCCGCGCGCGTTTATTCCCATCGCATCAAAACGGTGGGTAAAGAGATCGAGATTATCATTCACCGTGAGCGGCGGCGAAAAGCTTTTCCCGCCATCCACAGAGCGGCTGAAACGGACATTACCGGCGAAAGGCGTCTCCATACTCTGCGTGTAGGAAATGTAAATATTGCCATTGGCAGCCAGCAGAATTTTCGGGCGATTCTCGCCATCGGCAGCTATAAACTCCGCTTGCGAGTTCACGAGGACCGGCGCACTGAACGTCTTGCCCAGATCGCCGCTATGACTCACCGTGACGTGGCCGTCCTTCACGGATGCCAGCCACAGACGCCCTTGCGCATCGAACGTGGCCGTGGCGGCCAGCGGCTGGCGTGCGAGGGATGTTTGCCACATCTTAGTCATGTCATGCGCCCGCGCAGGCCGAGATTCAGCCTGCGCCTGCCCGAGAGCGATTGTAATAAACAACAGGGCGAACAATATTTTATTCATTTATCAAGATTAGTACGCTTCAAATTATTGTGCGGATATTACTTCAATTCCATAGGCAACTATCAGTTCTTGCCGTCAAAACTGTATGTGAGGCCAATCATCAGGCTGCGCGGCGCACCCACAGTGTAGGTGTTTTGAGTGTTGGGAGTATAAGCACCCGTGCCGGAATACGAACTGCTAGCCGAATCAGAATAATGCTTGTTGGTCAGATTTCGGCCCTGCAACCAGGCTTCCCAACCGCCTGCAAACCGATAATTACCACGCAAGTTAAACAGGGTGTGACCGGAGTAACGCACGGTATTCGCATTATTCATCCAGGAGCTTCCTTGATTGACCAGTTCCAACGCTACGCGCGCGCCCTGCATCGGCTTGTAGCCGATCTCTGCCGTAGTGGTATTAATCGGCGCCTGCGGCATATCCTTGCCGCTGTAATCAAGCGTAGCGGAGGCCAGGTATTGCAGGAAACGATGGCTTGCTATCGTGGTACCAAAACGTGCATCGAGTACACCTGCCTCATACCCTAATCCCAGCTCCAGCCCCTGGCTGCGCGTACGCCCGGCGTTGCGATTTTCACTGTTACCCGGCGCTATGGTGTAACTTACAATCGTGTCGCGCCCATCCAGGCGATACAGCGCAGAATCAAGCTTGAGTGCGCCATCCAGCAGTGCCATACGCAGCCCGAACTCGTAGTTATTGTAAGTGGCTGGCATGAGATTGGGTACGGCAGATTTGCCATACAAAGCACTTACCTCAGGCGGCGTAAAACCTTCGCTGATATTGGTGTACAGGCTGGTATTGTTACTTAGCGCATAGGTTGCGCCGACTTTGGGGCTGAAATGCGAAAAGCTGCGCGATTCAGAAATTGCACCAAAATTGGCGCCCGGCGTCAGATTGTTTTTATAGTCGTAGTTGATTGCATCCGAACGCCCGCCCAACACCACGCGCAGCTTCTCAACCGGAGATAATTCCCACTGGGCAAACAAGGCCGTATTCCTGATATCAGTCTGGTAGTTGCGCACCCCGGTCAGCAATACTGACGGCGCATAACTGATATATTGACCACTGGCTACGTCACGGGTAATGGTGAGATTGTTGCTCCAATAAGGGTTGTTGCTTTGGTCGATAAAGATTCCGGCCACCAGGCGCGAAGCAAGCCGTTCAAAATCCTGCTGATGTTTCACATCTATGCCGATGGAACTGACGTGGTTGTTGTTTTCGGTTCCCCTGCAAACCGCCCCGGCACAACCGGTAATCGTATAGCTGGGTAATTGGCCGTGATCATTTTGCCGTGCGAATACGGTGACGCTGGTCTGACCGTTATGCGTGGTTTCGCCTTCCCAGGCGACATTCATCCGCGTGGTTTTATCCTTGCGATAGGTGAATGAGTTATAGCTATAGCCAGGGCGGGTCTGATAATCGTTTTCAAACAAACTGCCTGTCATGGCGCTGTCCAGATTGTTGTGCGTCAACGTCGCATGAACCAGCGACGAGGCACTCAGGACATAATCGCCGCGCAACGTAAAAGAATCTTTGCTGGCGTTGCTATAGCTCTGCCAGTTATTGGCCGTGCGACGCGAACTGTAATGAGAAAAACGCGCCCCGAAATCACCCCAGGTGTCGCTGACTCCGGTATCCAGGCGGGTAAATCCAGACGTGCTGTCATGTCGCAACCCCGCACTGGCGTAAGGGATGGGCGAAGGACGCGCGGTCATGAAGTTCACCGCCCCGCCCACCGCATTACTGCCATATAAGGAGGATGCCGCGCCCTTCACCACTTCCACGCTTTCGGATCCCGCCAGATTCATTTCATTCAGGGAGTTGTGGTTAAACACGCCCAGGGGACGAATGGGGATGCCATCTTCCAGATATTGATACACCGCATTAGTGTTATTTGGCTGGCGGATACCCATACTGTGTTGCTCGTTGCCTAAATCATTCCAGCTTACCCCGGCGATGCGATTGATCACCTCACCCATGGTCTTCGGCTTGTCGCGCTTCAACACCCTGGCATTCACCACGCCGATTGCCATCGGTGTTTCCGACAACTTTGTAGCGGTACGCGACCCGCTCACCACCACTTCATCCATCCACTGCTCCTCCGCGAATGCCGCACCCGTGACACTCACGCAGAGGCAGCTCAACGCGAATAATTTACCGCTATTCAGCAACTGTATTTTCATCACTCCCCCTGATTTTTTAGTTATGGGCGGATGCTACAGATGAAAGGTCTGCTTGAAAATGTGACAAATTGTCGCACCCTGGCATATGCAATGCGTGTATTGAATCTCGTGCAAACGGCATGCGTGGTGAAATAATTGTTTACAAATGATGCATTGTTGAATAATCGCTAACCGTTACAATGCGCATACAAAAATACGTCTCCCTTCCCATGCGCACTTGCCCGAAACATATTGTTCCGATGACGCTGCCCGGTCATTCAGCCAGTTGGCTGGTGATCTGCGCCCTGTTATGGGGTGGCGCAGCCGTGGCCGGGGAATCTTCCGATCCGTTTTCAACGGGGGCGACACTACCGCCCAGGCCGGCTTTACGCAATGCTGAACCTTGCGCAAATTTGCCGGCGGATCGCTTGCTCGACCTTGCCGACGTGGTGAATCTCGCGTTGTGCAACAACCCGCAAACCCGCGAGCTATGGGCCAGTTCACGGGCACAGGCGGCACAGGTCGGCGTGAGTCAGGCAAGTTACCTGCCCGGCATCAGCGCCAGCGCTTCCGGAAGCCGCAGCACACCCGGTGCAAGCCAGCGCAGCATAGGCTTGAGCCTTTCCTATTTGCTCTATGACTTCGGTGCGCGTGCAGCCAATCTGGACTATGCACGCCAACTGCTGGCGGCGGCGAGTGCCACTCAGGACAGCACAGTACAAGCCCTTTTCCTGGCAGTGGTGCAGGCTTATTACCAGACCCATGCTACGCAGGCAGCGTTCGAGGCGGCCAGCGTATCGGAGCATGCCGCACAGGAGAGTTTTGCGGCGGCAAAGGCGCGTTATCAGGCGGGAAGTGCCACCCCCGCCGATAAATTCGCCGCCCAGACCGCCTATTCGCAAGCCACGCTGAATCGCATGACGGCTGACGGTGCGATGAAAATCGCACGGGGAAATCTGGCCACTATACTGGGGATCGATGCCCATCAACCGGTGAATCTGGCGACTCACCTGTCCGCCGGCCATGAAAATGAAACCCCCGGAAATTTTGAGCAGAATATTACCGTTTTAATTGAACAGGCACGGCAGCACAGGCCGGATTTGCAAGCCGCCGCCGCACTGGTCAAGGCGGCAGAATCCAGCACTGAGGCTGCGCGGGCGGCGGGAAAACCCGCTGTTACACTGGTTGCGGCGACCAACCAGAACAACAGCTCGGGTATCAGCACACACGGTTCGTCGCTGGGCGTCAGCCTGAGCGTACCGCTATTTTCCGGCTATGCGCCAACTTACCGGATACGCGCAGCCGAAGCGCAAACAGAAACCCGCCAGGCTCAATTTGAACGGCTACGCTTGCAGGTCGCCCTGGAGGTCTGGACGGCATATCAGAACCTGATTACCGCCACGCAAAACAGACTCACCACGGCGGACCTGCTCAACAGCGCAGAACAGTCCGAACGAGTCGCACTGGGTCGTTATAAGGCCGGCGCCGGCATTATGCTGGATGTATTGAACGCGCAAAATGCGCTGGCCAGTGCCCGTCAGCAACGCATACAGGCGAGCTTTAACTGGAACATCAGCCGCGCCGCACTCGCCCAGGCGATGGGCAGTCTGGATGCCGACTTCCTGCAGATGCCGCCTGCCCGAACATCCGGGACAAACATCAGGAATACACACCAACCATGAAAAAACTACTGCATTCCCCTCTTCTTGTGTCGCTGATCGCCGTTTTCCTGCTTGCGGCAGGCTATGTCGCCTACCAGCAAGTCAACCAGCCTACCCTCGAACAGCAATACCGTCTGCAAGCTGCAGAGCAAGGCGACATCAAGTTAACCGTTTCCGCCAATGGCACGATCAATCCGGTGACGCTGGTAAATGTCGGCACTCAGGTTTCCGGCACTGTCAAAAAGCTGTATGTGGATTTCAACAGCGCGGTAGACAAGGGACAGATACTCCTGGAACTGGATAACTCGCTGCTGGCCGCGCAACAAAAACAAAGCCTGGCTAATGTGCAGAGTGCGAATGCCTTGCTGGAACTGGCGACGACCAACGAGGCGCGCACCCGGAATTTATACGCCCTGGAATACGCCTCACGCCTGGAACTGGATACGACCATACAAGCCAGAAAATCCGCCCAGGCGCAATTGCAACTGGCCCGTGCGACCGTGGAAAAAGACCGTGCCAACCTCGCCTATTCGGTAATACGTTCTCCCGTGTCCGGCGTGGTAGTGGATCGCTCGGTGGATGTCGGTCAAACCGTGGCCGCCAGTTTACAGACACCCACCCTGTTCAAAATCGCGCAGGATTTGTCCAAGATGCAGATAGACGCCAATTTTGCCGAAGCGGATATCGGTAATATCCGCATCGGCCAGGCCGCGCATTTCACCGTGGATGCTTTCCCGGATCGCAACTTTCAGGGCGAAGTCAAATTGATACGCATGAATCCGATCACGCTACAAAACGTCGTCACTTACGATGTGGTGATTAATGTGAATAATCCCGAGCAGATTTTACTGCCCGGCATGACAACCTATGTCAGTATCGCGGTGGCTGAACGCAAGCGCGTATTGCTCGTACCCAACGCCGCTTTGCGCTTCAAACCCGCCAATGACGATAAAAAACAATACACTGATAATCAAACAGATAAGAAAGATAGCTCGCGTGCAGCCTCAGCTAATGGTGCGAAGGGTAACACCGGTCACGAAAAGCATTTGTCCGGGCATTCGCATGAAGGCTACCCCGGCAAGGTATATGTATTGAAAAACAGCGAACTCCTGCCCGTCAAAGTAAGGCTGGGCATCACCGATAACCGCAATACCGAGATTCTCGCGGGTGAACTCAAGTCAGGCGACCAGGTGGTAACCGGTGAAACACAGGCCGCAAACAACGTACAAAGCGGTAGCTCGCAGCCGCTGCGCATGAGAATGTTCTGATGAGAAATTCAACAAACACTACTGCGTCATACCCGCCTGCGCGGTAATAACGGATTATCCATTAGCAAAAACGGTGTCATACCGGCGCAGGCCGGTATCCAGATGATTAACAAATTCCCACGTCAGTGGGACAACATCAATGTTTTGTCCGCTTTGCGGCATATTTTTTATGACTGGATTCCGGCCTTCGCCGGAATGACGGCCTAATGGATTATTTGGGATTATTTAAATATTTTCTGATGAGCAACGAAATCATACGCATCGAAGGTTTGAGTAAATCCTATCAGACTTCCGCCGGCCTGTTCCCGGCCTTGAAGGACGTGAACCTGACCATAATGGCGGGCGAATTTGTCGCCATCATGGGGCCTTCAGGTTCGGGTAAATCTACTTTCATGAATATTCTGGGCTGTCTGGACGCGCCGACTGGCGGCAGCTATACGCTGGATGGCCGCCCGGTGGCGTCACTTGATCGTGACGAACTGGCCTTGCTGCGCAATCGCACCATCGGTTTCGTATTTCAGGGTTTCAATCTGCTGCAACGCATGTCGTTGCGTGACAATGTCGCCCTGCCGCTTATTTATTCCGGAATCGAACTGGCTGAACGTCAAATGCGTGCCGATGAGATGCTGACCAAGGCGGGCTTGAGCGACAAGGCGGACTCGCTGCCCAACCAGATTTCCGGGGGGCAACAACAACGTGTGGCGATTGCCCGCGCACTGGTTAACACCCCCCGCCTGTTGCTGGCGGATGAACCTACGGGCAATCTGGACAGCCGCACCGGTGAAGAGATCATGGCGCTGTTCGACGCGTTAAACCTCGAAGGCATCACCATCGTGCTGGTCACGCACGAAGCCGACATCGCGCGACACGCTAAACGTCAGGTGCACTTTCACGACGGGCGTATCGTCAGCGATGAGCTGGCACAGGAGAGTGCAGCATGATGCTCGCGATGCTGGGCGAAGCGTGGCGCGCAATGGGCGCCAACCGCATGCGCACCATACTGACCATGCTGGGCATGGTGATAGGCGTCGGCGCGGTGGTATTGATGATGTCCATCGGCCAGGGTGCGCAATATGCGATCAAACAAACCATCAGTGCGATGGGCAGTAATCTGTTCATCCTGCTCTCCGGCAGCACTTCTACGGGCGGGGTGCGCTCCGGCCACGGCGGTGGCTATACGCTGACAATCAGCGATGCGGACGCCATCGCCGAACTGCCCGGCGTGCAAGCCGCTGCACCGATACACCCCGGGAGCGCGCAAGTTGTCTATGGGCCGAACAACTGGAATACCTCGGTGATCGGCAGCACACCGGCCTATCTGGATGCGCGCGCCTGGCCGGTGGTGAGCGGCTCGGCCTTCACCGCGTCCGATGTACGCTCAGCCACGCGCGTCGCATTGATAGGCCAGACGACGGCACAGAATCTGTTCGGTGATGAAGACCCGGTCGGCAAGACCCTGCGCATCCGGCAAAGTCCGTTCGTGGTGCTCGGCGTATTGGCCATAAAAGGCCAGGGCATGGATGGGCGCGATCAGGATGACTCCATCATCATCCCGATCACCACTGCGCAACGCAATGTGTTCGGCACCCAGTTCCCGGGATCGGTGCGCATGGTCATGGTGCAAACCACCACGCAGGAAATCATGCCGGAAGCGGAGCAATCCATGACCGCATTATTACGTCAGCGGCATCGCATCCGCGAGGGTCAGGATTCCGATTTCTCGCTGCGCAACCTCACCGCCGTGGCGGATTCTGCCGCCGAAAGCACGCGCGTCATGTCACTGTTGCTGGGCGCCATCGCCTCGGTATCGCTGCTGGTCGGCGGCATCGGCATCATGAACATCATGCTGGTCTCCGTCACCGAGCGCACCCGGGAGATCGGCATACGCATGGCCATAGGCGCGCGTGAACGCGACATCCTGCTGCAATTTCTGCTGGAAGCCATCATCATTTCGGTGGTCGGTTGTTTCATCGGCCTGTTGCTGGGCATAGGCGGCGCCCTGCTGACCTATAGCCTGACGGGCACAATGGTCATCATCTCGGGCAGCTCGGTGCTGGTGGCGTTCGGCGTGGCGGCGACGGTGGGCATCTTCTTTGGCTACTATCCGGCCAGAAAAGCCGCCCGGCTTGATCCCATCGAGGCATTGCGCTACCAGTAAATTGCTTGAATATGCGGGCGCTCAGGTACTGCAATTTTGTGTGATTTTATCTGTAATACCAGACAATTCATTCTTAATTACCAGGCAGTCCGTGATGATAAGCTATAATTTTTCAACGGGTTGTTGATAAAAATCGTTTTTTAGTTTGCAGGATGCCGTGTTCTTAGGCCAACTGTTAGCGTAAAAATATACGCTGCTACCGTTTACAAAAGGAAGCGCGACAGTGAAACAACTCGCCAATCCAACATAGGGAGGGAAATATGAAAAATAAAAAAGCAGCGGCCTCGGCTGACACGACAGGGGAAGTTGTTACCGATGCCGAGGAAACAAACGCAGTTGAGCAGTATTGGCATTCCGCCGGACAGACAAAGCAGCGCAAGCCGCCAAAAAATTACAAGTACATTGAGGAAATTGCGCACCTGCAGTTTGAACTCATCAAACTGCAGGAGTGGGTGCGACTTCAAGGCCTGAAGGTAGTCGTTATTTTCGAAGGTCGTGACGCCGCAGGCAAGGGTGGCGTAATCAAGCGCATCACGGAAAGTTTGAATCCGCGTATTTGTCGTGTCGCGGCTTTAAGTTCTCCCACGGAAAAAGAACGCGGACAGTGGTATTTCCAGCGCTATGTTTCTCATCTGCCAGCCCGTGGGGAGATCGTGCTATTCGACCGCAGTTGGTACAACCGCGCAGGAGTAGAACGCGTAATGGGGTTTTGCACCGAGGATGAGTACGAAGAGTTTCTGCGCGCCGCACCCATTTTTGAGGAAATGCTGGTTCGTTCCGGTGTTTTTGTGATCAAGTACTGGTTTTCAGTGGGCGACGATGAGCAGGAGAGGCGATTCCAGGAACGGATGCGCAGCCCGATCAAACGCTGGAAATTGAGCACGATGGATATCGAGTCGCGCAAGCATTGGGTTGAATACTCCCAGGCGAAAGACATCATGTTCGCCCGAACTGACACCCCGCTCACGCCATGGTACGTGGTGAATGCAGACGACAAAAAGAAGGCTAGACTGAATTGCATCGCTCATTTATTGCAGCAAGTTCCCTACACTGATCTGAAGCCCGTCGAACTCGAATTACCTGCACGTCAGCCCGACACCGGTTACAAGCGACCGAAAATTTCCACACAACATTTTGTTCCAAAAGTATATTAGGGAAGCGCTGATTTATTCGGTTTTGTCGTTGATGAAACTACTAGCCATTCCACTAAGCCACCATACAACGGTGGCAAGTGGCTGGTTATCCCGCGTATAAGTAGTGACTTTGCAATCGTTTTTTTGATTGCTTAGTCAATAC
>JAUSAO010000014.1 GCA_030652475.1 Gallionella sp. | reverse complement strand
TAAATAAAGGCACTGGATCCCCGCCTTCGCGGGGATGACGAATAAATCAGTATCTCCTTAGCTTGGAAGACATCATCTATTTTAAATAATTACGGGAGCATAACGCTCCCGTAATTATCAACACCTTTCGCCAACGGCTAGCGGTATGCCGGGCTTTTTATCGTGATAAGACTAGCCGTTTGTCAGAGATTTTCGTCGTAGAAGCAGTAGGTGTTGCGCGTAATTTTGGCCTGATACATCGCCGTGTCTGCATTTTTGAGCAGGGTTTCGCTGTCCCTGCCGTGTTTCGGATAAAGTGCGATGCCGATGCTGCAGCCCACGTTGCAGCGTGTCCCGTTCAGTTCGAACGGCTGCAGTAGGGCAGCAAGAATATTTTTTGCCACATGTTCAGCATTCTCGGGCGTTGTTGTTTCGGTCAATATTACGGTGAATTCGTCGCCGCCCATGCGGGCTACCGTGTCGGATTTGCGCACACAGGCTAGCAGGCGGTTTGCCGTTTCCTTGAGCAGTACATCGCCCATGTCGTGACCGAGGGTGTCGTTGATTTCCTTGAAGTGGTCGAGATCCATGAACATCACCGCCAATGCCTGCTGATGACGTTGAGCCATGGCCAGTCCCTGTTCCAGCCTGTCATGGAACAGGGAGCGGTTGGGCAAGCCGGTCAATGGGTCGTTATGCGCCAGTTGCTGCAGCTTTTCTTCGGACAGTTTGCGTTCGATCACCACAGCTAATGTATCGGACACTGTTTTGAGGAATTTTCTCTCATTCTCATCGCTGGTATGACCTGCGTCAACATAGGCATTGAGTACGCCCAGCAACTGGCCTTCTGACATGATAGGAATGCAATAGTGTCCGTGAGGTTGGATGCCCTCATAACTGATTTCATGTTGCTCATTAACGTGGTTGAAGAAAACGATTTCGCGGCTGGCGGCGGCCTTGCCGCACAGACAGCGACCAAACGGCAGCAGGGCGCAGGACTGCAACAGCGCATCCGGCAGATTGCGTTGGGCCACCATCTCCAGTTTTTGTTCGCCCTTTACGACCAGGAAGATAGCCCCCTTGTCCTGTAGCGAAAAAGCCGGAATGGAGAGGATCGCGTCGAGTGCCTTTAACAGCACTTCTTTCAGCGTCAAGGGAGGCAGCGAGATGTTCAGTATCGAATCCAGTACGCCCTGAATATGCAGCGCCTGTTCGATTTTCAGTTGGGCCTGCTTGCGTTTTGAAATATCGCGCAACACGCCGATGCCATTCCATTTTCCCGCAATCAAGCTGGCAGAAAGCGCGATCTCGACAGGAAATTCCGTGCCATCCTTGCGGAGTGCGGCCAGTTCCAGCGTTTTACCCAGTGCGGCGCCTTGTCCTGTCTCCCGGAAAATCGGGAAGGCCTTGAGATGGGCTTCGCGGAAACGCTTCGGCACGATCAGCTCGTGCAGGTTAGTGCCTAATGCTTCCTGTTGTGTGTAACCAAAAATTGTTTCCGCAGCCATATTCCAGAAGGAAATATTGCCATCGTTATCCATGCAGATGATCGCATCCTGAGCCGAGGCGCTGATTTTTTCGAACTTCTCCTCGCTCTCATGCAGTTTTTCGTGTTCATGCTGCAAGTCACTGATGAAACGGTTCTGCATCTCCTCGTGCGCCTGACTCTCATCGATGAGCTGTTGCCTCGATGAGGCGAGCTGCCTGTCGATACGACCCAAAATCTGTGCAAAGAATGTAAGAATGCCCAGACCTATCGCGCCGAAGATCGCGGTGAACAGGATAAAATCTTCTTTGGCCTGTCCGTTCAAAAGTGTCATGTCGTGCAGCATGACCAGCGTGGCGGGCTGCTGGCCACCGGCATCGTTCACCGGGGTGATGGCTGCCCAGTAGTTGTGGTTCTGAAAATCAATGTCCCGGCGTATGCGGATATCGGAATTCGCCTGTGTGGCACCGATCTGGTTTAGCAGGGAAACTGGTACATCCGACAGACTCTGCGAGACCAGTACGGAGGTCGACAGCGCATCCCAATCACGTGTCCTGCCAAGCATCTTCATGCCCGCTTCCCAATCGCTCTGCACCAGATACTGCTTGCCCACGAGCAAGAAGAGTTCGGCATGGAACATGTTGCGGGTATCTAGAATGAGTTTGTCTATCTCCTGCCCCAGTTCGAGATAGCCGATCAACTTTCCATTATTGACCACAGGCAGCACGGAACGCAGGGTAAATGTGCCCAGCGGCCCGAGTTCGATACCCGAGGAAATCGTCGCGCTCTTCTCGGCACCCAGTGCGGTGTGGCGGTTGATGAGGCCGCCGTAGCGTTCGGGCTGGTGGACGCGCAGCAGATTGATGCGGTGCGCATCGTGGAAATAGAAGTGTGTGACGTTATGCTGCTGATGTAGGTGTTCATAAATCGGTGCAACCAGCGTCAACAGGGCTTTTCTGTCTCCTGTCTGCAGAGCGGTGAGCAGTTGTTTGTCCTGTGCGATGAAACGCAGGCTGGCTTCCATGACATCGGCTTTGGTGTCCAGTATCGAGCCGAGATGAAGGCGCAGCGCTTCTGCTTGCTGTACGACTACATCCTGTTTCTGCTGTATTTCCAGATTTCCGACAAGGTAAATGCCGGTACCGAACAACACCACGCCCGCCAAGATCAG
Source organism: Gallionella sp. (assembly GCA_030652475.1). Taxonomy (GTDB): domain Bacteria; phylum Pseudomonadota; class Gammaproteobacteria; order Burkholderiales; family Gallionellaceae; genus Gallionella. The sequence goes on along the minus strand of JAUSAO010000014.1, from coordinate 16,308 downwards.
TGGCAGGATGATGCGTGTTTTATGGAATAGGCGCCCATCTATTTACATCTTTCATATTTCTGTCTGTCCGGGTGGCAAGCGTCGGTCAGTCGCCATATTCAGATTATTTGGCGGGTGGTACTTCCTTTTTTGGTTTTTTCACTTCCTTGTTCTTGCGTTGCTGACCTTTGGCCATGATGTTTCTCCTTGTGTGGTTGAGTGTGCATCATAATACGGACGAACAGTCGTGGTGTATTTTTTCAGCGTGATAACCGGCAATAGTACGATCGGCATTACGTATTGATACCGGATAAGCGTTCCGCCGCACGCACGGTGTTTGCGACCAGCATGGTGATGGTCATCGGGCCGACACCGCCGGGAACCGGGGTGAGGTAGCCTGCGACTTCCCTGACGCTGGCGAAGTCCACGTCGCCGACCAGCTTGCCTTCGGCATTGCGGTTGATGCCCACGTCGATCACCACCGCACCCGGCTTGACCATGTCGCCGGTGATGAAGTTCGGGCGACCCACCGCCGCGACCAGTATGTCGGCATCGCGGGTGTGCTTTGCCAGATCCACGGTCTTGGAGGTGCAGATGGTCACGGTGGCGTTCTTGTGCAATAGCAGTAAAGCCATGGGCTTGCCGACAATGTTGCTGCGGCCCACGACCACGGCGTGCTTGCCTTCGATGTCGATGCCGGTTTTTTCCAGCATCACCATCACGCCGTAAGGTGTGCAGGAAGGAAAGGGCGTCTCGCCGGTGACCAGCGCACCGACATTTTTCTGGTGAAAGCCATCCACATCCTTGTCGGGATTGATCGCCTCGATGACGGTATGCGAGTCCAGATGTCTGGGCAGTGGCAGTTGCACCAGGATGCCATGTATCGCAGGATCGTTATTCAGGGCGTTGACCTCTGCAAGCAATGCCGCTTCGGTGGTATCCGCCGGCAGTTCCACATGTATGGAGTACAGGCCCAGTTCCGCGCAGGCTTTGACCTTGTTGGCGACATACACTTTGGATGCCGGATCGTTGCCCACGATAATCACTGCCATGCCCGGCGTGATGCCGCGCGCGATCAAGGCATCCGCGCGCACCTTCCATTCGGCGCGTACCGCTTGCGCGATGGCTTTGCCGTCTATGATCTGCGCTGTCATTTTTTGTCTGCGATTTCTTTTTGGTAGGCTGCCAGACCGTTGGTGATTTCCGCATGAGCCGCTTCGATACCTTCCCAACCCCGGATCTTGACCCACTTGCCCGGTTCCAGCGCCTTGTACAGTTCGAAAAAGTGCTTGATTTGTTCCAGGGTGATTTTCGGCAAATCTTCGTAGGACTGAATTTCGTGATACAGCGGGGTGAGTTTGTCGGTGGGCACGGCGATGATTTTTGCATCGTCGCCGCCTTCGTCACTCATCATCAATACGCCTACCGGGCGGCAGGGGATGATTGCGCCGTGGATGATGGGGAAGGGGGTGACAACCAGTACGTCCACCGGATCGCCATCGTCGGCAATAGTCTCAGGGATGAAACCGTAATTACAGGGGTAGCGCATCAGTGAGCCGATGAAGCGATCCACCACCAGTACGCCTGATGTTTTATCCACTTCGTATTTGACCGGATCGGCATGTTTGGGAATTTCAATGATGACATTGCATTCGTGGGGCAGTTTGTTTCCGGGACGGACGTTCAACAAGCTCATGAGATTTCCTTGGAATTAAATTGAAATTTGAAAACTGCGTAATTATAAGCGATGCAGTGCACTGCCGCCGAGTCGTGTTGGGGTAAAATGAAACGACTTAACTCAAGGAGATGATGAAATGACAAGGCAACTAATCGGTAAAATGGTCATCGGTCAATCGGGCGGTCCAACCGCTGTCATCAATCAGTCGCTGGTGGGCGCGGTGCTTGCGGCGCGCAAGCAGGCCAATATCACCGGCATCCTGGGTGCACATCACGGTATCGCCGGGATCATGAAAGAAGATTTCATTGATCTGACTACGCAAAGCGTCGAACAGCTTGAATTGGTCGCTGTTACGCCGGCGGCGGCACTGGGGTCGGTGCGACTCAAGCCCGGACGTGCAGAATGCGAAAAAGTATTCGAGGTATTCAAAAAGCATGATGTGCGTTATTTCTTCTATATCGGCGGCAATGATTCGGCCGAGACCGCGCACATCATCGCCGAAATGGCGAAAGAGGCGAATTATGACTTCTGCACCGTGCACATCCCCAAGACCATCGATAACGATCTGAAAGTTACCGATCACTGTCCGGGTTTTGCTTCTGCCGCGCGCTTTGTGGCGCTGGCTTTCATGGGTGATGACCGCGACAATAATGCCTTGTCTGGCATTAAAGTGAACGTAGTGATGGGACGTAGTGCCGGATTTTTGACTGCCGCATCTGCGCTGGCGCGTCAGGCCGATGGCGATGGTCCACATCTGATTTATTTGCCGGAACGCGTGTTTGATATCGCCGCCTTCCAGCAGGACGTGCGCGATGTCGTGGCAAAACTAGGCCGGTGCGTGATCGCGGTGTCCGAAGGTATCACTGATAAGGATGGTAATCCGATCTCGACCAGCGGCGAGCGTGACTCGCACGGCAACATCCAGTTGTCCGGCAGCGGTGCTCTGGGTGATACGCTGGCCGCACTGGTAAAAGAGGCTTTTCCGGGGCAAAAAGTGCGCGTTCGTGCCGACACCTTCGGTTATCTGCAACGCTCTTTTCCCACCATTATTTCTCAGGTGGATGCGAAAGAGGCACGCGAAGTGGGCGGCTATGCGGTGAACCACGCTGCCAGCACCGGTCAACCCGGTTCGGTGTCAATTCGTCGACTCTCCAGCGTGCCTTACGCCAGCGAATGCTTCATCACGCCGCTGTCATCCGTGGCGCGCGAAGCGACTGAGATGAAGGACGAATACATCAACGCGGCGGGTAATGATGTGACTCAGGCGTGGATAGATTATGTGGCGCCGTTAGTCGGCGAACTGCCCACAATCGGTCGTCTGTAATTAACTGCCAATACCCGAACGAACCGGCCGCAGGCCGGTTTTTCGGATCAAAGACAGACTGGGATTAACGTGAAACTCGCGTAGCGATTCGTTTGCCCTTTCCCTCGCTTGCGGGGGAAAGTTGGAAAGGGGGAAACGGGCATGGCGAGCTTCATTATTTGGGGTGGCTACTTGCCATGCCCGTTAGATGAAAGTTTCTGTACTATTTGTGTGCATGGGGAACATCTGCAAGCCCAATGAATACGCCATTCCCCAAAATCCCCCCAAAACCTCTCCAAAAATCTACAAAAAATTCCTATTGACAGCATACGGGAATCCCGTATAATTCAACCCATGCGCACAGTGATCGAAACTCCAACTTTTCAGAAACAAGCCGATAAAATTTGGTCTGAAGCCGAACGGTTGGCGTTTATTGATTGGATTGCTGTTAACCCATTGGCTGGCGACGTGATTCCTGGTGCAGATGGGGCGCGTAAGGTGCGCTGGGGTCGTGCAGGTTCTGGTAAGCGCGGCGGTGTGCGAGTTGTTTATTTCAACCTGACCGAGCAAGGTGTGGTGGTTTTGGTGATGATGTATGCCAAATCCGATCAAGCCAACATTGCGCCCGGCGATATTGAAAAGGCGGTATGACATGGATATTGAAAAAATTGCTCGTGCTATTGAGCAGGATGCGGGTATGGAATTGCCTGACGTGCATCAAGCACTGACAGAGGCCAAGGCCGGTGCTGGCAGAGTGACAACGCCAGCGCAGCTTTTAGTGCGTTTGGCGCGCACAAAAACGGGGCTTTCACAACAGGCTTTTGCCGATAGAATCGATACTCCCGTTGCAACCCTGCGAGATTGGGAGCAGGGGCGATTTACACCACCGGGCGGGGTCGTATGCCTGCTGAGGCTGATTGAGCGGCATCCAGACCTGTCTGAGGAATTGGCGGCATAACAAGCGAAACGCCCGAAGAATGCTAGGCCTGAACTTTAGCTTGCACCTTGAAGAAAACCTGAGTGCTGCCCACTTGCGCCTTGATGGCGTGCATATCGAGAACCTTGCCTGGACTGATTGCATTACCCGCTATGATCGCGCCTACACGTTTTTCTATTGTGATCCGCCGTACTGGGAGACTGAAGGCTATGGCGTTCCGTTCGAGTTCGATCAATATATCCGTATGGCGGAGTTGGCCAGCACCATGAAGGGTAAAGTGATGATCAGTCTCAACGACCATCCGGATATCCGGCGCGTGTTCGCTGATCTGTATATTGAAACGGTAGATATTGAATATTCGCTGGGGAATCGGCACGGTTCTGGCGCGCAACGCGGTGAGCTGATCATCACCAACTACGATCCGCATAATGGTACGTGCGGCCTGTTTTAGGTGCTGAAATCTTCCCCAAAACTAACACGCAACTTATTGATTCAAAAAGACGCGAAACGCGCTAAAATTCTGCTAATTCTGCAAATTTACGGCGCGCAACGCGATGAAAAATAAAGAAAAAGTAAGCGTTTTATTTTGCTGCATGGGAAACAAAGTATCATGTTGGCTGTAAGTCAATAACTACGTGGCTTGTAGCCGGATACGTTCTTAAATGGATACACCTCTGGATACACTGCCAAAAAATTCAAATGCTTAAAACCACCCGGATACGCTAAAAACAGGTATCGGGATACATCGCAAATATGGCAGCGCCATTGAGTGGTGTTCGATATGAAGATTTCAGTTTTATTCTGGTTCTCGATACTGCGTAATAGACTTTATTTCATTTAGACGCTACGAAATGTTTCATTTAGACGCTGCAAAATATTTTAATTGGCCGGTATATTGGTTTACACTTGGCCTCCATGACTCATCCAGAATTTCATCATCGCTTCATACTTCCTCGCCTGACAGAGGCGCTGGCAGACACGCCCGTGGTGCTAATCCATGGGCCGCGACAATGCGGCAAGACCACGCTCGCACGCACTGTGGGCGATGCTGCGGGTTACGCTTATGTTAGTTTCGATAGTGATGTGTTGCGTGCTTCGGCTCAATCCGATCCGATCGGCTTTGTGGCCGATTTGCCGGATAAGGTGGTGCTAGACGAGGTACAACGGGTTCCAGAATTGTTTACAGCGTTGAAGGCTGTGGTAGATCGTGAGAGGCGGCCTGGGCGGTTCATTCTCACGGGGTCGGCCAATGTGCTATTGGTGCCACGGCTGGCGGACTCTCTGGCCGGGCGCATGGAAATTTTGCGGCTGCATCCGCTTGCACAAGAGGAATTGGCTGGGAAGCAGTCCGGTTTTCTCGGTGCGCTGTTCGGTGACGGTTTTAAGACCAATCAACAGGTGCGGTTGGGCAAAGAACTGGCTGAGCGGATTGCCTCCGGTGGGTATCCAGCCGCGCTTGCGCGCCCCTCGGCGCGCCGGCGTGTCGCTTGGTACCGCGATTATATCGAAACACTGGTGCAGCGTGATGTACGTGATTTGGCGCGTATCAGTTCGCTGGACGTGCTGCCTCGCCTGCTTACGCTAGCAGCCGGACAGACAGCGCGATTGATCAACGTGGCAGATTTAGCTTCACCTTTCCAATTGAGCCGCCCGACGATACGTGATTATGTGACCTTGCTGGCGCGCGTGTTCCTGTTGGAAGAATTGCCGCCTTGGCATAGCAATCGCCTGAGCCGTCTAATCAAAACCCCCAAGCTGCATTTGGGTGATACCGGGCTTGCTTGCGCCTTGCTCGGCGTGGATGCGGCAGCGTTATGGGCGGACCGTAATCTGCTTGGACAATTACTTGAAACTTTTATTTTCCAGGAGTTGCGCCGTCAGGCGAGCTGGCTGGATGAGACTGTCACTTTCCATCACTTTCGTGACAAAGATGGCGTGGAAGTGGACATCGTGTTGGAAGGCAGTGGACAGCGTGTGGCTGGCATAGAAATTAAAGCAGCAGCCACGATAACCGCCTCGGATTTTCGCGGATTGCGCAAATTGAAGGAGGCCACGGGAAAGCGTTTTGTCGCAGGTGTAGTGTTGTACGACGGTGAAGCTACGGCACCGTTTGGCGATGGGCTATATGCCGTACCGATCAGATGTCTTTGGGATGCAGCCCGATGAACATACATGTCGCTGGCTGGCGGGTTTATTGCATCGTGTGTAGCGTTCGGTAATCAAAATACTGGCTACAGATTTGAGATTGACGGCTACGCATCGCACAAAAGGATGGCGTGCGACGCCCGGTTGCCGTCATGCAGTTGTTTAAACAACTAAACAATAATCTGCTCCGGTGATCGCCCATTCGACTATCTACCCCCGCAGCACTATGGGCGACCTCTCTCGTGCCACGTGGGGGTTAATCCTGTTTTGCTCACTACGATACGGTCACCGATGTCCCGCTTATCCGCCTTCGATCCTCTGACATCTTGCTATCTGGGTCGTAGTTCAGGATGACAGCGGGATTTGCGTCATGGCGTCGCGGAATGATGATTCCACCCTTTTCCGCGTCGCAGATTACTTTCTCTTCCTGTTGTTCGAGCTTCTTTAGCGCAGCCTTCAGATCGATCAGCCGTGCAGGGCGTTCCGCCGTAGGTGGGCCGGGGCGGTAGTCGAGACAGTCAATTTCCGCGCACATGCGTTGCGACAATGCGTCACCCAAAGACCACGCGAGCATTGGCCCGATTTCGTCAATATTGACGCAGGCCATAGGTATGCCGCCAACGAAAACATTAGACGACGCGCGGAACATGGCTTTCATTTCTTCGCCGCCTGATTGTGGATGGGCAAGCGACATCAAGCGGCGCGCAGCATTGAATTCTTGAGCCATCGCCTGACAGTGTTTTGTTGCGCGTGCTTTCAGTTCATCAGGTGGTACAAAGCCCGTGGTTACCCATTCGATTTCATCACGTAGGTGGTCTATTTCGACCCGTAGTTTGGAAACTTCTTGATATTGTTTTGTCATGGTTTACATCTCCAATTCTGGGTCGGTAAAGCCCCACTCGCGTACTGCGTCGCGCAGACTAGACACGATGCCGAACCGCTCATTGAAATCTTTTTGCGCGCTTTCGTACGTCTCTCCCAGGCGCCTCGCTTTGTCACGCGCTAAAATGTACTGCCGATATGCGCTGAAATTGATGTTGCTGTAATACTGCGATCCTTGCTTCGTGTAAATTTGCACCTCATCGGCAGTCAGGTTAAGTGCTTCGTCCGTTTCCAGTGCAAGCAAGTGATTCAAGGATCCATCAGCCAGGCGGGCACTGTCCGAATTTGTTTGGATTTTGTTTCTTGCTATATCTCTTTCAGTATTGGCCTCGCGTAAGCGCTTTGTCAGATCAGCAAGGCTCAATTGGGCAGCATGTCGCTGCTCCATTAAGGCCAGTAATTTATCTTTATCGTAGGATGCCATTTGGTTATCTCCATAAGTTGAACGACGATGCTATTGTGAGGTTGTCGTTGATGACGGAACAGGGGGTGGTTTAGTCACTTGTCAGCGCCTTGCGCAGCCCGCAAGTGCTGGTCGGGACGGTTGCACATACGCGGAATGCGCGATGGATGGCTACGCGAACGGGGGACCAGTCTCCCGGTGCTTCTAGGCGGTGTCGCCACATTGGAAGAAGGCGGCTCTCGAAACGACAGATTTCCTCAGCCAGCCGCGCATACTCGCCGCCTACATGATGCAGAGCTTCTTCAAGATGACGATTGCGCTCACGCCGCAAATAATCGAAGCGCGGCGAACGCCCAAGATTTCCAGATAGGCCAAACGCACGGTCGATCAACTCACCCGTCTCAACATGCCGCATAACCGCGCTTCGCAACCAGTCCGCATTCTCAGTGTCATCAAGGGCACGCAGTCGCTCAGCAATGCCGAGTAGGCGGTCAATAGGATTGGCGGGTAGAGCGGCGCAGATCATCTGCCGCGGCCCTTGAGAATATTGGACGCTTGTGACTTGCTGATATGATGCTTGTGCGCGATGGCGCTAAACGACATCCCGGCGGCACGGTCAACGCGCATCGCTTCGTTGCGCTGCTCTTTTTGTGCAGTGAGCGCTTTGGGTATGTATATCTGCTCCCCGGAAAATTTCTTACGTATAGAGGTTGTAATTTCGTCGCGGATAGCTGGCGCAAGATTAAGGAGCGCTCGACTGATCGCCTCAGCTGCGATGTTGGCAATGTGAACAACAAGTTCGTCTTCAGGTTGTCTTGTCATTTGTTACTTTCGCCACACACAATGTAGGCATCGTTGAGCGGTACTATGCCCAGTGCTAAAAGCAACGCACTCACTTCCGCTTTGACGATCAGCACCAGGTGAAGGCGTTGCGCCTTGTGCGCCGCCAGCAGCTCCACTAGGTCGGGTGATGCAATGCGCTGGCAATATTCCGCGAACAAACCAGCCAGGTTGTCGTTGATCGCCGCTAGTTGTTGCGCGCTACGGTCTTCGTCAGTCATCGCCAGCGCCCTCAATTTTTGACCATTCGTCAGACGTTGGAATTAGGCCGTCATCCCACACCCCTTCCATGTTTTCTTCATGCGCGCCAAGGGTTGGATTTCCCAGTCCGATGCCTGGCACGCACTCCAGTATCGTTAACCAGCCAGCAACGGCGTGGCCGTCTTCGGTAACCCGATTTAGCCATGCAGCGATACCGTCAATCACCTTATCGACAGGCAGCGACACCAGCACGTTGCGCTCATCAAGAAGGTGGAGGTCGAGCGCGTTCATTTGTGTTGCCAGCTCATCGGCACATTCTTCGTGAAAGGTTGCATTCTCTTCAGATTGAGCCAGGGCTTTTTCCAACTCGGCTACACGTTGTTGTAGCCTGCCAATGTCGCGGGACAATGGCTCCAAAACCTTGGCGCGTAGTCGCGCCGGATCGGTATTGCGGAGAAGTTGGCTTACAGCTTGGCGCGGGTCAAGACGGCTATCCGCTCCAAGCGTAATTTTTCCGGCAGTCACCCATTCGCCAACAGCCTGCTTGCTCACGTTCAGGAATCTGGCAAATTCCGCGCGCGTCAGGCGCAAACCGGATCGATCCAGTTCGCCGGAGGCAAAGGGCAAAACCCCTGTTTTGGGGGTGGTACAGTCAGGGTTAAGTAGGTTTGTCATATCGTCACCGTTCGAGTTGACTTAGTTATTGAGGTCACAACCTAGCGGCAACACGCGCCGCTTCGTACCCGTATGGGATAAGTGCCAGGGAGTACCTTTCACAGCAGCCCCTTACCGATAAGCATTTTGATTGCACGATCAACCTCAATAGGCAGATCGTCGTTGATCTTCTGTATCACTCGGTTGCTGATACGCTTGCTATTGAACATCTGCGAGAATCCTATTACTTGCAGCGGTTTGATCGGCAAGCGGCCTTTGCCTTCGCGTATGAATACCGTGCGGCCTTTGTTGCCGAGGAATGCACCCTCGATCTTCTTGATGCCGCCACCCTTCTTGATGAGAAATCCGAGCTGCTGCTGTAGTGCGGCGCGGTCGGCTTTCGTCAGCTTCTTGCCGCGCACCTTGAATGCCTGCCCTGCAGCTTGAACAGCGGCTAAAAAGTGAATCATATTCAGCGACCGTCCAATTTTTCTGGATGATCCAAATATTGAAATGACAGCCTCCAGTTTGTCGCCCCTTGCTTTGCGTATCTCAACAGCGTTTCGCACCTCACTGGCCTTGACCGCAAACTCTTGAGTGATTGCACGGTTAATTTCTGCCCGCGCCTTTTCGGCCACCTTATTGATCGCTGGTCGGATCGCCTTATCTCGCATTTCTTGCGGGAGTTTTTCCAGCGTACGCTTTACCGCTTCGAGGCCTTCAAATTTAACGGTTAGCATGGCAACACCTCCTCGCAATAGTTGTGCAGCAGCAGCTCGTTTTTGCCGATGCGCATATACTCTTCAAGCGCGGCCTTGAGGGGCGCGTGCGTTGATTCATCTTCATCGCGCGCCAGATCAATGAAGGCAATGACGTTCTGACAGGCAGCGCGGAACGTGTCGGAAAAATTTCCGTTTTCGATATGGGCGCACATTTCAGCGCGCAAGCCCGGCAGGTCTTTGGCGGTGATGGTGTCCACCTCTCTATTTGTTGCATTCATGGTTGAGTCTCCTGTTTTTTCGGTTGCGGGTAATGCGGGTAACGCGGGGTATGTTTCAGCCCATATATATATTTTGTCTTTGACATATCTCACACCTTGTAAGGAACATTACCCGCAATACACGCATTACCCGCATTTGACGATTTTCCATCTGGCGATTTTTGCATGGCCGTCAGTGCCGCACTGTTCCAGCTTCATGCCGTCAATGATGCGGTCGCGGTGGGTACGCAGCCAGCCAGCGAGGCGGCGGCTGTTGATCTTTTCGGCGCATACCATCTGCATGGCATCGTATAGATCGGGGTTGGTTTTGACTGTGCCATTCATCATGCCGTCGAGACTGGCCGCGACAATCTCGGCGGCAGTTGCTTGGCCGTTAGGGAATACCGCACGCCATGATTCAAACAGCATCCGCATGGTCTCAAGGTCGGGGTCTTGCTGGCGTAATGCTTCGGCGGCCTTGAGCGGGTCTGCCATGCCCAGCCAAACGAGAGGTCGGCGCACCATCTTGTCCCACAACTCAAAGCCGCCCAGCGGGTGCAGCCCGGCAATGGCAGGAGAACCGGCGGCAATGTACGCAAGTGGGATTTCGAGCGCGGCACGTATCAGTTCACCCCGGCGCTCAAACACATATTCCAGGTGATCACGGGTGAATGTCCGCTGCTCAGGTCGCTCCTGTTTGGCGTCCATGCGAATCAGCACGACACGCCGCTTGAGGTCGCCCACGATGGACAGGTTGTTGCCGGTTGCCACCATCAGCGCGTGAGTAGGGATAGACACCATACCGCTTGCGCCCAGCGGTCGCAGGCGGACAAACTGTTGCGTGGTCACTTGGCAAAGCAGATCGCCCTTGAGTGGGCGTTCGATATTGTCCAACAGGATGCAGGCATCACCGGCCATCAACACACCGCCCAGCCGCTTCTCGGCTTCCGCCTCATCGTGGCCCAGCGATAGCACACTGGCGCGCCGCCCGGTGGCGATGATTGCGAATGTCTCGGCAACAAGGGTCTTGCCTGTGCCTGGTGTGGGCGCGGTAATTGCCATCATGGGGGCTGCGGGGAGCATACGGCGCACCAGGCTGGTGATAATTCCGGCCAACATTGCCGACGTATCCTCATTACCCACAACCGGGAAGTTGTCCACCAGTTCCATCAGCACCAGCTTTGCCTTTTCCGCGTCTGCACGCGAAGGCCTCGGCTTGGGTGATGTGGAGCGCACATTCTGTTCAAACGCCGCAAACAGATCCGTATCTTCGTCATGGCCTGGCTGCTCGATTACGCGGCCATCTGGTGTGATGGTGGGGGCTTCAATAAACCCGGCAAGCAGGTTTAGATGTGGCCAGTTGCCGCGCGCCAAAAAGGCATCAGCCACACGGCGCGGACAGTCGCACGGCTTGTATTTGTCGGCACGCGCATCAAAGCGTTCATGAATCGCTGCCTTCGTCAGCAATTCAACCAGGTGCGAACCATCAACCGGATGCAGCGTGATCGCACCACGCGGACGATTGACGCCAAAGGATAATCCTTCCTTCGCCGGATAAATCCGCACCAACCGCCCGGATTGCACAAACAGGTTGCAGTCGGTCTCAACAAGCGCCTGTTCGCATTCGTCCAGTATATCGGGCAGTTTGCCAGGATCGTGCTGGATAACGCGCTGCCCGTCGCCGTTGAAGGCTGCACGCTGTTCTTTATCGGCTTTGACTAAATTGAGTTCTGGTTTTGGCATGGCTGTTTTTTCCATAGAGGAACAACCCAAGGGGAGGGTGCACCTGCTTGGTATTTAAGTTTCAGCCAGGCGCGCGGTTCGCCCCGACAGATTTGATCCATATTGAAGGTTTGTACGCCTTGTGCTTTCGCATAAAACAATGCTGAGCAAAGGTCGTGCAGGTGCGGTATGTCGCAGTCGCGATGCATAATGAAAATATCCAAGCCAGCTACGAATCGCCATTCAAATTCAGCGGGATCACGATCGGGCGGCACAACCACAACTGGAAAGTCAGGAACTATGTTGCGCCGCCATTCAAAGCCAATAGCGATATGGCCCATGCAGCCGCGAGCAGGCACCAAGCCCTTGCGACGTGCATCGTCTAGCACCTTGGCGTAGGGTGGCAGTTTCTTGTTTGTCATGGCCTAGCAGCCTGATTTTCTTTTTGATTTGCGAAGTTCGCGCATGGCGAAACGGCGATTTGCGCGTGATCCGGTTGTAATCAACTCATCCAGATCAACGAATGCGCCGCCGTTTTTGGGCGTGTTTTTGCTTAGTTTCCGCATCCGCGCGGCGTGTTGCGGTAGTGGTTTTTTTTCATGATTGCGCCCCACTTAATACACACGAAATCACTTTGCGCGGGCGGCCAGTGCGGCGGCCTTCGAGTTGCGGCGGTGCGTTGGGGCGGACAGTGGGGAGGGAATTCAGCCAGCGTTCCAGATCGCGCGCAAGAATAAGCGTGCGGTTTCCGTGCCGTCTTACTGGCAGGATGCCGGCGCGGATCGCCGCGTCAATCGTGCTTTCGGATAACGAGGTGGCGGCAGCAGCGCCGGTCAGCGAGTAGCAGAGCAGGGGTAAGTACTGGGTGGGCTTCATAACTTTCCTCAACTTATAACGTTGAGGGGATGATGCTGGGATGTGCTTAAAAAGTCTGAGGTGGTTTTGCGGATTTTTTTGATTTAGGCGTAGGCTTTGGCAATTCCTTAATAGCCGCTTCGATTAATTCTGCTCCCATGAGGCTATGCCCTGCATAGTTTTCGAGGGCGCATTCGATCACTGATACCACTTCCATGAATTTATTGCGTGCACTTGGTTTTATGCCTGTACTTCTCCAGAAACTATAGGCTATTTCATTTACCATTTTATATTCCAGGGGCTTGCTTCGCCTGGGTAGTTGCTTGATTTTCTTGGTGGCATCTTCTGTTACAAATAACAACTCCCATAAGTTGCCGACGTGCCTTCCTATATCGTTAAGGAACACGCAATCTGAATACTTGTATCGCCCCATCGTCATTTCGATCAATCTGCCTGTGTTACCCAAAACACGCTCAACTTGCTTGTGCAGCGTGTTGAGTTTATCGACATCATCCTCACGGTTTGGCTTGCCTTCCCATTTTTCGAAAAGATATTCGGTGATGGTTTCCGCGGTCAGTTTGACGAAAAAATCAAATTCTTCCTGATCAATTTTGGATATGAATTGCCGAAGTGTTTTTTTCTCATTTTCAGTGAAATGAAAGCATGCGGGTTGCGCTATACGGGTGTGGGAATATTCGCCACCCATACGCTTTGCGATTTCTTCATCCGAAAGTTTTGATTTGTAAGTCGCGCGCCGTGGCCCGCCGATTTGCTGGATATATCCTTCAATGCAGTAAGAAATACTCCAAATGCGATGGAGGCTATATTTGCAATCTTCAAGGGAAGGAACCTTGTTGTCCCCTTCTTTCAAAAGGAATAGCTGACTGCTGAGTGTTCTATATGCGCGGGCGCACGGTAAATCCTCAAGTGTTTTGATCGCCTTGCTGCAATACCCACGTAGTTTTCGCAAGCAGTCGGTGTCACGCTCCATTTGCTCAAGCGTTGGAATGTTGTGAGCACTCATTGCGCACCCTTCACAGTGCCATCTTCAAAAAGGAGCCGCACCAAGCCGGTGAAGTGACCGGCGATTTGCCCCGTCGGGCTAGGTGCGGCAAGCATGGTCAGGCGGATATGCCTTTTACTTCCATATCAAAAGCGGCTCTGGAAATCTCTTTTTCTTCAGGGGACATGGCGGCTTCCGGCTTCCAAACTTGTAAATTAGGCACGCCTCCGCATGAGTTGGTGAGCATGACGTATTCCGCAATCGTGGCTAAAAAACCTGATAAATAGGAGCTATGAATGCCAGCGGCTTGAAGCATTTTTTCGACAGCAGCATCATGATAGTTCCAGTATTCGTACATGGACATTTCGCTTCCATCATCTGGATGGTGGCCGCAACTGTCACCTAGTATTTCAATGGCTTGTAGTGCTTCCATGCCAGCCTGCGCACCAACGCGGCTTTCTTCGGCGTTTTGTATGGGTTTATCGCTTGTGGCTTTATCAATATAGCGTGCCAATTCACGACATTCTTCTGCTAGCATCGAGCAGCCCCACAAGAAATTTTCTTTATTTTCGTCTGCGTTACAGTTGAATGTTTCAAAATCTTCGCCAGTTACCATCGACAGTATGGCGGTTAGCTGGTGCAGCCGAGCGCTGAGTTGATTTTTGATGTCCAAAACAGACGCTGTATCTTGAAGCTGATACAGGTCACCTCCACATGCCGTAAATTTGACAGCACGCGCCTTGGTTGTGTTGCTTAGTGTAAAATCGTTTCTGGCCATGATGTAACTCCTTTTAGTTTGCTGCGTTGTGGTTGGGGGCGTTTGGTGATTAGAGCACCATGCGCCCCGCTTTATCTTCCGGCGCTGCCGGTTGCCCCAGTGATTTCCAATACCACGCGCTCTACTGTTTTCGCGGTGGCTATGCGTTCCTCGGTCATTTCGGCGTGCGCGTAAATGCGCAACATTCCTTCAAGTGCATGGTTCAGGCACTTTTCAACGATGTGCGGGAATACGCCGTTTTCCATCGCCAGGGTGGCGAAGGTGCGGCGTAGATCGTGCGGGGTCCAACCGACTTTGCGCCGCTTCACCCATGATTGAACGGCGGTGTTCGATACTTCAAACGGCGCGACAAGTTGGGCTTTTGCGGCCGGGGTCAGATACACCCAATGCGGTTTCCCGTTTTTGGTTTTATCCATGCGCCAAAAATCGCCGTCAGTGCGCCCGGTTTGCCCTTCTGATATACGGAGTCCAGTTAGCAGTAGGAAACGCAGCAGCGCCGCATTGTTGCCCTCCCATGCCCATAGTTGCCGTATCTCGTCATGCGTCAACACGCGGGTGATCGGTTCGTATTTGTAACCGGTGACTCGCGCACCGATTACGGCGGCGGGATTGTCATCGCGCCAGCCTAATTCAATCGCCAGGGAGAACATCGCCTTGAGGTGGGATCGTAAGCTGTCCGCGCTGCGAGGGGTCTGCCTGCTTTCGGCTACCAATTCGGCCAGGCGCGTTGTTTTGACTTCGGACACCCTGACCATACCCAAAGCTATGCGGATGCGTTCCGCGTAGGTGGCGAACTGCTTTGGACGTGCATGGCCGCTGATAACCGCTTCGTGGTATTGTTTCAGCAGGTCGTTGACGGTGGCATCAGATGGTGTTTTTGCGTTGGCAGCCATGAACTTTGCACCCTTGAGGGAAAGGGTAGGCCAGTCGCCCAGGGTGATGATCTTGGTCTTGCCTGCCTGCTTGCGGCGTACGATGAAAGTCTTGCGTCCGGTAGTGCGGACACGCAGCCAAAGCCCATCACCACACCCGATCATAAAGTCGGTGGGGCGTTGCCTTAAATCTTTGATATCTGTCTCTGTCATGGATACACCGGATACGCTTCTGGATACACTTTGGAGTATAAATCATAAGTTTACAAAAGTGTGTAAAAGTTTTGTGTATAGTTAAATCAACAAGTTAGGAGCTTCAAGTCAATGGTAAAAGTACTATTTGTGTGCATGGGAAATATCTGCCGTTCTCCGACAGCAGAGGTCGTATTTCGCCATTACGTCGAGCGTGCAGGATTAGCCGAATCCATTTTGATCGATTCGGCGGGGACGCATGATTACCATATTGGTGAACCGCCTGATACGCGTACCCAGCATGCGGCGCGGCAGCGCGGCTATGAGATGGGCGGCCTGCGAGGGCGGCAGGTGCAAAGTGCGGATTTCGAGCGCTTTGACTATGTGCTGGCAATGGACAGGGCGAATCTGGCGATACTGCAATATCTGACGCCGCGCGGATGCAAGACACAGGCGCAACTGTTTCTCGACTATGCGCGCCATCACAAGGAGTCAGAAGTTCCCGATCCTTATTACGGCGGCGAGCAGGGGTTCGAGCATGTGCTGGATATGGTCGAGGATGCGGCACAGGAATTGTTGCAGCACATTCGGCAGCGGGAACTGGCCGCATAGTTATTTCTGAAACGCAACTGATAAAAAAGCCTCACAAAGTGCTAGCCGTTGGCGAAAGGTGTTGATAATTACGGGAGCGTTATGCTCCCGTAATTATTTAAAATAGATGATGTCTTCCAAGCTAAGGAGATACTGATTTATTCGATAGGGGTAGAGAAAGGCGCTAGCCCTCCCCTCCCTCCGAACCGCACGTGCGGTTCTCCCGCATACGGCTCTCCAGTCAGTAGTTTCCTCATCGGGATTGGCTCGCTGACATTCGGGCTTCTGTCATGG
>JAUSAO010000003.1 GCA_030652475.1 Gallionella sp. | reverse complement strand
ATCGCAACGGCAATGGCGGCCATGGAAGCCAGGGTGTCGCCTTTCTGCGAGGCAACCATGCGCGCCAGATGGTGCTGGGTAACGTGGGCAATTTCATGACTTAACACAGAGGCCAGTTCGGATTCGCTTTGTGTGGTGAGTAACAGACCTGCATTGACGCCGATAAAACCACCCGGCAAGGCGAAAGCGTTGACGCCGAAATCATTTAGTGCGAAAAATTCGAATTCGAGCGAGGGCTCGCTACTGTATCCGACCAGCCTGTAGCCCAGTTGATTAAGGTAATCGCTGATTTCCGCATCATCGAGCAATTGGCGGGTATAACGAATCTCCAACATGCTCTGCTGTCCGATCTGGCGCTCCTGAATCGGCGTGAGCACGGTTTGCGACACATCCCCCAAGTCAGGCAAACCGTCGCCGAAGGCGAAGGACGAAAAGCTCAGTAGTAATATCAGGGTAAGTTTTCTCATGGGCGGTATGATAAACGCTTTTTGAAAAGCGGGTAGCGAGTAGCAACCACATCTTTTGGCTGACCGCTAAGGCTACAAGCTCATCTTTCTGGACTTTGCTCGGGAAAGTGCGCAGAATTCGCACCCGGTAAATTGAACACAGTTAAAAAGGAAGAAGACGTGACAGGTTTCAAGAATATAACAGTCGAGGAATTGGCGACGAGATTGCAGCAGGATGATTTAAAGCTGATCGATGTGCGCACGGATGCAGAAGTGTCGCGCGGGAAAATCCCGCAGGGCGATTCGTTGCCGCTACATTTGTTGCCATTGCGCCTGCATGAACTTGAGAAGACGGCGACGATTGTTTTTTATTGCCAGATGGGCGGGCGCTCCGGGCAGGCTGCGGCGTTTGCTGCTGCGAATGGTTATTCTGATGTGCACAACCTGCAAGGCGGGATTGCCGCCTGGGCAGGTGCAGGCTTGCCTCTCGCATGAGTGCGGACACAGAGCTATGTTCCGGGCAGCCGTTTGATGTCGAATTGGACGTGCGCCAACTGGCGTGTCCGCTGCCCATATTGCGCACCAAAAAATCCCTGTCCGCGATGAGCAGCGGGGCTGTGTTGCATATCATCGCCACCGACCCGGGGTCCATCAAGGATTTTGAGATGTTTTGCCGTCAAACCGGCAATGAGTTGCTCTCATCGAGCGAACAACACGGCGAATTCATGTTTCTGATTCGCCGCCGCTAACCCAATCAGCGTGGGCAGAAATCTGCCCACCCTACGCTTGGATTTGGAGTGCGCAACCTCGGTTGCGCGGTGTCATGCCGGTGCCGGAACAAAAGTTCTTCGTGCCACCGCACTCCAAATTGTGTTATCCCAATTTGACGCGTTGCGCCTGTAGTTGTTCCAGTGTCGCAGCAAAGTCGGCCATGCGTTTTTTCTCTTGTTCCACTACCGCAGCTGGCGCTCTTGCCACGAAACTTTCGTTGCCCAGTTTGCCTTGTGTCTTGGCCACTTCGCCCTGCAACCGGGTTATTTCCTTATCCAGTCGTTCGCGTTCGG
Organism: Gallionella sp.; assembly: GCA_030652475.1. Taxonomy (GTDB): domain Bacteria; phylum Pseudomonadota; class Gammaproteobacteria; order Burkholderiales; family Gallionellaceae; genus Gallionella. The sequence goes on along the minus strand of JAUSAO010000003.1, from coordinate 77,845 downwards.
CGACGACGTCAATCTCGACTTTCAGCATCAGCTTGAATGCGCCGACGAGGGCAACTGCCGCCTCGCCTTCCGGCAGTTCGGCGACAACCTGTACTTCGCTCAGCTTGCCCATGCTGCTGATGTAAGGTGCGAGTGCGTTGAGTGTCGCGGCATCGCCTGCGGCAATCAGTGGCACGCGTTGTGCGGGCGACAGATTCATTTCGCTGCGCAAACGACGACAGGCGTTGATCATTTCCTGCAATAGCGCGATCTGTTGCATCGCATCGCCGTCTATTTTGCCCGTATCGGCTTTGGGATAGGCTTGCAGCATGATGGAAGCTTCTACACCCGCCCTATCCTGTTCAGGAGAGGGAGCCTTGCCGGCTAGCGGCGCAACCGATTGCCACAATTCTTCGGTGATGAACGGAATAATCGGGTGCGCCATGCGCAGCATGGTTTCCAGTACGCGCACCAGAGTGCGACGCGTCGCGCGCTGCTGTGCTTCTGCATTCTCAATCCTCAATCCTCGATCCTGAAGCTGCACCTTGGCCAGTTCCACGTACCAGTCGCAATAGGTATTCCACACCAGTTCATACACTGTGCGCGCGGCCATGTCGAAACGATAATCGGCAAAATGTTGCGCCATCTCCAGTTCCGCCTGTTGCAGCAGGCTGATCATCCAGCGGTCGGCGGCGGAGTATTCCAGCGGCAGCGTTTCATCGAGCCCGGTGTCATGACCATCGCAATTCATCAGCACGAAGCGCGTGGCATTCCACAGCTTGTTGCAGAAATTGCGATAGCCTTCACAACGCTGCATGTCGAATTTGATGTCGCGTCCCGGAGAGGCCAGCGAGGCGAAGGTAAAGCGCAACGCATCGGTTCCGAAGGCGGGGATACCCTCGGGGAACTCCTTGCGGGTGTGCTTCTCGATTTGTGCGGCCTGTTTCGGATTCATCAGGCCGGTGGTGCGCTTCTGCACCAGTTCATCGAGCGCGATGCCGTCGATCAAATCGATGGGGTCGAGCACGTTACCCTTGGACTTGGACATCTTCTGTCCTTCCGAGTCGCGGATCAGTCCGTGCACATACACGTCCCTGAACGGAATCCGGCCGGTGATGTGTTTGGTCATCATCACCATGCGCGCGACCCAGAAGAAGATGATGTCGAAGCCGGTGACCAGCACCGTGGAGGGCAGGTATTGCTGAACGAAGGCATTCTGCTCTTCAAAGTTCTTGCCCTCCTGCCAGTCCAGCGTGGAGAACGGCCACAGCGCGGAGGAAAACCAGGTGTCGAGCACATCGTTGTCGCGGTCGAGCTGACCGGCATAACCAGCTTTGTCAGCCTGACGGCGAGCCTCGGCTTCATCATGCGCGACAAACACTTCGCCGTTCACGCCATACCAGGCCGGTATCTGATGACCCCACCACAGCTGGCGCGAGATGCACCAGTCCTGGATGTTGTTCAGCCACTGGTTGTAAGTGTTGACCCAGTTTTCGGGGTGGAACTTGATTTCGCCGGAGCTTACGCATTCCAGTGCTTGTTCGGTGATGCTCTTGCCTTCGGGGCCGGCCTTGCTCATCGCGACAAACCACTGGTCGGTGAGCATAGGTTCGATCACCACGCCGGTACGGTCGCCGCGCGGCACTTTGAGTTTGTGCTTCTCGGCCTTGTCGAACACGCCTGCCGTTTCGAGGTCGGCGACGATCTGCTTGCGGGCATCGAAGCGATCCATGCCGCGATATTTTTCTGGCGCCTCATCGTTGATTCTGGCATCCAGAGTAAGGATGCAAATCATGGCCAGCTTGTGACGCTGTCCTACCGCATAGTCGTTGAAATCATGCGCAGGCGTGACTTTCACTACGCCGGTGCCGAATTCGCGGTCCACATAGTCGTCGGCGATGATAGGGATGTCACGGTCGCATAAAGGCAGTCTGACGCTTTTGCCGATCAGATGCGCGTAGCGTTCGTCTTCCGGATGCACCATCACCGCGACGTCACCCAGCAGGGTCTCGGGGCGGGTGGTGGCCACGGTGAGATGTGTCAGGCCATGTACGGTATCGGGTGCGGCCAGCGGATAACGGATGTGATACATGAAGCCGTCTTCTTCTTCCTGCACCACTTCCAGGTCGGACACGGCGGTGTGCAGCTTGGGGTCCCAGTTCACCAGACGTTTGCCGCGATAGATCAGGCCTTCGTTGAATAGACGCACGAAAGTCTCGGTGACAGTCTTGTTCAGCGCGGGATCCATGGTAAAGCGTTCGCGCGACCAATCCGGCGAGGTACCCAGACGACGCATCTGGCGGGTGATGGTGTCGCCGGAGATTTTTTTCCACTCCCAGACTTTTGCTATGAATGCCTCGCGTCCCAGGTCGTGACGACTGATGCCCTGGGCATCAAGCTGGCGCTCGACCACGATTTGCGTGGCAATGCCCGCGTGATCTGTGCCCGGTTGCCACAGGGTATTGTCGCCGCGCATACGGTGATAGCGGGTCAGCGTGTCCATCAGCGTCTGGTTGAAGCCATGACCCATATGCAGCGTGCCGGTTACATTAGGCGGCGGCAGCTGGATGCAAAAAGATGCGGTCTTGGCCGGATCGAGTCCTGCCTTGAAGTAGCCTGATTCCTCCCACTTGGGATACCAGCGCGATTCGATTTCTTTGGGTTCAAAACTTTTGGTGAGTTCCATGGCAATACCTTGATGGCGAACGGGTCGGGCTTTTATGAAGGGGGCGATTATACGACAGGGGCGGTGAGTCGTGAGTAGTGAGTAAACTGTTCGACCACTTACCACTTACCACTTACCACCGGCCGTCTTTGACAGCGCATCACGCAGCAATTGGGGTAGTTCGGCTTTGAGTTCGCTGATCGCCAGATCAACGGCGAGTTTTTGCAGTTGCTCGATGTGTCTGTTTAGTTTGCCGGTAAATACGGTTTCCAGATGCGTTTCAAGTTGCTGCAACAGATACTGCATCTCTTCGGCGCTCAAGGTGCGTGGCAGCACGGCTGCGCTGGCGGTTGGCTGATCGGCTATGGAATGAGGTTCGCCGGTCTGTGTCTCTTCGGCAACGACCTCGGTGAGTATCGGCAAGTCGTTAAAATCAGGATGGTTGACCACCTCGGTCAGCAAAGGCAAGTCATCGCTAGAATAAATGTTCTGCGGTGTCATGGCTCATTGGCCTTGTTCAGGTCGAAATGGCGCAGTTCGTAGCCGCGATCCCGGTAAAACGCGTAGCGCTCACGCCCCAGGCGGCTTTCTTCCTCGCTCATGCCGACGATTTCGATGACGCGATCAAAGCGGCTGAAAAAGGGCATGCACTCGCCATGCAGGCTGATCAACAAGTCGTGGTGCGGAAATTTATCGTTGTCGTGGCTCAGAACAACCGGTGTCTGTGCTGCCTGTTCCGCGTCGCTGCGGCAATGCGGGATGAAGGCGGTGTCAGGGTAATGCCACAACAACCGATCCAGCGCATCGCAACTCGCAGCATCGGGCAGGCTGATGATGGTGTGCAGGCCGTTTTGCATGGCTTTATGGCTCAACTGACAAGCGGTGCGCAGCTTGTCGGGAGAGCCTGTATAAAAATCTACTCTGGTCATTATTTTGCGGCTTGAGCCCGCTGGATCAAATAGCGCGTGAGCAGTGGTACCGGACGCCCGGTCGAACCCTTGTCCTTGCCGGATTTCCAGGCCGTACCCGCGATATCCAGATGCGCCCAGCGGTAATTCTTGGTGAAGCGTGACAAAAAGCACGCGGCGGTAATGCTGCCCGCCTCGCGTCCACCGATGTTCTGCATGTCGGCAAAATTACTGTCCAGCTGTTGCTGGTAATCGTCCCATAGCGGCATGTGCCATGCGCGGTCATTTGAATATTCGCCTGCTTCAGCCAATTCGCGGGCTAGTTCATCCTGATTGCTGAACAGGCCGCTGGCGACGCCGCCCAGCGCGATCACGCAGGCGCCGGTGAGGGTGGCGATATCTAACACAGTGTCCGGTTCAAATCGCGCGGCATAGGTCAGCGCATCGCACAGTATCAAACGGCCTTCGGCATCGGTATTGAGGATTTCGATGGTCAGCCCGGCCATGCTTTTTACGATGTCGCCGGGCTTGCTGGCCGCACCATCCGGCATGTTTTCGCTGCTTGGAATGACGGCGACCACGTTGAGCTTCAGACCCATTTCGGCAATCGCCTGCATGGTGCCCAGCACACTGGCCGCGCCGCACATGTCGTACTTCATCTCGTCCATCGACGCGCCGGGTTTGAGCGAGACACCGCCGGAGTCAAAGGTGAGTCCCTTGCCAACCAGTACCACGGGTTTTTGTTTCTTGTCGCCGCCGTGATATTCCAGCGTAATCAGTTTGGCGGGTTGACGGCTGCCACGCGTGACGGACAGCAGCGAATGCATGCCCAATTTTTCCATATCCTTCTCTTCCAGGACGGTCACCTTGAACTTATAGGTTTCGGCCAGCTTGCGTGCCTGCTCCGCCAGATAAGTCGGGGTGCAGATATTGCCGGGCAAATTACCCAAATCCTTGGTTAATTTCATGCCGTGTGCCGTGGCGCTGGCCTGAAGTAGTGCGGTTTGAGCGGCATTACCCGGTTTTTTTACACAGCCCAGCAGGATTTTGCGCAAGCTCGGCTTATCGGCCGGTTTGCTCTTGAGCTGGTCGCAACGATACGCAGACTCGGCAGCGAGCAATACGATCTGGTTGATTTTCCAGGCCTCATCGCGCTGCTGGACGGTAAGGTCGGTGAAATAGAGTACGGCGTCTTTGCAGATTGTTTTCTGCAGTACAGCAAAGGTGGTGCGCAGCGCATCGAGAAATTGTTTGGCGTTAAACTCACGGGCTTTGCCCAGGCCTATCAGCAACACGCGTTCGGCGTTCACGCCGGACAGGGTATGAAGCAACGCGGTGTTGCCTGTTTTGCCCGTCACATCGCCGCGTGTGACCAGTTTGCTTAACTGGTGTCCGGTCGCTTGATCGAGAATTTGTGCGGCGGGGGACAACTGGCCGCCCTCAAAAACGCCCAGAACGATGCACGCGCTGCGCTGATTTTCCGGACTGCTTTGTTTTATGCTAAATTCCACGCGTTGCTCCCTCATTCAATTTTATGTTCCGATGCCTGATTATCCGCAAACTTCCCGTGTAAAGTCAAAGTTGTTTCGCCGCGACCTCTTTCAGCGTGCTCTGGTGCTTGAGTTTGTCGGCAATGGCTTGCTGGTATTTGCAACCTTGCTGGGCATTGTGGTGGTCAGTCAGCTGATTCGTTTTCTGGGTGCCGCAGTCAGCGGCAAGCTGGCCGCGGATGGCGTATTGGCACTGCTTGGTTTTAGCGCCTTGAATTATCTGCCTGTGCTGCTTTCGATCAGTCTGTTTATATCCATTTTGCTGACGCTGTCGCGCTGTTATCGCGACAGTGAAATGGTGGTGTGGTTCTGTGCCGGTATCGGCCTGACGCGCTGGATACGACCGGTGTTATGGTATTCCATCCCCGTGGTGGTGTTGATTGCGCTGCTCAGTCTGGTGTTGTCACCGTGGGCTTTGCAAAAAGCGGAGGTATATAAAAACAAACTGGAAAGCCGTGATGAAGTTGCCATGGTGAAACCCGGCGTGTTTCGCGAGTCGAATCAGGCGGACAGAGTGTATTTTGTCGAGGATGTCGATGTGAGCAGCAATCAGGTCGGTAATATCTTCGTGCGTTCTGTGCAAAATAAGCAACTGGGCACGATGGTGGCACGCCAGGGCTTTCAGGAAACGTTGCCGAACGGTGACCGTTTTCTGGTGTTATTGAATGGCACGCGTTATGAGGGTACGCCGGGTCAGCGCGATTATCGCATCGTGGAATTTGAACGTTATGCAATGCGTATAGACAGCGTAGCGACCAAGCAGGCGCAGCCGAATGCGCGCACGATGACTACCCCGGAATTGTGGCGTAATCCCACGACCTGGAACCTGTCTGAACTGGAATGGCGTTTAGGGTTGCCGATAAGCGCGGCCGTGCTTTCATTGCTGGCCATTGCCTTGAGTTATGTCAATCCCCGTGCTGGACGTTCGTTGAACCTGATTATGGCTATTGTGCTGTACATGCTGTACAGCAACATGATTAGTGTGACCAACGCGTGGGTTGGGCAGGGCAAGCTGTCGCCCGGTATCGGGCTGTGGGGCATACATGTGTTGATGTTGCTGATCACCGTGTTGTTATTTTATTGGCGCATGTCGTTGTTCTCGCTGCGCAGGGTGCTCAGGAAATGAATTTATTGACTCGCTATCTGGCTAAGGAAATATACGCCAGTGTCGCGCTGGTGTTTGCCGCGCTTATCATGTTGTTTGCTTTCCTTGATTTTATTCATGAGCTGAGCGTGATGGGTTATGGTCAATACGGCCTGGGCTACGTCTTGCTGTTCGTTGTACTGACGATGCCGGGGCATATCTACGAGCTGTTTCCGGTGGCGGTGCTGGTGGGCACTATCGTTGCGCTGGTGCAAATGGCGGCACGCTCAGAGGTGACGATATATCGTGCTTCAGGGGCGTCGACAGTGCAGATGCTGGTCGCGCTGGGAAAAATTGCGTTGCCCATGGTCATGCTCAGTTTTATCTGCGGTGAATTGCTGGCGCCGCCCAGCGAACGTATGGCGCAGAAATTGCGACTTGAAGCGATGCATACGCAGGTTTCCTTGCAGGCATTCCGCTCCGGCGTATGGGTGAAGGATGATCGCAGTTTCGTCAATGTCAGAAGCGTGATGCCTGACACCAGCTTGTCGGACATCACGATTTACAGTTTTGACGAGGCTTTTCATTTGCAGGCGATTATCAGCGCCAAACAGGCAAGCTATGTCAAGCCGGGAAGCTGGCTGTTGGGGGAGGTGCTGGAGACGCGTTTTGACAAGCGCGGCGTAACGACCACTGAGTTACAAAATCAGCCATGGAAATCCGCGCTGACGCCGGGGATACTGAGCGTGATGCTGGTGGTGCCTGAACAAATGTCTGCCATCGATTTGTATAAATACGCGACCCATCTGAAAGAAAACAAGCAGCAGAGTGTGCGTTACGAAATCGCAATGTGGAACAAGCTGGTTTACCCGTTTGCCTTGCTGGTGATGATGGTGCTGGCATTGCCTTTCGCGTCTTATCAGCGGCGCAAGGGCGGTATCAGCGTGATGATATTCATGGGGATTGTGCTGGGGCTGGTGTTTCACTTTGCCGGTCGTCTGTTCGCCAGTCTGGGCGCACTCAATGGCTGGCAACCCGTGCTCAGCGCCACGGCAATGACAGGCCTGTTTTTGTTGCTGGGTGGTGTGATGCTGTGGTGGATAGAACGGCGCTGATCGTGTTGTTGAAGGCGGGAGACGGCTTATTTGTTTTTCTGGTCTTGTGTAATCATCTGTTTGACCTGCTCGCGTTTTTCTTCCGGTATCTTGCTAAAGGCACGATATTTGTCGCGCGCTGCCTGACGTTGTTCCGGAGTGAGTTTGGCCCATGTTGCTAATCGGCTCAGGAAACGCTGTTTTTCGCTCGGATTAAGATCAGGATAATGATGAGCGATATCCAGAAAGTTACGTTGCTGCGCTTCGGATAAGCTGCTCCATTGCGACTGCACTGGCGCAAGCGCTGCCTGTTCGGAAGAGGTGAGCTTGTGCCAGGGCTCCGGTGAGGCAGCGACCAAGGAGACGTTGAGCGAGCAGCAGAATGCAAACGCGGCGATGAGTATTTTCATGTGCTTAATGATCTATGAACACTTCCATGGGCAAATCGTCGGTCAGAATGGCGATATCCAGATGGCTACCCTGATGTTCTTGCGTGTATTGACAATAGCTGGTCACGCTGACGATGATCGCCGCGATCAGCATGGCTGTCGCCAGCCATTGATGGGTGGAATGCGGCATAAGCGCGTGGGCGCGATGGCCTATCGCGCTCAACGACAGGACGGGCTCGCGCAGTTTTTGCTTTTGCAATGCAATGGCGCGCGCCTGACGTAGTGTAGTGACAATATGCTCATCAAGTTGCCCGCTGCTTTGCGTGAGCAATTCAGCTATGAGCGTGTGATTCAGGTCTTGCTTATATGGTTTCATGGTAATTCAACTCCTTTAGCTTTTAGCGTCGCGGCTAAAGCGTGATTCGCTCTCGAACAGTGGGTTTTGACGCTGCCTTCGGTACATCCCATCGCCCTGGCTGTTTCGGCTGTATCCAACCCTTCCCAGTAACGCAGCAGAAAGGCTTCGCGTTGACGCAGCGGGAGTTTGCTTAAGGCCTGTTCGATCAAGGCCAAAATCTGCTTTTGTTGCATGGCCGAATCCGGGGTTGCAGGGGTACTTTGATTGTTGTCATCCTCAAGCACATCCAGCGGGTCGAATTCCTCTTCGTCGTGCTTGGGCTGAAAGGCGGAGAATAGTGATATCCAGTGCGTGCGCACCTTTTGACGACGGTAATGGTCACGAATAGTGTTCTGCAAAATACGATGGAACAACAAAGGCAATTCGTCGGCAGGCTTGTCGCCATACCTTTCCGCCAGTTTGATCATGGCGTCCTGAACGATATCCAGCGCGGTATGGCTATCGTGCACAGCAAAGGCGGCATGTTTGTAAGCACGGCGTTCGATGCGGCTCAGAAAATCGCTTAATTCAGCTTGGGTTGCCAGTTTTTACTCCTTGCAATGAGTGCGAATACTAACAAATTACGGTGTTTTTAGCCAGAAAACATGTGGGTATGCGACGTAAGTAGTTGACCAAAATGCCGCTTCCCTTTATCTTACGCAGTTCTTTTTAGTTTAATCATAGGGTGTGTGTCATGGAGATGACCGGTGCGGAAATAACCATCCGTTGTTTACAAGAAGAGGGTGTTGAATATTTATTCGGCTACCCGGGCGGGGCGGTACTGCACATTTACGATGCGCTGTTCCAGCAGGACAAGGTCAAGCATATTTTGGTGCGCCATGAACAGGCAGCCGTGCATGCGGCTGACGGCTACGCGCGTTCCTCTGATAAGGTGGGCGTTGCGCTGGTTACTTCCGGTCCCGGCTTGACGAATGCAGTGACCGGGATTGCAACCGCCTATCTGGATTCGATACCGATGGTGGTAATCAGTGGCCAGGTGCCGACGTTTGCGATCGGTGAGGATGCGTTTCAGGAGGTGGATGCGGTCGGTATTACCCGACCCTGCGTGAAGCACAACTTCTTGGTAAAGGATGTGAAAGACATCGCCTCGACGATTAAAAAGGCTTTTTATCTGGCCAAGTCGGGTCGTCCAGGCCCGGTTCTGGTGGATATACCGAAAGACGTTTCCGGCCATAAAACCGAGTTTGTTTATCCGGCCAGCGTCAATATTCGTTCTTATCATCCGCAAGGTCGTGGCGATAGCGCGCAGATCAGACATGCGGCGCAGATGATGCTGGAGGCCAAGCGGCCAATGATTTATGCGGGTGGCGGCGTGGTACTGTCCGATTCGTCTGCGCAGTTGACCGATCTGGTTCGTTTGCTGGGTTTCCCGTGCACCAATACCCTGATGGGGTTGGGTGGCTTTCCTGCCAATGACAAGCAGTTCGTCGGCATGCTGGGCATGCACGGCACCTATGAAGCCAACATGGCGATGCAGCATTGCGATGTGCTGGTGGCCATCGGCGCGCGTTTTGACGACCGCGTAATCGGCAACGTCGAACATTTTGCTCAGGTGCCGCGCAAAATCATTCATATCGACATCGACCCCTCTTCGATTGCCAAGCGCGTCAAGGTGGATGTGCCGATAGTCGGTGACTTGAAGCTGGTTCTGACTGAATTGCTGGAAGTATTGCGCGCCAGTCGTCAAAAGCCGGATGCGGCCGAAATGGCGGCATGGTGGAAGCAGGTCGATGAATGGCGCGTGACAGGCGGTGGTTTGCGCTACAAAAACTCCAGCGAGATCATCAAGCCGCAATTCGTGATTGAGACGCTGCATAAGCTGACAGGCGGTGATGCGTTTGTCACCTCCGATGTGGGGCAGCACCAGATGTGGGCGGCGCAGTATTACAAATTCAATCATCCGCGTCGCTGGATCAACTCCGGCGGTCTGGGTACGATGGGTTTCGGATTGCCGGCGGCGATGGGTGTGCAACTCAAACATCCGGGAGAGACGGTGGCTTGCGTGACGGGTGAGGGCAGTATCCAGATGAATATTCAGGAATTGTCCACCTGCAAGCAATATCATCTGCCGATCAAGGTGCTGTCACTGAACAACGGCTATTTGGGTATGGTGCGCCAGTGGCAGGAATTTTTCCACGGCAACCGTTTTTCGGAATCCTACATGGACGCGTTGCCTGACTTCGTGAAAGTGGCTGAAGCGTATGGCCATATCGGCATGCGTATTGATAAACCGGCTGATGTGGAACCTGCGATGAAAGAAGCCTTCTCGCGCAAGAATGATCTGGTGTTCATGGACTTCCGTACGGACTCGACCGAAAATGTGTTCCCTATGGTGCCTGGCGGCAAGGGTTTGTCTGAAGTTGTTCTGGCGGAGGATTTATAATGCGCCATATCATTTCTTTGTTGATGGAAAACGAAGCGGGCGCGTTGTCGCGCGTGGCAGGTTTGTTTTCTGCACGCGGTTACAATATCGAATCGCTGACGGTGGCGCCGACTGAAGATGCTACCCTGTCGCGCATGACTATCGTCACCAGCGGTTCGGATGCGGTCATCGAGCAGATTAACAAGCAACTCAATAAGCTGGTCGATGTCGTGTCGGTGATGGACTTGAGCGAAGGTGAGCATATCGAGCGCGAGCTGATGTTGCTTAAACTGCGCGCTGAGGGTGAGGCTCGTGAAGAGCTGAAGCGTCTGACAGATATTTTTCGCGGGCGGATTCTGGATGTATCGGATCACACCTACACTATCGAATTGACCGGTTCGAGAGTTAAGCTGGATAGTTTTATCGATGCAATTGGCCGTGACCTGATTCTGGAAACGGTACGTACCGGCGCGTCCGGCATCGGGCGTGGCAACAGGATTTTGAAACTGTGAATTAAAAACAGTCGTTAGACACGAGTCGCTAGTCAGTAGTTAAACCCGCGCAGCGGACAACGAAAACTAATAACCAACGTCTAGCAACTACCAACTGATTTATTATTTTTTATAGAGGGCAACATGAAAGTTTTTTACGATAAAGATGCAGACCTGTCATTGATCAAGGGCAAACAAGTTACCATCGTGGGCTACGGCTCACAAGGTCACGCACATGCGCAGAACCTGCGTGATTCCGGCGTGAATGTGACGGTTGGTTTGCGTAAGGATGGCGCATCATGGGCCAAGGCGTCTGCTGCCGGTCTGAACGTGGCTGAAGTGGCTGAAGCGGTTAAAGCGGCTGACGTAGTGATGATCCTGTTGCCGGATGAGACCATCCCCGAGATTTATCATCGCGATGTCGCGCCAAACATGAAGGCCGGCGCTGCACTGGCGTTTGCGCACGGTTTTAACGTGCATTACAACCAGGTTGTGCCACGCACCGACGTGGATGTCATCATGATTGCACCTAAAGGCCCCGGTCATACAGTGCGTTCCGAATACCTCAAGGGTGGCGGTGTGCCTAGCCTGATCGCGGTTTATCAGGACAAGTCCGGCAAGGCGCGTGATATTGCCTTGTCCTATGCGGCAGCAAACGGCGGCACTAAGGGCGGCGTGATTGAAACCAACTTCCGCGAAGAAACTGAAACCGACTTGTTCGGTGAGCAGGCTGTGTTGTGCGGCGGTGCGGTTGAACTGGTCAAGGCCGGATTCGAGACGCTGACAGAAGCGGGTTATGCACCTGAAATGGCGTACTTCGAATGTCTGCATGAGCTGAAACTGATCGTCGATCTGATGTACGAAGGCGGCATTGCCAACATGAATTACTCGATTTCCAATAATGCAGAATACGGCGAATATGTAACCGGACATCGCGTTATTGCGGATCAGGCGCGTGCAGCAATGAAGGAATGCCTGACTAACATCCAGAACGGCAATTACGCCAAGCAGTTTATTCTGGAAGGTCGCACCAACTATCCGGAAATGACTGCGCGTCGTCGTCTGAATGCTGAGCATCCGATCGAAGTGGTAGGTTCACAGCTGCGCGCGATGATGCCCTGGATTGGCAAGAACAAGCTGGTTGACCAGTCGAAGAACTAAGAAGTAATAAGTGGTCAGTGGGGAGTAGTGAGTGGGAGCGGTTTCTCACTGACTACTCCCCAATTTTTTGTAGTGGATTTCCCCACTTTCCACTTCCTCTGTTTGACTCTCATGAATTTTCGCCGTCAGTGAGTTCTACTGCTGGCAGTATTGACACAAAACGGTTAATCTTCGGTCATGGACGAATTCAATACACGCAAGCCGATGAATCTACGCCGCCGCGGCATCTATCTGCTGCCCAATTTGTTTACCACGGGCGCACTATTTGCGGGGTTCTATGCCATTGTGCAGGCGATGAACGGCAGGTTCGAGTATGCAGCGGTGGCAATTTTCATCGCCATGGTGCTGGACGGGCTGGATGGGCGTGTGGCGCGTATGACGCACACGCAAAGTGAATTCGGTGCGGAATATGACAGCTTGTCTGACATGGTTTCATTCGGTGTCGCGCCTTCGCTGGTCATGTACGAATGGGCATTGAAGGGCATGGGCAAGTGGGGGTGGTTTGCCGCTTTCATTTATTGCGTGGCGACTGCCTTGCGTCTGGCGCGTTTCAATACCAACATCGATATTGTCGATAAGAATTATTTTCAGGGCTTGCCCAGCCCGGCTGCAGCTGCCTTGGTGGCGGGTTTTGTCTGGGTGATGTTGGATTACGGCTTTAAGGGCGATGAACTGCGCTGGTATGCAGCCGCACTCACGGTGTTTGCCGGGCTGAGCATGGTCAGCAATCTGCCGTTTTACAGTTTTAAAACCATCAATATGCGCAAGAGCGTGCCGTTCCTGGTAATTTTTCTCGCGGCGCTGTTCTTTGTGCTGATTTCGAGCGATCCTCCGCGCGTATTATTTGGCTTGTTTCTTTGCTATGCCTTGTCAGGCTTTGTGATGTGGTTTGTGCGGCGGCGCAGCAAGCCCATTGCGTGAGTCGTCAAAACTCGTTATATTCGCGACATGCATTTTTCACGCCAAATCTCTCAGCTTCATTCCACATTCAGCTTGCTGGCTGCGCTGTTGCTGCGCGGCGCGCGCTAATCCTATACCCGAAATTTGAAGTATCAAGTGCGTCAATCCTCGGTGATTGCGCAGGTTAATCTATTTCATCAGGAGTTCAGCATGACAAACCAGTTAATTATATTCGACACTACATTGCGTGATGGCGAACCAAGCCCGGGCGCGGCGATGACCCGCGAAAAGAAAATACGCATTGCACGTCAGCTGGAAAAATTGGGCGTGGATGTGATCGAGGCGGGTTTTGCTGCCGCCAGTCCGGGCGATTTTGCGGCAGTCCGTGCAGTTGCTGAAACAGTCAAGGACGCGACGGTATGTTCGCTGGCCCGTGCCAGCGAAAATGATGTGCGCCGCGCGGGCGAGGCGATACAGCCAGCCAAATCGGGCCGTATCCACACCTTTATCGCTACCAGCCCTATACATATGCAGCACAAGTTGCGCATGAGCGAGGATCAGGTGGTTGAACGCGCTGTAGCTGCGGTGAAATGGGCGCTGGAATATACCGACGACGTAGAATTTTCCGCTGAGGATGCGGTGCGTTCAGACATGGATTTTCTGGTGCGTGTGTTCGATGCGGTGATTCAGGCAGGTGCCAGAACGCTGAATGTGCCGGATACGGTCGGTTATTCCATCCCCGCGGCATGGGGTGAGCGCATTAACCAATTGATAGCCCGTGTGCCGAATTCGGACAAAGTGATCTGGTCCACCCATTGTCACAACGATCTGGGTCTGGCCGTGGCAAATTCCCTGTCAGCGGTGCTGAATGGTGCGCGTCAGGTTGAGTGCACCATCAATGGTCTGGGGGAGCGCGCCGGCAATGCCTCGCTGGAAGAAATCGTCATGGCGGTAAAAACCCGTCGCGACGTATTCAATCTGGAAACGCGCATCGACACGACGCAGATCGTGCCGACTTCCAAGCTGGTTTCCAGTATTACCGGCTATCCGGTGCAGCCGAACAAGGCGATAGTGGGTGCGAATGCTTTTGCGCATGAGTCCGGCATTCATCAGGATGGCGTGCTCAAACACAGGGAAACCTACGAGATTATGCGTGCCGAAGATGTGGGCTGGAATGCCAATAAACTGACGCTGGGCAAGCTTTCTGGCCGCAATGCCTTGCGTCAGCGTTTTGCGGCGTTGAACATCGAATTTGCCTCGGAAGAGGCATTTAATGCAGCGTTTCAGCGTTTCAAGGAATTGGCTGATCGCAAACACGAAATCTTTGATGAGGACTTGCAGGCTCTGGTGAGCGATGAAGCCATTGCAGAAGTTAATGAACATTATCGTTTGCTCTCATTGCGCGCCCACAGTGAAACCGGAATTTTGCCTGTCGCCCGGGTGCTGATAAGCATAGGTGATGAACAACACGAAGCCGAGATGCAAGGTGGCGGCCCGGTGGACGCGACATTTAAGGCGATAGAGCACATCGTGCATAGCGGTACCGAGTTGCAGCTGTATTCGGTGAATAACATCACCAGTGGTACCGATGCGCAGGGTGAAGTGACGGTGCGTCTGGCTAAGGGAGGGCGCATTGTGAACGGGCAAGGCGCGGATACCGATATCGTGGTGGCTTCTGCCCAGGCCTATCTGGATGCCCTGAACAAGTTGCATGACAATTTGCAGCGCGCGCATCCGCAGCTTTGAACTTTCTGGAACATTGCCCGTCAGACGGCGCGTGCATGGTTTGCACGTGCGCATAAGGTTAGAAGACCTTTGCAATTTCCATTGGAGAATATTTTGAAAAAAGTTTTATTGGGATCGCTATTGTTATTGACTTCGCTGAGTGCGAATGCGGGTTGGATAGAGTGTTCGATCATCCCGAACACGCAGTGTCCACACGCCCAGTTTTCCGGAAAAAATCTGGAAAATGCTAACCTGCAGGGCGCCCAGTTGTTGGAAGGCGATCTGTCCAAAGCCAATTTAACCAAGGCCAATCTTCAGGGCGCAAACATTTATCACGGCAAGTTGACGGGGGGTAATTTCACCGAAGCGAATATGGCAGGCATCACGCTGTATAACGCCGACCTGACTGGCGCGAATCTGACTGGCGCGAATCTGACCGGCGCCAAACTTAAAAATGCGAACCTGAGCGAGGCCAATCTCACCGATACCGATCTGAGCAATGCAGAAATTAACGGGGCTAAGTTCAGTAAGGCGGTGTTTTGCCGTACTGTGATGCCGAATGGCATAATTAACAGCGGTGCAAACTGTTCTGCAAAAACAGCTGCTGCGGCGCTTCAGGCCAGTGCTGGGGAAGCATCTGTCAACGGTTGTCTCATTCAGCCACGCAGTGTATGTCTGAATGCCTCGTTGGCGGAGGCTAATCTTGGTTCGGCCAATTTGTCCGGTGCGCAGCTTTACATGGCCAATCTGGCGCAAGCCAATCTGTTCAAAGCCAATCTCGGCAAGTCGAATCTGACAGAAGCCAATCTGGCACGCGCCAATCTTACCAGCGCCAACCTGTCGCAAGCGAATCTGACGGAAGCGAATCTGAGCAAGGCCACGCTGCGTGGCGCGCAACTGGAACGCGCCAATCTGACCGGGGCCATTCTGCTGAATGCGGATTTGTCTGATGCGGATTTGTCCGGTGCCAATATTTCAGGAGCCGCATTGTCCGGTGCGATTTTGTGCAACACGATTATGCCGGACGGAAAAGTGAATAACAGCAGTTGCCGGGTTGAGCAAAAGAACTGAGTGCATGCCGATCCGCTAAGGCTCGGAAGTGTAAAGGTTGCGCTGCCATAGTTTCGAGGCGGCCTGCGAAGCAAAAATGACCTGCTGGTTAGTAACAAGGGGCACGCTAGTCGTGCCCTTTGTCGTTTTTGCTCGCTTGCGGGTGTGATATGCGACACCGCAGAGCTGTCGCAGTGTAAGCCGGTGGCTTATGCATTGCGTGATGGGCATGGCTTAACATACACTGCCACGATTTTTGAAATTATGGGAGTGGGGATGTCGACACTGAGTCGCAAGGATTATCAGACACTGGCATTATCGGCTTTGGGCGGGGCGCTGGAGTTCTATGACTTCATCATTTTCGTGTTCTTCGCAGTCGTAATCGGGCAGTTGATTTTTCCGCCGGATATGCCGGACTGGTTAAGGCAGTTGCAAACCTTCGGCATCTTTGCTGCGGGTTATCTGGCGCGCCCGCTGGGCGGTATTGTGATGGCACACTTTGGCGATCTGCTCGGGCGCAAGCGTATGTTCATGCTGAGTATTCTGTTGATGTCTTTGCCTACCCTGGCGATCGGTCTGTTGCCTACCTATGCCGTGATCGGTATCTGGGCACCCTTGTTGTTGCTGGCATTGCGCATCATGCAGGGCGCGGCCATAGGGGGTGAAATTCCCGGTGCATGGGTGTTTGTCTTTGAGCATGTACCCGCTCGGCATGTCGGGTTTGCCTGCGGCACTCTGACGGCTGGCCTGACAGGCGGAATTCTGCTGGGCTCTCTGGTGGCAAGCGCAATCAATGAAATCTATACGCCAGCTGAGCTGCTGAGTGAAGGGTGGCGGGTGCCTTTTATTCTGGGCGGTTTGTTTGGATTATTGTCGGTGTGGTTGCGCCAGTGGCTGAATGAAACACCGGTATTTAAAGAGATGCAGGCACGACAGACGCTGGCCGACGAACTGCCGCTGAAAACCGTGATTCGAGCCCACCGGCCTGCGGTAATGTTGACCATGGCCATGACCTGGCTGTTGTCGGCGGCGATCATCGTGATGATATTAATGACGCCGATAATGTTACAAAAGCTCTATGCCATCCCGGCCACCGTGGCTTTGCAGGCGAATAGCATCGCCACTCTGTTCCTAAGCCTCGGCTGCATCGTGTTCGGTGCATTATCTGATCGTTTCGGCCCGGGGCGGGTGATGATGGCGGGTTGTGTGATGTTGGGCTATACCTCAATGCTGCTCTACAACCAAATGTCAGTCACTCCGCAACACATCAATGCTCTCTATGCGCTGTGCGGATTTTCTGTCGGCGTAATAGGGGTGATTCCTGGTGTGGCTGTAAGCGCCTTTCCGGCCGTGGTCCGATTCTCCGGTTTGTCATTTTCATATAATGTGGCCTATGCGGTATTCGGTGGACTGACACCGGTTCTGGTGAGCATGTTCCTGCCGCTTGATCCGCTGGCGCCGGCGCATTACGTGCTGCTGCTGAGCGCTGTGGGCGTGTTGATCGGTCTGTATTTGTGGCGTGGCGACAAGTCGGGCGTGTACGGTTAAATGGCTTTTATGCGACAATGCGCGATTCGTTAGCGCAGGCACGGTGTGGTTTATAGCCAGCTGCCAGTAATCTTCTAGGATGGATCGTGTTTTTAGATAATCTCAAACAATTGCTCGCGGCCGATATGGCGGCAGTAGATCAGGTGATACGCAAGCGCTTGCACTCGGAAGTGCTGCTGGTCAATCAGGTTGGTGAATACATCATCAATAGCGGCGGCAAACGGTTGCGCCCGGCTCTGGTCGTGTTGTCTGCACGGGCATTTTCCTATCAGGGCACGCATCACCACGATCTGGCTGCGGTGGTCGAGTTTATCCATACCGCGACCCTGCTGCACGACGATGTGGTGGATGAATCCGGTCTGCGTCGCGGGCGTGAGACGGCGAATGCCCTGTTTGGCAATGCGGCCAGCGTGCTGGTAGGCGATTTTCTGTATTCGCGGGCGTTCCAGATGATGGTCGAAGTCGGCGAGATGCGCGTGATGCAGACGCTGGCAGACGCAACCAATGTGATTGCCGAAGGTGAGGTGTTGCAACTGCTTAACTGTCATGATGCGGGCGTTGACGCAGACAATTACATGCGGGTAATTCATTACAAGACGGCCAAACTGTTCGAGGCGGCGATGCGTCTCGGCGCGATTCTGGCCGGTGCTTCCGATGCGGATGAAGCTGCCGTTGCCAAGTATGGCATGCATCTGGGCACGGCATTTCAGCTGGTGGACGATGTGCTGGATTATTCGGCTGACGAAGTTGAAACGGGTAAACATCTCGGCGATGACCTCAGTGAGGGCAAGCCTACTCTGCCGCTGATTTATGCCATGCAGCACGGTACACCCGAGCAGGCCGCCGTAGTGCGGGGTGCGATTGAGCAGGGCGATGTGGGCAAGTTTTCCGAGGTGCTGAAGATTATTCATGACACCGGCGCGCTGGACTTTACCCGTTTGCAGGCCATGCGCGAGGTGGAATTTGCCTGCGCAGCCCTTGCTGTGCTGGCTGACTCCGAGTACAAACAATCACTGATAAAATTGGCGCACTTTGCTGCTACGCGGGAATTTTAAAATCCGCAGTTCACGAAAGAGGCGAAAAGATTAGCTTTATCATTATCAAGTGCGGGCGAAAAAATCTGAACTGATTGCACGGTGCATGTTTGCGATGCGCGCTACAGTTGGTAAATGCTGTCTTTTTACATCGATGTATTAGTCCCATCCATCCGCAACGGGGTTCATCTGCCATGAGTCGTCTGATATTTCTGTTTGCCATCGTAGCGCTGGTATATTTTCTGTTCAAAGCCTATCGCAAGAAGGCGCCTCCAAATAAACAGGCCATTGCCGAGGATATGGTGCGTTGCGCTCATTGCGGCGTGCATCTGCCCGCAGGGGAAAGCATACAGGCAGAGGGGCAGCAATATTGCTGTGCCGAACATCGCGACGCGCATCTTAAATAGTCTGTCGTATATTGAGTACGCATTCTGACATTCATGGCAAAGATGCCGCTTTCGGCGAGGAAGCACGCCATGCCGGCTTAGCGGCAGGAGAACCGCAACTTATTCTTCCCTCATTGGAAGCAAGGTTGAACGGGGAGTTCGGCGCCGACGAATCGCTGCGTGAATTTCACGCTAAAGCCGAGGATGTCATTCCCGCCGATTTCTGGCGTTCGCTGAATTATTTCAATCTCTATCGTCTGGCATTAGTCGGCTTTATCGTTTTTATCGCTCTGGCTTTTGACGCTGAAGGTTTATTCGGCGCAGAAAAAGGGCGGCTATTTGTGATGACGGCCTGGTTTTATGCGACCGCCGTGATGTTGTCCTTTATTCCGCTGCACATGCGCTGGCTGCCGTTCTCATGGCAATTGGCGGTGCAGGTGTGTAGCGATATCGTCGCTTTGACCGTGCTGGCGCATGCCAGCGGCGGAATACAGAGCAGCGTTGGCCTGTTGATTATGGTCTCGCTGGCTGTCGCGGGTATCATCAGCCGTGGCCGTGACACTCTGTTTTTTGCGGCACTGGCCAGCATCGCCGCGTTACTGGAACATACCTTCGCCGTGTGGCACGACGAGGCGCCAGTCACTCAATATGTTCAAGTCGGTTTGTTGTGCATATCTTATTTTGCGGTGGCAGGACTGGCGCACAAACTGGCAAAATATGCGCTGGTCAATCAAAAGCTGGCGCAGCGTCGGGGCCGTGATTTAATCGGTATGGCGGAAGCGAATCGCCTAGTGATGAGGGATATGTATGATGGCGTGCTGGTGGTGGATGAGCACGGCCATATCATGCAGATGAATCCCAGCGCTGCCCGTTTGCTGCGTAACACCGAGGCATCGGCAGGCAGGCTGGCTGACAGTTTTCCGCTGCTGTACGGGCAGTATCTGTTGTGGAAGAACGAAACATTCAGCAGTCGCGATACGATACAGCTGGATGGCGGCTTGCAGGCAAGATTGAGATTTATCGGTGTGGAACGCGATGTGGCGCAGGGTGCGGTAATATTTCTGGAAGATATGCAGCATGTTCAGGCTGAAGCGCAGCAAATCAAATTGGCCGCACTGGGGCGTTTGACGGCGAATCTGGCTCATGAAGTGCGCAACCCCTTGTCTGCCATCAGCTATGCGACTGAATTATTACAGGAAGAGCCGGGTAGTGTGCGGCAAGAGCGGTTATTGCAGTTGATCAGGGATAACACCCAGCGCATAAACCGCATCGTGCAAGACGTGATGCAGCTGAATCGGCGCGACCGCGCACAGTCCGAAACGTTTGACCTGGCGGTACTGCTGCGGGTGTTTGTCGATGAATTTGTCCAGTCTGAACGGGTCGCCCCCGGTGTGTTGGTGTTGCAGGCTGAGCAAGTCAGCACGGTTACCTTTGACAAGGGGCATTTGCGTCAGGTGTTGTGGAATTTGTGCAGCAACGGGCTGCATTACGGGAAAAAGTTGCCTGGCAGTCTGGTGTTATTGTTAGCTGTCGAGCATGGGCGGGTGATACTGGATGTGCATGATGATGGGCCCGGCATCTCAGCGGAAAATCAGGCGCGCCTGTTTGAACCGTTTTTTACTACCGCAGAGCAGGGAACAGGGCTGGGTTTGTACATCGCACGCGAGTTGTGCGAAGCGAATGGCGCATGGCTGGAATATCATGAATCGGCTGCGCACAAGCTAGGAGCACACTTCCAGATTACTTTTGGCGAGAGGCGACTGGGGAAAAGACCGGAGCGTGAGCATGGCAGATAATCAAAAAAACAAACGCGACATATTGCAGGAAGAACGGGACAAGACGGCTCGTGTACTGCTGGTGGATGATGAGCCGGATATCCTGGAATTGCTGGAAATGGCCATGCTCAAAATGGGGCTGGTTGTGGATAAGGCGGGTAACGTGCGCGAGGCCCTGACTAAACTGGATGCGTGTCACTATGATTTGTGCCTGACTGATATGCGCATGCCGGATGGCGATGGTCTGGAAGTCGTGCGTTACATTGCGCAGAACAATCCGGATGTGCCTGTCGCGGTGATTACCGCGCACGGCAATATGGAAAATGCAATCACCGTGCTCAAGGCGGGCGCCTTCGATTACCTTGCCAAGCCGCTCTCGCTGGAGCAGCTGCGCACTCTGGTGAAGTCCGCGCTGAATCTGCCGTCACCCCGTGCGCCGGGTGACAAGCTGTTACTCGGTCACGCGCCGGGGATGCAGAAGGTGCGTGACCTGATCGAGCGCGTTGCGCGCAGTCAGGCGCCTGTGTACATCAGCGGCGAATCGGGCAGCGGCAAAGAATTGGCGGCCAGGCTGATCGTGCAAAGCGGGTCGCGCGCGGATCAGCCTATGATTGCGGTGAATTGCGGCGCGATTCCTGAGAATCTGATGGAAAGCGAATTTTTCGGTTATAAAAAAGGCGCTTTCACCGGGGCGGATAAGGAACGGGATGGTTTTTTTCAGGCCGCGAACGGCGGGACCCTGTTTCTCGATGAGGTGGCCGATTTACCCTTGCTCATGCAGGTCAAGCTGTTGCGTGCGATTCAGGAAAAACGCGTCCGCAAAGTGGGCGCAACCAGTGAAGAAGAAGTGGATGTGCGCCTCATCAGCGCGACGCATAACGATCTGGCCGAATGCGTGAGACAGGGGCAGTTCAGGCAGGATCTCTATTATCGTTTGAATGTCATTCCCATTCAGATGCCGTCGTTACGCGAACTGCGTGAAGATATTGTGGAAATTGCCTGTCATGCGCTGGAACGGTTGCGTGCGGGTGTACCGGTGCGTTTTTCCGCAGAAGCCTTGAGTGCTTTGCAACGATATGATTTTCCGGGAAACGTTCGTGAAATGGAAAATATTATCGAGCGGGCGCTGGCTTTGTGTTCGGATGGAGTGATCACCGTTCAGGACTTGCATCTGACCCCGATGGAGTGCAATCAATCGGAGGTGGGCGAGGTAAGCGATAAATATCCGCTGCCGGACTATCTGGATCGTGTCGAGAAAGAAGCGCTGCTGGAAGCCTTGCAACAAACCAACTTTAATCGCACCGCTGCCGCCAGGCTGCTGGGGCTGACTTTCCGAACCATGCGCTACCGTATGGACAGGCTGGGCATTAAAAGCCCGAACGGTACTGATGATGCTGATTGACGGCAATGGCTGGCTGCAAGGTTGCGAGCATCTTGCCTCCCCCAATTTTGACGCGCGAACTGCAGGTGATATCGACCTGCTGGTGATACACAATATCAGCCTGCCTCCTGGCGAATTTGGCGGTGACGGCGTGCAACGTCTGTTCACCAACACACTGGACAGGAATGCGCATCCGTATTATCGGACGATTCCTGAAGGGCGGGTGTCATCGCATTTTTATATTCGTCGCGACGGGCAGTTGATACAGTTCGTATCCGTTTTGCAGCGTGCCTGGCATGCGGGGGCATCCGTCTGGCAGGGTAGGGCGCGCTGCAATGATTTTGCTATCGGCGTCGAACTGGAAGGCACAGATTCTGTGCCGTTCACCGATGCGCAATACGCCGTGCTGCATCAACTGACCCTGACATTGCGCGCAGTGTTCCCCATCCGTGGCATCGCCGGTCACAGCCATATTGCACCCGACCGCAAGACAGATCCCGGCCCCTGTTTCGACTGGCTGCGTTATCTCGTCAAATTATCCGTCGAGTAGGATATCAGCTTTTATTTGCTACTCATTGTTTCCTTTTGGTTTATCCGTGCAACCCTGCTCCTTAAGTGCCGAAGTGGTGATTCTTTATGCTTGCAATATTTATTCATAACACTACAATCAGCGCCCACCACTTAAAAAAATACTATATATAGTGGTTTTGAGTAACTTTCGATTAGCCAACCCTGGGGATATGTCCATGCCAAATTCCGCTGCTTATAGCGCCTCCGCTTCTTTTTCGTCTGCCAATACTGTTGCATCTGCAGGGCAGCAGTTTGATCAATACAAGGTTATTCGACGCAATGGTTCTGTGGTGGTGTTTGAGCCAGCGAAAATCTCGGTCGCGTTAACCAAGGCTTTCATCGCCGTGAGCGGTGGCCAGGGTGCGGCTTCCGCACGTGTCCGCGAAATCGTCGAGCAACTCACCGGCGGGGTGGTCAGCGCGTTGATGCGCCGTCAGCCGCATGGCGGCACGCTGCATATCGAGGATATTCAGGATCAGGTTGAATTGGGTCTGATGCGCTCCGGTGAACATGATGTTGCGCGCGCCTATGTGTTGTATCGCGAAGAACATTCACGCTCACGCGCCAAATCCAGAACGCAGGAGCCGGTTCACGTCATAAACGTCACCAGCGAAGACGGGGTGGTGCGCCCACTGGATCTGGACCGTTTCACTGTTCTGGTGCAATCCGCCTGTGCGGGCCTGGGCGACGTGGTCGATGCAGAAAAAGTCATACGCAGCGCCTTGAAGGATATGTACGATGGCGTGCCTATGCATGAGGTACACAAATGTCTGATTCTGTCGGCGCGCGCGCTGATCGAAAATGAACCGGCATATAATTTTGTTACCGCGCGGCTGTTGTTGAACAATATCTGCTGCGAAGTATTGGGCGAAGAAGTGACGCCAGCCGACATGGATGCGCGCTATGTGGAATATTTCCCGAAATATATCAAGCGCGGCATTGCCGCCGAGTTGCTGGATGAGCGTCTGGCGGGATACGACCTGCCGCGTCTGGCGGCTGAACTGGACGCATCGCGCGATCTGCAATTCGGTTACCTGGGTCTGCAAACGTTGTACGACCGTTATTTCCTGCATGTCGAGGAAACGCGTATCGAATTGCCGCAAGTGTTCTTTATGCGCGTCGCCATGGGGCTGTCATTGAACGAGATAGACAGGGAGGCGCGCGCGATCGAGTTTTATCGTCTGTTGTCCGGCTTCGACTTCATGTGTTCCACACCGACGTTGTTCAATTCCGGAACACGCCGTTCACAACTGTCTTCGTGCTATCTGACCACAGTGGAAGATGATCTGGAAGGCATTTATGACGCGATCAAGGAAAACGCGCTGCTGGCGAAATTTGCCGGTGGTCTGGGCAACGACTGGACGCCGGTGCGTGCACTGGGGGCGCACATCAAGGGGACCAACGGACAGTCGCAGGGCGTGGTGCCGTTCCTCAAGGTGGTGAACGATACGGCGGTCGCGGTCAATCAGGGCGGCAAGCGCAAGGGCGCGGTGTGCGCCTATCTGGAAACATGGCATCTGGACATCGAAGAGTTCCTGGACTTGCGCAAGAACACCGGCGATGACCGTCGCCGCACCCATGATATGAATACCTCCAACTGGATTCCCGACCTGTTCATGAAGCGCGTGATGGAAGGCGGCAACTGGACGCTGTTCTCGCCTTCTGACGTGAAGGATTTGCACGACCTGTTCGGCAAGGATTTCGAGCAGGCATACATCGCCTACGAGGCGCGTGCCGAGCGCGGCGAAATCAAGTTGTACAAGACGGTGCAGGCGGCCAGTCTGTGGCGCAAGATGCTGACCATGCTGTTCGAGACCGGACACCCGTGGATCACTTTCAAGGACCCCTGCAATATCCGTTCGCCGCAGCAACACGTCGGCGTGGTGCACAGCTCGAATCTGTGTACCGAAATCACCCTGAACACCAATGCCGACGAGATCGCCGTATGCAATCTGGGATCGGTCAATCTGCCGGCGCACCTCTACCCCAAGGGGCACGAACGTGCCGGGCAGATCGACCATGACAAGCTGCGCCGCACCGTCAACACCGCGATGCGCATGCTGGATAACGTGATCGACATCAACTATTACGCGGTCGCCAAGGCGCGCAATTCCAATCTCAAGCACCGTCCGGTCGGTCTGGGCATCATGGGTTTCCAGGATTGTCTGCACCAGTTGCGCACCGCGTACTCTTCCGAGGCGGCGGTCGAATTCGCCGACCGTTCGATGGAAGCGGTGTGCTATTACGCATACTGGGCCTCCACCGAACTGGCGCAGGAGCGCGGCCGCTACGCTTCATATAAAGGCAGCCTGTGGGATTGCGGCATCCTGCCTCAGGACACGCTGGATCTGTTGCGCGAAGAGCGCGGCGGCTATGTCGAAGTGGACATGTCGGTCAGCATGGACTGGGATGCGCTGCGTTCCCGCATCGAGCAATACGGCATGCGCAATTCCAATTGCGTTGCGATTGCCCCGACCGCGACGATCTCGAACATCATCGGCGTATCGGCCTGCATAGAGCCGACTTACCAGAACATTTTTGTGAAATCGAATCTGTCCGGCGAGTTCACCGTGATCAACGACAATCTGGTTGCTGACCTGAAGGAGCTGGGCTTGTGGGATGAGGTGATGATCTCAGACCTGAAATACTTCGACGGCAGTCTGGCGAAGATCGACCGTGTGCCGGCCGAGTTGCGCAGCCTGTATGCCACGGCGTTCGAAGTCGAACCCAGCTGGCTGATCGAAGCCGCGTCACGTCGTCAGAAGTGGATAGATCAGGCGCAATCCCTGAACATCTACATGGCGGGGGTGTCCGGTCGCAAGCTGGATGATACCTACAAGCTGGCCTGGGTGCGCGGCCTGAAGACCACCTATTATCTGCGCACGATGGGCGCGACATCGGCCGAGAAATCCACCGGGCGCGCCGGTGCGCTGAATGCTGTCGCCGTTGGTGGAGGCGAGGCGCAGGAGACGCAATTCTGCTCGATTGACAACCCGGAATGCGAGGCGTGTCAGTAACATGCTCGAATTCCGGGTTTCGGCGACACCAAAAGTTAAATAATGGCGGAGCCACAATCCGGAATGTGAAGCATGTCAGTAAAGCGGTGAGTGGAAAGTGGTGAGTGAAAAACCTGCTTACTTGCGACTTACCACTTGCCACTCACGACTCACTACTAATTTAAGGAAACAAAATGCTGATATTTGACGAAGAAATCAAGCCGACTGCGGCGTCTGCGGGTGTGACAGGCGCTTTCAATACTGCGCCTGTCAAGACGCCTGCGTTCGCGCCGGTGACAACACCTGCGACGGCATCCACCGGCCGCATTCGCGTGGAAGACAAACGCATCATCAATTGCAACGCGGACGTGAACCAGCTGGTTCCCTTCAAATACAAATGGGCGTGGGAGAAATACCTGGCTGCCTGCGCGAACCACTGGATGCCGCAGGAAGTGAATATGACGGCGGACATCGCGTTGTGGAAGAGCGACAAGCTCTCCGATGACGAGCGCCGTCTGGTCAAGCGCAATCTGGGCTTCTTCACCACCGCGGACAGCCTGGCGGCGAACAACATCGTGCTGGGGTCGTATCGCCATATCACCAACCCGGAATGCCGCCAGTTCCTGCTGCGTCAGGCCTTCGAGGAGGCGATACACACCCACGCCTACCAGTACATCGTGGAGAGTCTGGGGCTGGATGAGGGCGAAATCTTCAACATGTACCACGAAGTGCCCAGCATCCGTAACAAGGATGAATTCCTGCTGCCGTATATCGACGTGCTGACCAACCCTGAATTCAAGACCGGCACGCCGGAGACCGATCGCGCCTTGCTGCGCAGCCTGATCGTATTCGCCTGCATCATGGAAGGGCTGTTTTTCTATGTCGGCTTCGTGCAGATTCTGGCTTTGGGTCGCCAGAACAAGATGACCGGTGCGGCGGAGCAGTATCAGTACATCCTGCGCGACGAATCCATGCATTTGAATTTCGGTGTGGATCTGATCAATCAGATCAAGATGGAAAATCCGCATCTGTGGACGCCTGAGTTCCGCGAGGAAATCCGCGGCCTGATGCAAAAAGGCGTGGAACTGGAATATGCCTATGCCGAAGACACCATGCCGCGCGGCATCCTTGGCCTGAATTCCACCATGTTCAAGGAATATTTGCGTTTTATCGCCAATCGTCGCTGCCAGCAGATCGGTGTGGATATCTTGTATCCGGGCGCGACCAACCCGTTCCCGTGGATGGCGGAAATGATAGACCTGAAGAAGGAAAAGAACTTCTTTGAAACACGTGTGACTGAATATCAGACGGGCGGATCGTTAAGCTGGGATTGAGCTGTAGAGTGATACCATGCGTCCTTCGAGCATGATACTCACGCTGCATTTTTATTAAGGCTATGCTGTTTAAACTTTGCGCACTGCTGTGTCTTCCATTGTTGCTGGCATCCTGTGCCACGCCATCGATACAGTACAACGATTTGGTCGAACCTCAGTCGATATTCATTGCGCCTGTTCGCTCGGATCAGCCTGTCGTGGCGTTGGCGCTGGGAAGTGGAGGAGACCGGGGTTTTGCCCACATCGGTGTCATAAAAGTGCTGGAGGCCAATGATATTGGCATAGACATCGTTTTGGGCACCAGCGCGGGTAGCGTGGTAGGTGCGCTGTATGCGGGTGGCTACAACGGCATCGCGTTGGAAAAGCTGGCGCTGGAGATGGACAGGGGCAAGCTGAAGGACTTTGATTTTTCCATGCGTGGTTATGTGCGCGGTGAACAATTGCAGGATTTTATTAATCGCACCCTGGATAATCGCTCTATCGAACAACTGGAAAGACCTTTTTTTGCGATTGCCACTCAGCTCGGCAGCGGTAAAACGGTCGCGTTTAATCACGGCAATACCGGCATGGCGGTGCGGGCGTCCAGCAGTATACCCGGCGTGTTTTATCCGGTGCGGATAGGCGGCGAGGAATATGTGGATGGTGATTTGAAAAAGCCCGTGCCGGTAAGGCTGGCGCGAGAAATGGGTGCTGATTTCATCATTGCCGTGGATATTTCGCAACAGCCGAAAGATTATCCTGTCCTGAAAAATATCCTGGATATCCTTAAACAGAGTTTGCGTATCATGCGGCAGTCTGTCCTGGGGGATGAACTGGAATACGCGCAAGTCGTGATTCGGCCCGAGATCGGCGTTACGCCGGAAATCGATGAAAGCAGCAAGTTGCGTCTGATAAAAATAGGTGAAGACGCGGCAACTGCAGTCTTGCCGCAGATACGCGACAGATTGCAAAAGATCACCGCCGAGAAAAAGTCGGCTCGTGCGATGCTGCAGCCCGTAGTTAATAGCCCGCAAGCGCCATGAGTTTCTACTGCCGTGAACTGCCTTATCAACCCGATGCGGCGCGCTACTTTGCAGCAATAGCAGACTTGCCCTGCTCAGCGTGGCTGGATAGCGGCGGCATGGCGCGTTTCGACATTCTGACTGCCGCACCGCACCACATGCTGTTGCCGGATGCGTCATGCGGTGATCCGTTCGCTGCACTGCGCAGTGAACTGGGCGCGACGGTTGCGCCTGTAGCCGGTGTGCCGTTTGCCGGTGGTGCGCTGGGCTACTGGAGCTATGATCTGGCGCGCAGCATGATGAGTCTGCCGTCTATTGCGGAAGCCGGCGAACGCCTGCCTGTCATGGCTGTCGGCCTCTACGACTGGGCGCTGGTGCTGGATCATCAGGAGCATACGGCGCGACTGGTATCTCATCTGCGCTATCCAGAAACAGCCGCGCTGTTGCCGCATATTTTGCAGCGCCTGCAAGCACTTTCAACACTGCCTTCTGACACCTTCAGCGTACAGGGAAAGGTACGCTGCAATTTTACCCGGGAAAGTTATTCCGAGGCGTTTGCCAAGATACAAGGCTATTTACAGGCCGGAGACTGTTATCAGGTCAATCTCGCGCAGCGCTTCTCGGCTGACGCGACAGGTGATGCGCTGAGTGCCTACCTTAAACTGCGAAAACTGAGCCCCGCGCCCTATTCGGCGTATCTGAACTTCCCACAGGCACAGATTCTGTGCGCTTCGCCGGAACGCTTCATCAGTGTGAGCAACGGTCTGGTAGAAACCCGGCCGATTAAAGGCACGCGACCGCGCGACAGCGACCCGGTGCGCGACCGGCAACTGGCTGAAGAGTTGAGCGGGCATCCCAAGGACAGGGCCGAGAATCTGATGATCGTCGACCTGCTGCGCAACGATCTGGGCAAGAGCTGCAAACCCGGCTCGGTGCGTGTGCCTGAATTGTTTAAGGTGGAGAGCTATGCCAACGTCCATCATCTGGTCAGCACGGTGCAGGGCGAACTGGCTGAGGGATGCGATGCGCTGGATGTGTTGCGGGGCTGCTTTCCCGGCGGCTCAATCACCGGCGCCCCCAAACAGCGCGCCATGCAGATCATCGAACAACTGGAGCCGAACCGGCGCGGCGTGTACTGCGGTGCCATCGGCTATGTCGGTTTCGACGGTAACATGGACAGCAACATCGTCATCCGCACGCTGGTTTATGCGCAGGATGAGATTCGCTGCTGGGCGGGCGGCGGCATCGTCGCTGATTCGCAATGCGATGCCGAGTATCAGGAGACACTGGACAAAGCATCAGCGATGCTGGCGTTGCTGCGACTGTACAGCGGTGAGTCATAGGCAATCTGCAGGCGGTGAGGGGCAGAGTTATCCCGTGTTCTGCACCCGGAATATTCTGATCACTTCGGGGATCATGCGCATGCTGCGCATTCTTCCTGCAAGGTGCTGGCGGTTATTTACTTCCAGTGTGAAGTGCAACGCGGTGTATTCGCCTTCGTTGGCAAAGCTGACGTTCTCGATGTTCGATTCCGCTTCGGCGATGGCAGCCGCGACTTTGGCCAGCACGCCGCGCTGATTGGCGACCAGCAGTTTGAGGCTGACCGCGAAGGTGCGCGTGATGTTTTTGTCCCATACGACATCCAGCCATTGTCCGTTGTTGCTGTTGTGGCCTTTGCGCAGGGAAGCGCAGTCGTGCGTATGCACCACCAGTCCCTGTCCGCTCTTGATTACGCCGATGATGGGGTCGCCGGGTATCGGGCGGCAGCAGGTGGCGAATTGTACCGCCATGCCTTCCGTACCTTGAATGGTGATGACCGGGTTGGCTATGTTTTCAATGGAGATGGATTCTCCGCTGCAGGCCAGTTGCCGTGCAACCACCATATTCAGGCGGCGCCCCAGGCCAATATCGGCGAGCATTTCCTGACGCGTTTTTACGCCGGTATCTCTGAGCAGCTTGTCCCAGCAGCTTTCCCTTATTTCCGATGGCTTGATTCCCAGCGCCTGCAAGGCCTGATTAAGTAAACGTTCGCCGAGTTGCGCGGATTCGTCGGACTGCATGGTCTTGAAGAAGTGGCGGATGTGGCTGCGTGCCTTGTTGGTAGTGACGTAGGAGAGCCAGGCCGGATTGGGTTTGGCGTGCGGCGCGGTGATGATTTCCACGCGATCGCCATTTCTGAGTTCGGTACGCAGCGGCACCAGTTCATGATTGATCTTGACGGCAATGCAGCGGTTACCGATGTCGGTATGTACGCTGTAAGCGAAATCAACCGCCGTGGCTCCGCGCGGCAGTGAGAGTATCTTGCCTTTGGGGGTAAATACATACACCGCATCGGGAAACAGATCCACCTTCAGGTGCTCCATGAACTCGGCTGAATTGCTGCTTTCGTTGAGGCTTTCCAGAAGCTCCTGCAACCACTGGTGGGTTTTTTTGTGCAGTTCGTTGATGGACGAATGTCCGCTTTTGTACAGCCAGTGCGATGCGACGCCCGCATCGGCAATCTTGTGCATTTCGCGGGTGCGTATCTGGATTTCTATGGGCGTACTGAACGGCCCGAACAACGTGGTATGCAGCGACTGGTAGCCGTTGGATTTGGGGATGGCAATGTAATCCTTGAATTTCCCCGGAATCGGTTTATACAAGGCATGCAGTATGCCCAGCGCGACATAGCATGCGTCAACATCGTCCACCAGCACGCGGAAACCGTAAATATCCAGCACCTCAGAAAAGGCCAGCGACTTGATCTGCATTTTCTTGTAGATGCTGTAGATGTTCTTTTCTCTGCCGGTGACTTCGGCGTGTATATGTTTTTTGGCCAGTTGCTGAATAATGGAGTCGAGTATCTTGCTGACCACTTCGCGACGATTGCCGCGCGCGACCTTGAGCGCTTTTGCCAGCACGGCGTAGCGATTCGGGTGTAAATGCTTGAAGCTGAGGTCCTGTAACTCCTGATAGATGTCATTCAGGCCAAGACGATTGGCGATGGGGGCGTAAATCTCCATGGTTTCGCGGGCGATGCGTTCGCATTGCTCGGGTCGCATGGAACCCAGTGTGCGCATGTTGTGCAGACGATCAGCCAGTTTGATGAGAATGACGCGCACATCGCGTGCCATGGCCAGCAGCATCTTGCGGAAGTTTTCCGCCTGTGCATCTTCGCGGGTCTCGAAATGAATTTTTTCCAGCTTGCTCAAGCCATCCACCAGTTCGGCGACCGGCAGGCCGAATTTTTCAGCAATCTGTTCGGAGCTTATTTCGGTGTCTTCAACCACATCATGCAGCAGGGCGGCGATGATGGATTGCACATCAAGGTGCAGCGGCGTGAGGATGAGCGCCACCGCGATGGGGTGCGTGACATAAGGATCGCCGGAGTGGCGAGTCTGGCCTTGATGGGCGACGCGGCTGAATTCAATCGCAACGCGGACGTGTTCAACATCCTGCGGTTTCAGGTAGCTGGAAACTTCCTTGATGAGTAATTCCGCGTCAGCCATAGTGCTTACTGCTTTATCCTGAATCCGCTATTTATGGAGTGCGGGCATGAGCACGCTGGTTTCAAATACACACGGACACGTCCGCGCACTCCGGGGTGCGGCAGGGGATGCTGTGAAATCAAGCCTGACCGCGATTGAGTATCTCCAGGCCGACTTTGCCCTTGCTGATTTCACGTAGCGCGACAACAGTCGGTTTATCCTTGCTGTCTGCTACCAGATGCGTGGCACCATTGGCGATCTGGCGTGCGCGAAAAGCTGCGGCCAGCGTCAGGTCAAAACGGTTAGGGATATATTCCAAACATTCTTCTACGGTAATACGAGCCATGATTTACTCCGGATTTTGTAATTGGTTAATTAAGTTTTGATGGCGAGCCAGTTGGCTGGACGCGCGCAGCCTTGCGGCCAGCACGACGGCATTGAATTCCCGCAATGCTTCATTCAAATTGTCGTTGATAATAACATAATCGAATTCGGCAACATGCGCGACATCTTCACGAGCGGCCGCCATGCGTTTGGCGATGACCTCGCTATCGTCCTGGCCGCGCCCCGTAAGGCGTTGTTCCAGTGCCGCTATTGACGGCGGCAGGATGAAAATGCTGATACAGTTTGGGAATAAGCGCCGCACCTGTGCTGCGCCCTGCCAGTCTATTTCCAGCAGGATGTCACGGTCTTTGGCAATTTCCTGGCTGATCCAGCTTTGCGATGTGCCGTAATAATTACCATATACCTCGGCACTTTCCAGAAATTCGCCGCGTCCCGCCATCTCTGTAAAGGTTGCGCGGCTGACGAAGTTGTAGGCAACGCCATCCTGTTCGCCCTTGCGCGGTGCGCGCGTGGTGTAGGAAACCGATAAGGCAATTTGTGGATTGGTGCCGAGCAAGGCGTGTACCAGACTGGTCTTGCCGGCACCGGAGGGTGCGCTGATGACGAATAAACTTCCTGACATAAAAACTCCAAACGATTGGTATTGTGTGAGGGCAACAAATAAGCAAAAAACTTACTTTCCCGCCTCAATGCTCGCAAGCGCGTAGCTCTTAGCAATAATTGAGTGGGTTGTGTTGGTTAACATTTTGTTTCTATTCAAGATTCTGAATTTGTTCGCGCATTTGTTCGATGAGAATTTTCATTTCCATTGCGCTGCGCGATACTTCGGCATCCACTGATTTTGAGCCCAGGGTGTTGGCTTCGCGGTTCAGTTCCTGCATTAGAAAGTCCAGTCGTTTGCCTACTGCGCCGCCCTGTTTGAGGATACGGCGCATCTCGCTGAGATGGCTGGCAAGCCGCGACAACTCTTCGTCCACGTCGATCTTGCTGGCAAACAGCGTGATTTCCTGGCGTATGCGTTCATCTTCCGCACCTTGCAAGGCATCGCGCAGCCGGTTGGTCAGTTTCAATTCGTAGGCGGCAATCGCAGTGGGTACATGCGGCATCACGTCGGTGCGCAAGGCCTCGATCTTTTCCAGACGGACGAATAAAAAATCTTTCAGTTTTTCGCCTTCACGGGCGCGCGAGGCGGAAAACTCCTGCAATGCCGTTTGCATCAAGGCGAGCAGGGTAGCGCGCAATTCGTCGGCAGAGGCGGCGGGCGTTTGCAGAACGCCGTTCCAGCGCAGCACATCGGCGACGCTCAAGGTTTGCGCCTCCGGCAAGGCGGCTTGCACTTCTTTATTCCAGTTGGCGAGTTGCAGCAACAGATCGTGGTTCAGTGTCGTGCCGCCCTGTACATCACGCGCCGCATAGTTGATCCGGCACTCAACCTTGCCGCGCTGCAATTGTGCGGTAATCAACTCGCGTAGTGCACTTTCAAATACGCGCAATTCCTCCGGCATGCGCAGTTGAATATCCAGATAGCGATGGTTGACGGCGCGCAGCTCCAGCGACAGTGAACCGGTGGCAAAATCTGCGCTGGTATTGGCATAACCGGTCATGCTTAGAATCATGTTGTGGCTTTCAGGGGGATGGAATAAATAAAAGGCTGTGCGCTAGGCGTGCATTATATTACGATTGCGAACTATGAATTTCTCGATACATCAGGCCAGCCATATCGGCAACCGCAAATACAACCAGGATCGCGTCGCTTATGCGTACAGCAAGGACGTATTGTTGCTGGTGCTGGCCGATGGTATGGGCGGGCATTTGCACGGTGAAGTGGCAGCCAGTATGGCTATGGACACGTTTGTCGAGTCGTTTGCGCAACATGCGCAGATTACCGACCCGCAAGCATTTCTGTCCGATACCATGCGTCGTGCACATCAGCGCATCATGGATTTGCCGCAGCATAAAGACCAAAGCTTTCCCGGTACCACCTGCGTTGCTGCCCTGATTCAGGATGGTCAAATGCACTGGGGGCATGCTGGTGATTCGCGTTTGTACCTGCTGCGCAAAGGCGCGGTGTTATCCAAAACGCTGGATCATTCCATGGTGCAGATGTGGCTGGAACTGGGCGTGATAGACGAGGACGAAGCGCGTACCCACCCCAGGCGCAACCAGATTACCAATTGCCTCGGAGGGGTTGAAGACCTGTTCGAGATCGCACTGGGGAAATCCGTTGCGCTGCAATCCGGCGATGTGGTGCTGCTTTGCAGCGATGGCTTGTGCGGCCCGTTTGTTGACAAGGAACTGGTATCCGCCTTTGTCGGCAGTCCGGTGGATGTCGCGCTGGATAAGCTGATTGTGGTCGCCCTGAAGCGCGAAAATGGCAAGTCGGATAATGTAACCGGTTTGGCCATGCGTTGGGGGAACAGCGAATCCTTACACGACACTGACGTTGTAATCAGCCATATACTCGACATCCAATAACGCAGCCGCCCTGCCAACTCACCACTCACCACTCACCATCTATAATTCTCTTATGCGACCCAGTCAAAGATCTGCAAATCAACTGCGTGAAATATGCATTACCCGTCACTACACCAAACACGCCGAAGGTTCGGTGTTGATCGAATGCGGTGACACTAAAGTCATTTGCACCGCCAGCGTCGAAGAGCGCGTGCCGCCGCACAAGAAGGGCAGCGGCGAGGGCTGGGTGACGGCGGAATATGGCATGTTGCCGCGTTCCACCGGCAGCCGCATGCAGCGTGAAGCCGCCAAGGGCAAACAATCCGGCCGTACTCAGGAAATTCAGCGGCTGATCGGCCGTAGCCTGCGCGCGGTGGTGGATCTGGGCAAGCTCGGCGAGCGCACTATTCAGATTGACTGTGACGTGATTCAGGCCGATGGTGGCACACGTACCGCCAGCATCACCGGCGCGTACGTCGCGCTGCACGATGCAGTGAGCGGCCTGATTGAAAAAGGTCTGCTGCAGGAAAGCCCAATAAAAGAATCCATCGCCGCGATCTCGGTCGGCATCTACCAGGGCGTTCCGGTGCTGGATCTGGATTACCTCGAAGATTCCGCCTGCGACACCGACATGAACGTAGTGATGCTGGGCAATGGTCACTTCGTCGAAGTGCAGGGAACGGCCGAAGGCCATGCCTTCAGTCGCGCCGAAATGGACGAACTGCTGGGGTTGGCCAGTTCAGGTATCGCTGAGTTGATCAGGATGCAGAAAACGGCGCTGCAAGATTAAATTGTGCCGTCATTCCCGCGAAAGCGGGAATCCAGCGTTTTTATTAAAAGGACTTTTGTTCCGCTGCGCGGGGATTATGGACTGTCTGGATTCCCGCTTTCGCGGGAATGACACAGGGTGCTTTACTTATGAAAAAACTCGTCATCGCCTCCAATAACCCCGGCAAGCTGCGCGAATTTCAGCACATGCTGGTGCCACTGGGTATCGAAGTTATCACGCAGGCGCAACTCGGGATCAGTGAGGCGGAAGAGCCGCATGTGACGTTCATCGAGAATGCGCTGGCCAAGGCGCGTCATGTCAGTAGCTTGAGCGGCCTGCCCGCCCTGGCGGATGATTCCGGTATCTGTGTCGAAGCTCTGGGCGGTGCGCCGGGTGTGTACTCAGCACGCTATGCAGGCGACAGCCCAAAATCGGATCAGGCCAACAACGACAAGCTGATGCAGGATATGCAAGGCATGACTGACCGCCGTGCGCATTATTACTGCGTGCTGGTGCTGGTGCGTCACGCGGACGACCCGCAGCCCATCATCGCCGAGGGCGAATGGCACGGCGAGATTGCGCATCTGGAGCAGGGGGAAGGCGGCTTCGGCTATGACCCGCTGTTCTGGCTGCCGGAACTGGGCAAAATGAGTGCAGAATTGTCCCGTGACGAGAAACACGCCATCAGCCACAGAGGCCGTGCGATGCAGGTGCTGTTGGAGAAATTGCGGTACGAGCCATGATTTCGCTGCAACCGGTTTCATTCAAATCGCAATCCGTCCACTTCACGACGGCCTTGCCGCCGCTATCGCTGTACATCCATATCCCGTGGTGCGTGAAGAAATGCCCGTACTGCGACTTCAATTCGCATGAAGCGAAGGCCGCTTTCCCGGAAAAAGAATACGTTGCCGCGCTGACCCGCGATCTGGAGATGGCCTTACCGCAAATCTGGGGACGCAAGGTATATACGGTGTTCTTCGGCGGCGGCACGCCCAGCCTGCTCTCCGGCGCTGGCGTCGAGGAGATATTGCGTCAGGTGCGCATGCTGCTGCCACTCGCAGGCGATGCGGAAATTACGTTGGAGGCTAATCCGGGTACGGTGGAAGCGGACAAGTTTGCCGCTTTCCGCGAGGCGGGTGTTAACCGCCTGTCGATGGGGATACAGAGTTTTAACGATACTCATCTCAAGGCGCTGGGACGCATCCACTCTGCTGACGAGGCGAAAGCCGCCATCGCCATCGCCCAGCAGCACTTCGACAACATCAACCTCGACCTGATGTATGCGCTGCCGAACCAAACGCTGGCGCAGGCTTTGCAGGATGTGCAGACTGCGCTGGAATTCAGGCCGCAGCACTTGTCCGCCTATCACCTGACGCTGGAGCCGAACACGCTGTTTTACCGTAATCCGCCGTCCTTGCCGGACGACGATGCCAGTTCCGACATGCAGCAAAGCATAGAGCATCTGCTGGCGGAAAACGGCTATCAGCATTACGAGACCTCCGCGTTCGCACAAGCCAATCGCCGCGCCAAGCACAATCTCAACTACTGGAAATTCGGCGACTATCTGGGGATAGGCGCGGGCGCGCACAGCAAGATCAGTTTTCCGGACAAGATCATCCGCCAGGCGCGCTACAAGCAGCCGCAGGCCTATATGCAGCAAGTGGCGCAAGGCGCGCCGATACAGACCGAGAATGCAGTCGGGCGCGATGAGCTGGCATTCGAATTCATGATGAACGCACTGCGCTTGAACGAAGGTTTCGATTCCGTGCTGTTCAATGAGCGCACCAGCCTGCCGCTGATTGCGATACAGCGCGAATTACTGGTCGCCGAGAAGCGCGGATTGTTGCAGCGCGACCACCAGCGCATCGCCCCGACGCTACAGGGGCAACGGTTCTTGAACGATTTGCTGGAAGTATTCCTGAAGGACGAACCGGCGCAGCCTTAAAGGCTGTGAGAGGGTGAAGTACGGTAGGTGCTTACTTCCGCTTAAACACCAAATCCCACACGCCGTGTCCCAGATTAAGGCCGCGCTTCTCGAACTTGGTGAGCGGGCGGTAGTCGGGGCGAACTTGAATTTTGATAACATATTTGTTATTATTTGCGCATGTCCTATACCATCACCTATTACAACGATGCGGTGCAAGCCGAAATTATGGTATTGCCTGCGACTTTGCAGGCGCGTTATATCGGGCTGACTGTGCGAATGATGGAATATGGCGCGAATCTGGGCGAGCCACACACGAAAGCATTTGGCGGCGGATTGTTCGAGTTGCGTCTCAAGGGTGCTGAAGGTGTCGCACGGGTGTTTTATTGCACACTGGTGGGTCGCCGTATCGTCATGTTGCATACCTTTGTGAAGAAATCGCAGAAAACGCCGATCAGGGAGCGCCGGATTGCCGAAGAAAGAATGAAGGAGATAAGGAAATGAAAACCGAAACCATGACGCATGAACAGATGGTCGCGAAGATGCTGGAAAATCCTGAGGTTCGTGTTGAACACGAACGCCTCAACCGTGAAGAATTCGCTATTCTGGACGAGATACTGGCTGCGCGCCGTGCCGCTGGATTGTCGCAGGCGCAGGTCGCTGAACGTATGGGAACAAAAGCGCCCGCCATCGCAAGGCTGGAGAGTGCACTGGCTACCGGCAAACATTCGCCCAGCCTGAGCACTTTGCGCAAATACGCCGCCGCGCTGGGCAAGCGCGTAGAGGTTCATCTGGTATAACAGCCCAGCTGGGGTTCGTTCCTCACCGCCAGCCTACGGTGGTTACTTCCTTTTAAACACCAGATCCCACACGCCGTGTCCCAGATTAAGGCCGCGCTTCTCGAACTTGGTGAGCGGGCGGTAGTCGGGGCGGGGGGCGTAGTCGGTGGCGGTGTTTTCCAGCAGCGGCTCGTCGCTCAATACCTGTAACACCTGTTCGGCGTAATCCTGCCAGTCGGTCGCGACGTGGATATAGCCGTCGGGTTTGAGCTTGGTCATCAGCTTTGTGATGAACGGCCCCTGAATCAGGCGGCGCTTGTTGTGGCGCGCCTTGTGCCACGGGTCGGGGAAGAAGATGTGTACGCCGTCCAGCGTAGCTTCGCCTATCATGTCGCGCAGCACTTCTACCGCGTCGTGCTGGATGATGCGGATATTGGTCAGTTTCTGTTCGTCCATCACCTTGAATAGATTGCCCACGCCCGGGGTATGCACTTCCAGGCACAGGTAATCGTTTTCGGGATGGTCTTTGGCGATGAGCGCTGTACTGTCGCCCA
This sequence comes from Gallionella sp., assembly GCA_030652475.1. GTDB lineage: Bacteria > Pseudomonadota > Gammaproteobacteria > Burkholderiales > Gallionellaceae > Gallionella. Next base: position 39,752 of record JAUSAO010000003.1, on the reverse strand, counting down.
TGCCGAAGCCGATCTCCAGTATCTTGGGTGCGCTGCGGCCAAAGGCCTGAGCCAGATCGAGCGGTTGCACGCTGTAGGGTATGCCGAAAACGGGTTGCAGCGTGTCAACGGCACGCTGTTGCGCGACCGTGACCCTGCCCTGCCTGAGTACGTAGCTGCGGATGTGGCGTTTGGTTAGGTCGTCGGTCATAGTATGAAAAGATAAATATTATCCGCAGATAAGGTTTTAGGGTTTAGCTGCGTGCCGAGGCGATGATGCCTGCGGTCGGCGAACTCGGGCTGGCGCTGTAAAGTTTTTTCGGCATACGTCCGGCGAGAAAGGCTTCACGTCCGGCTTCGGTGGCTTTTTTCATCGCGGAGGCCATCAGCACAGGATTCTGCGCACCGGCGATGGCCGTGTTCATCAATACACCTGCACAGCCCAGCTCCATCGCGATGGCGGCATCCGAGGCGGTGCCCACGCCCGCATCCACGATCACCGGCACGCTGACGCGGTCCATGATGAGTTGCAGATTCCACGGGTTGAGTATGCCCATGCCCGAGCCAATCAGGGAGGCCAGCGGCATGATGGCCACGCAGCCGATGTCTTCGAGCTGTTTGGCGATGATAGGGTCGTCAGAGGTATAGACCATCACCTGAAAGCCTTCCGCGACCAGTGTTTTGGCGGCGGCGATGGTTTCGATCACGTTGGGGTAGAGTGATTGCGGGTCGCCCAGCACTTCCAGTTTCACCAGGCTGTGGCCGTCCAGCAGTTCGCGCGCCAGACGCAGCGTGCGCACCGCATCGTCGGCGCTGTAGCAACCGGCGGTATTGGGCAGATAGGTGAATTTAGACGGCGGCACGGCATCCAGCAACGACGGTTCATTCGGATTCTGCCCGAGGTTGGTGCGGCGGATCGCGACCGTGACGATCTCGGTGCCGCTGGCGTCCAGCGCCGCGCGGGTTTCGGTGAAATCCTTGTATTTCCCGGTGCCGACCAGCAGTCGGGATGCGTAGCTTTTTCCTGCGATGATGAGCGAGTCGGTCATATTGTTATCCTTTTGATTACATTGAACAAATACTTCTGTTGCGCGGGGTTTAGCCGCCGCCCACCGCCACCACGATCTCCAGCCTGTCGCCCTCGGCCAAGGCTGTTTCAGCATACCGGCTGCGTGGCACGATATCGCCGTTGCGCTCCGTCGCGATGCGTTTCCCTGTATAGCCCAGTTCGGCTATCAGCGACGCGACGCTGCATGCATCGCTTAGTTGGCGCGCTGCGCCGTTGATGTGAACAGTAATCACTTTCAATTTACTCCTTGCCTAAGCTAGAATGCGAGTCCTTCAGGCGGGTGTAGCTCAATGGTAGAGCTCTTGCTTCCCAAGCAAGTGACGAGGGTTCGATCCCCTTCACCCGCTCCATCCCGCCTTGCTTGTCGCCTATTTTAAGATACTGACCGGAATTATCGCGCCCGTCATTTTACCTGCTGATCGTGCATCACGATACGTGAGACGAACGCGATGGCCAGAATATTTGCAAAAATTGCCACATAGCCAACCTGGTCATAACCGATGATCTGTCCCGCTGAATTTTGCGTGGTGATGAATCCTGCCAGCGTAGCTGCCAGGCCGCTAGCCAGTTGCTGCATGGCGGCATTGAGCGACATGAAGGTACCGCGCAGTTTTGGTTCAGCCGCCGAGGTGATGATGGCCATCGCCGGAATCATGCGGCCCGAGACCAGTATGAAGAATGCCGTGGTGCAAACCAGCCATAGCCAGAGTGGCGCAGTACCGATATGAGTGACTGCGAGTAATGGCAACGTCGCGGAAACCGCCATGATGCGATAAATTTTTACTTTGCCGCGCGCATCCGCCCAGCGTCCGATCCGCCGCGAGGTAATCAGGGTTGCGGCGCCCCCGATCAGGTAAATATAGAAAATATCCTGTTGTAAAATGCCGACATTCGCGACCGCATAAACGGTGATGTACGGAATTACGGTGAAGCCGGAAAACAAAATCAGCATGGTAAACAGCAGGGCGCGCAGATGATTGGCATCCGCCAATACCGCGAACATCGCCGAGAACGGATGCGCGCGCTTGTCCTGGCTGATGTGATGTCGCACTTCCGGCAGGTGGCGCAGTGCGACAATGATGAACAGCACGGTGGTACCGGCGATCAGAATGAATGGCGCACGCCACTGGAAGTAGTCCGTCAGCCATAACGACAGCGGCACACCGGCCACGGTGGCAAGTGAAAATGAAGCGGAAATGACCCCGCTTGCGGTGGCGCGCCGTTCGAACGGAATCAGATCGCCGACCAGGGTTTGTACCATCGCCCCCATAACGCCGCCGAATGCGCCTGCCAGGCCGCGCGCAAACAATAGCGTCGCGTAACTGGGCGATAAGCCGCATGCCAGTGTCGCCAGGCCGAACAGCGTGAACACGATCAGCAGCAGGCGCTTACGCTCGAACCTGTCTACGAAGGTCGCGGCGAGCAGTCCTGCCAATGCCGCACTGAAGCTGTAGGAGGCGACCAGGAAGCCGAACTCATGGGTAGTGATGGAAAATTCCTTCATCAGGATAGGTCCCAGCGGCATCATGATCATGAAATCGAGGATGTGGCTGAACTGCATGCCGGCCAGGGTCAGCAGCAAATAACGTTCGCGTTGCGGGGTGAGGGGTGTGGGCTGCATGGAGACAAATTTTTTTGCGTGGGCGGCATTCTACCAGTGACGTTCATTAAACAACGCTTTGTATTGATTGCGGTAGTGGGCCGCCCGTCATTTCATACCACATAATTCTGCTGTTTTCAGATGGAGAAAATATCGGGCATTGTGCATTTCAAGTGCCAATTCCGGATACGCGAAAAAATATGGGGTGGTAAAATCCCCGCTGAACATTCTGATATCCACGCCATGTCGTCACCCGCTTTTATCCATCTCCGTCTGCACAGCGAATATTCCATTTCGGATGGAATGGTGCGTATTGAGGAGGCGGTTGCGGCCGCGCAAGGCGACGGGATGCCCGCGCTGGCGCTGACCGATCTCTCCAATTTCTTCGGTCTGGTGAAGTTCTACAAGGAAGCGCGCGGCAAGGGCATCAAGCCTGTGATCGGCTGTGATGTGTTCATCACCAATGAGGCGGACCGCGACAGGCCATACCGGCTGCTATTGCTCTGCCAGTCGCGCGAGGGTTATCTGCGTCTGTGCCGTTTGCTGTCGCGTGCCTATCTTTCCAACCAGTACCATGATCGTGCCGAGTTGCGCCGCGAATGGTTTCATCAGGACGGCACCAGCGGGCTGATTGCCTTATCCGGCGCACATCTGGGTGATGTCGGCAGCGCGCTGCTGTCGGGTAATGCGGAGCTTGCGCGCCAGTTTGCAGGGGAATGGGGCGGGCTGTTCGACAACCGCTATTACATCGAAGTGCAGCGCATCGGCTTTGCCGATGAAGAACAATATATACACGCCGCCACGCTGCTTGCCGCCGAACTCGATTTGCCTGTGGTGGCCACGCACCCGGTGCAGTTTCTGAGCGTCGAGGATTTCAAGGCGCATGAGGCACGGGTGTGCATCGCCGAAGGCTATGTGCTGAACGACAAGCGCCGCGTCAAGGCCTTTACGCCGCAGCAGTATTTCAAGACACAGGCTGAGATGGCTGAACTGTTCGCCGACTTTCCCGAGGCGTTGCAGAATAGTGTGGAGATCGCGCGACGCTGCAATCTCTCGCTGGTGCTGGGCAAGCCCAGCCTGCCGGATTTTCCTACGCCGAATGACGAGAGCCTGGATGACTTCCTGCGCAGCGAGTCTGAACGCGGCCTGGAACAGCGCATGGCCTTGCTTTATCCGGACGAGACGGTGCGTGCGGCAGAATTTCCTGAGTATCACGCCCGGCTGGTGTTCGAGCTGGATACCATCATCAAGATGGGTTTCCCCGGTTACTTTCTGATTGTGGCGGACTTTATCCGCTGGGCGAAGGCATTCCGTTCCGGGGCGTTTCCCAATGGCGTGCCGGTCGGCCCAGGCAGGGGTTCGGGAGCGGGTTCGCTGGTGGCCTACTGTCTGCTCATCACCGACCTTGACCCGTTGCGCTACGAGCTGCTGTTCGAGCGTTTCCTCAACCCAGAACGCGTATCCATGCCCGACTTCGACGTGGATTTCTGCCAGGACGGGCGCGAACTGGTCATCGATTATGTGAAGAAGAAATACGGCGCGGCCTGCGTGTCGCAGATCGCTACCTTCGGCACCATGGCTTCCAAGGCGGTGATCCGCGATGTCGGTCGCGTGATGGAGTTTCCGTATGGTCTGTGCGACCGTCTGTCCAAGCTGATCCCGCTGGAAGGCGTGAAGCCGGTTTCGCTGAAGAAAGCGCGCGAGACGGAGCCGGAGATCAACGCGATAGCCGAGAGCGAAGAAGGCGTGCCGGAGTTGCTGGAACTGGCCGCGCGTCTGGAAGATCTGACGCGCAATGTCGGCATGCATGCGGGCGGCGTGTTGATCGCCCCCGGACAACTGACCGATTTCTGCCCGCTGTATTGCACCGAAAATGCGCATGCCTCAGAGGAAGGCAAGGCGGTTAGCCAGTTCGACAAGGACGACGTCGAGGCAATCGGACTGGTGAAATTCGACTTTCTGGGGCTGCGCACGCTGACCATCATCGACTGGGCGATGCGCCATGTGGCACGGCTGGCGGGCGGTACGGCGCCGTTTGCGCTGGAATCGCTGCCGCTGGACGACAAGGCCAGCTACGACCTGCTGAAAGCATGTAACACCACCGCCGTGTTCCAGCTGGAATCGCGCGGCATGAAGGATCTGATCAAGCGATTACAGCCGGATACCTTCGAGGATATCGTGGCGCTGGTCGCGCTGTTCCGCCCCGGCCCGCTGGAATCCGGCATGGTGGACGACTTTATCAACCGTAAACACGGGCGGGCAGAAGCGGATTATTTTCACCCCGACCTGGAGGTGTCACTCAAGCCCACCTATGGCGTGATCGTGTATCAGGAGCAGGTGATGCAGATTTCGCAAATCATCGGCGGCTATACGCTGGGCGGCGCGGACATGTTGCGCCGCGCGATGGGCAAGAAAGATCCGGTGGAGATGGCCCGCCAGCGCGATATTTTTGTGGTCGGTGCAGTGGGGCGCGACATCGACAAGGATCTGGCCACCCGCCTGTTCGACTTGATGGAAATGTTTGCCGGTTACGGCTTCAATAAATCACACTCGGCGGCTTACGCGCTGGTGGCTTATCAGACTGCCTACCTCAAGGCGCACCATCCGGCGGCGTTCATGGCGGCGACCCTGTCGGGCGATCTGGATAATACCGAGAAGGTGCGCACTTTCTACGCGGACACGCTGCAGCAGGGCATCACCATACTGCTGCCGGATGTGAATAGTTCCGGTTATGCGTTTTCGCCCACCGATGAAAAAACCATTGCCTACGGGCTGGGCGCGGTCAAGGGTACGGGCGAGGCGGCGATCGCCGGTATCGTCAACGCGCGGGTGAGCGGGCCGTTCAAGGATTTATTCGATTTCTGCCGACGCGTGGACAAGCGCACGGTTAACCGCCGTACCATCGAGGCACTGATCAAGGCAGGTGCGTTTGACGCCATCAGCGATCATCGCGCTGCATTGATGGCCAGTGTCGATGCGGCACTGGCCAGTGCCGATCAGCAGGCCAGAGCCGTCAATCAGGACAGCCTGTTTGGAGAAGATGACGCCGATGCGGTGCTGATCGAGCAGAAGGCCGAGGTGCCGCGATGGACATTGCGTGAACAACTGGCCTTTGAAAAAGTCAGTCTGGGTATTTATCTGGGCGGTCACCCCTATCAGGAATATCAGCAGGAGTTAACGCACTTTATCAGAGTGGGGCTGGGCGATCTCAATCCGGCTTTCGTCGGCAAGACTAACGGTGCAGGTGGAGGTTACGGCGCACGGCGCGGCGTGCCGGTATTATTGGCAGGCATCGTGTCCGGACTGCGATTGCAGCAGACGCGGCGCGGGCGCATGGCCGTCATCACGCTGGACGATGGCAGTGCCCAAATTGAACTGACGGTATTCAACGAGGAATACGAGCGCAGCCGTCCGTGGATCAGGGAAGACGAATTGCTGGTGGTGCAAGGCAAAGCCAGTCTGGACGAGTATTCCGGCAATGTGCGCGTCAGCGGCGAGGAGTTGTTCGATTTCGCCACGGCACGCTCACGTTTTGCGCAACATCTTGCCTTGAATTGCAATGAGAGCGCCAGAGCCGCGCAACTGGTGGAGATACTCACGCCTTGGCGCGAGGGGGAGTGCAAGGTGCTGATTAATTACAGCAATGCCGTGGCAAATTGCCAGCTGCAGCTGGGTGAAGTCTGGCAGGTGACGCTGCATGATGAGCTGCTGAAGGAGTTGCGCGCCGTGTTGGGCGCGGAAAATGTGAACGTGGTTTATGGCTAGCGGTGTAACACGTATCCTGAGGTTTTACAGCCAGCCGCTCAATCGCATCTCAAATTCCTCGACAGGCAGTGGTTTGCTGAATAGATATCCCTGAAAAGCGTGACAGCCATGCTGGTCCAAAAACGCACGCTGGGCATCCGTTTCGACGCCTTCAGCAATCACATTCAGTCCCAGCGCCTTGGACATCGCGATGATGGTCTGGACGATGGCGGCATCGTCAGGATTGTTGGTGATGTCGAGCACAAATGATTTGTCGATTTTGATTTGCGCCAAGGGCAAGCGTTTCAAATATTGCAACGAAGAATAACCGGTGCCGAAGTCGTCCATCGAAAAACGCACGCCGAGTGATTTTATTTGCTGCATTTTGGCAATGGTGGCATCAATATTGCCCAGTACCGCGCTCTCCGTCAGTTCCAGTTTGAGGTGCGACGGGTTCGCATCACTTTCCAGTAATGCGCGACTTACCTGTTCCACAAAGTCAGGTTGATGGAACTGTTTGGCGCTGACATTTACTGCAAGAGTCAAGTCACGGGTCAGCACATTTTGCTGCCAGGTCTTGAGCTTCTCGCAGGCCGTCGCTAATACCCATAGTCCGATAGGCACGATCAATCCGGTTTCTTCGGCCATCGGGATAAACTGATCAGGAAATACGAAACCGCGCTCAGGCTGTTGCCAGCGCAACAGCACTTCTGCGCCGATAGCCTTGCCGTGATTGTCCATCTGCACCTGATAATAAAGACGGAATTGTTGTTTTTCGAGTGCATGACGCAAATCGGTTTCCATGGCGATGCGTATCTCCAATGCCGTTTGCATCTTCGGATCAAAGAAGCGTATGGAGTTGCGACCGTCTGACTTGGCCTGATACATGGCAACATCTGCGTGCTTGAGTAAAATTTCCACACTTTCCTGATGGCTGTTGAACAGAGCAATGCCGATGCTGGGTGTGGAATTGAATTCATAATCGTTCAGCAGATACGGCTGATTAAGCGCGCTGCGTATATTTTCCGCAATCCTGTCAGCCTGTATTGCCGCCTCATCCTGTTGGCTGCTCAGTCCTTCCAGCAGCACGACGAATTCATCACCACCCAGTCGCGCTACGCTGTCACCCTCGCGTGTGCAGTTTTGTAAACGGCGCGTCACTTCGATCAGCAACAGGTCGCCTGTCGCATGACCCTGTGTATCGTTGATCATTTTGAAATGATCCAAATCCAGAAGCAGTAATGCACCATGCTGGCCATTGCGTGCGCTGGACACCATTGCGCGTTGCAAACGGTCCATCAGCAGGCGGCGGTTGGCTAGCTGGGTCAAGGGATCATAAAAAGCCAGTTGATGGATATCACGCTCAGCCTGTTTGCGTTGGCTAATGTCGTGCAGAAAGGCAATCAGGCAATGCATTTCTGTAATAAAGGAAACGGACACCTCGATATCGATTAGATGTCCGTCACGGTGGCGGTGTATGGTTTCGAAGCGGTCGTATCCCTGATCGAGGATATGTTGGATATGCAGGGCGGCAGCCTCGGGAACTTGTTCGATGGTTTCAAATTTCCCCAGATGCATGCCGATGATTTCGTCTCTGGCATAACCGCTAAGATGGCAATAGGCATCATTGACCTCGGTGATGTGGCCGCTTTGATCCAGCTTCCAGTATCCCTCGCCTGAGCGCTCCAGCATGATGCGTAACTCATTGAGCGCTCCGGCCTCATGTTGTAGCGCGACCTTAAGTTCCTTCTCGGCACGATTGCGTTCCGCCTGCAGAGCCAGCACCATCAACCCTATCGTCAGCATAGTGACAAGATACAGCCACATCAAGAGCAGGCCCTGCTGGGTATCCTGGATGTGAAATGGCCCCATCCCGTAACGGGTCGCCATTATCGCGATGAAAACCGGCAGCAGCAAACCCAGTGATGAACCCAACGTTCCAAAGCGCATGGCTAGCCAGACAACCAGCGGCAACAGCATGAAGACCAGCGGCATGGAATTTCCGTTGGCATCATTGTTAAGCACGAATATTACCCCGCCACCCGCAAGCGTCGTCATGCACCAGATCAGAAATTCCATCCGCTGCTTCCATAACAGGGACAGCTCGGCGCGCGAGATGTTGAGCAACAGTGGCGCCGTGAGCAACACGCCGACGAAAGCGCCTGCCCACCAGGACAGCCAGGCCGTGCCGACGTTTTGTATGGATAACACGCCGAATAGCACCAGGCTGCTTATCCCGCCACTGGCGCTGAGCAGTACACCGACAGCGGCAGCCAGTCCAAGAAACAAGATGTCGCGCGCGCGGTGGAGCGCGCCATGGAATTTCAACCGCCTCAGCAGCCAGACGGTCAGCATTGAACCGAGTGTATTGCCCAAGGCAATGCTGATGTCCAGCAACGGTGAAGCATCAATGGAGAAATTGCTGGCTGCCGCACCGAGAAAAATACCCGGCCAATAGGCATAACCCCAGCGCAGTAAGGTCGCCACGGCAATGCCCGTGGGTAACCAGATCAGTGTGATGTGGGTGTCAAAGTAGGGGGGCGTTATGCGCAACTGAGCGCTGATGAAATAAGCCAGCGCGATGAGCAACAGTTTTGCGACAAACCGGAATTTGTCCTGGACGACAGGATGCTCTGTGAAAAGCATGTTAGGCACAGGAGGTATCGTAGAATTTCCGGGCGCTGGATACGCGCAGGATACGATAGCAAGACACAATGTGCAAATCAGCGATGAGATTTTGGCAACATGGTCAGTGAGTTGGCATCAGTGAGACCCATGCACGCACCAGCGTGGACGGGCTATGAATCCTGTCTTTGTTTCAGTTGCTGCAGGCAGTCCAGGGCGGCGAGTTTGTAGCACTTCGCGTGAGTCTGGAATGTTGATTCAAACCCAATCTAACGGGCATGGGGAAGTAACCACCCCTGATAATGAAACCCGCCATGCCCGTCCCCCTTCCCAACCTTCCCCCGCAATCCTTGCGAGGGAAGGGGCAAACGTACCACTACGTGAGTTTCACGTTAACCGGCTTATTTGATACGCATACCGGGTTGTGCGCCGTCGTCCGGTGACAGGATGAACAGTCCCGAGGCTTCGCCGGAAGCGGCGAGCACCATGCCTTCCGACAGGCCGAACTTCATCTTGCGCGGCGTGAGGTTGGCGACCATCACAGTCAGGCGGCCTTTGAGATTTTCCGGGTCATAAGCCGACTTGATCCCCGCGAACACGGTGCGCGAATTTCCGTCGCCGATATCCAGCGTCAGCTTCAACAGCTTCGCTGCGCCTTCCACCTGTTCGGCATTGACGATCCTGGCCACGCGCAAGTCCACCTTGGCGAAATCCTCGATGCTGATGAAGGGCTCAAAATCCTTTTCCGCCTGCGCTACTTCGATGCTGGCCGTGTGTTGCTGATGTACGGCATGACGCTGTTCGGACTGCACCGTTTCCCCTTGCACGCTTGCCGGAGAGGGTGGGAGGGATTCCTGATTGGCGGCCACCATGGCTTCTACCAGCTTGGGGTCGAGGCGGGTTGCCAGATGTTGATAGGTGTTGATGACATGTCCGCTACCCAGTGCTGCCCATTGGTCATCCCAGATCATGGGTGGAATGTTGAGGAATGCCTCAACTTGTGCTGCCAGTTTGGGCAGTACGGGTTTCAGGTAGCGCGTCAGGTCGCGGAACAGTGTCAGCGCTGTCGAACACACTTCCAGCAGTTCGGCGTCCTTGCCCTCCTGTTTTGCCAGTTCCCAGGGTTTCTTTTCGGCGATGTACTGATTCGCGACATCGGCCAGGCGCATGATTTCTCGCAGCGCACGACTGAAGTCGCGATTTTCGTAACAACGTGCGATTTCGCCGCCGGTAAAGGCCGCTTGAAATTCTGCGCTGGCCGCCGCATCCGTATTGCCCAGTTTGCCGTCAAAGCGCTTGCTGATAAACCCCGCACAACGGCTGGCGATGTTGACATACTTGCCGATCAAATCGCTGTTGACCTTGGTGACGAAATCATCCAGGCTGAGGTCGAGGTCCTCCATCGTGCCGTTCAGTTTGGACGCGTAGTAGTAGCGCAGGTATTCGGTGTTCTTGATGTGATCCACATAGCTGCGCGCGGTGATGAAGGTGCCGCGCGATTTGCTCATCTTCTCGCCATTGACGGTGAGGAAGCCGTGCGCGAATAGCTTGGTCGGTGTGCGGAAGCCTGCGTGTTCCAGCATCGCGGGCCAGAACAGCGCGTGAAAATACAGGATGTCCTTGCCGATGAAGTGATACAGCTCGGTCTTTGAACCGGCCTTCCAGAACTCGTCAAATAACCCCTCCCAGCCTCCCCTTGCCAGGGGAGGAGTGTCCGTCTCCCTCCCTGATTGGCTCCCCCCTGACAAGGGGGGTATGGGGGGGTTAGGAGGGTTGGGGCGAGGATGGGGTTTTTTGTTGCACAGCTGTTTGAAGCTGCCCATGTAACCGACCGGTGCGTCCAGCCAGACGTAAAAGTATTTTCCCGGTGCATCGGGAATTTCGAAACCAAAGTAGGGGGCGTCACGCGAGATGTCCCAGTCGGACAGTTTGTTTTCACCCTCGATGCCCAGCCATTCCTGCATCTTGTTGGCCGCTTCGGTTTGCAGCGTGCCGCTCTTCGTCCAGTTGCGCAAAAACTGCTGGCAGCTGTCGGCGGAGAGTTTGAAGAAATAGTGGTCGGAATTGCGCAATTCCGGATTTGCACCCGACACGGCGGAATAAGGTGAGATCAATTCGGTCGGCGCATAGGCCGCGCCGCAGACTTCGCAATTGTCGCCATACTGGTCTTTTGCGGCGCATTTCGGGCATTCGCCCTTGATGAAGCGATCCGGCAGGAACATATTTTTCACCGGGTCGTAATACTGCTCGATGGAACGCACCTCGATCAGGTTTTTATCCCTGAGCGTGCGGTAGATGGTCTCGGCGGATTCGCGGGTCTCAGTCGAGTTGGTTGAGCCATAGTGATCAAACTCAACGTGAAATTCGCTGAAATCATCGTAGTGTTCCTGCCACACGCGCGCGATCAATTGCTCCGGTGTGATGCCTTCCTTTTCGGCGCGCAACATGATGGGCGTACCGTGGGTGTCGTCGGCGCAGACGTAATGCACCTCGTTCCCCTGCATTTTCTGGAAGCGCACCCAGATGTCCGTCTGGATGTATTCGACCAGATGTCCCAGGTGGATGCTGCCATTGGCATAGGGCAGGGCGGAGGTGACGAGGATTTTTCGCGTAGTCATGGTGGCGTGCCGGATTCGATAAAGGAGGTGATTTTAGCAAATCGCGCGCACTGGCGGCGAATTGGTTAGAATTGCGCTCTTGAAATATTGATAACCGAATAGAGGCTGTGATGAGTTTTAACGATGCTGACGTAAAAAGTGCGTTGAAGAACTTGATAGATCCGAACACTAAAAAGGATTTTGTCAGCGGAAAGTCGGTGAAAAATATCAAGATCAGTGCTAATGACGTCTCGCTGGACATCGTGCTGGGCTATCCGGCCAAAAGTGTGTGGGATGAAATACGCGTGATGGTAGCGGCGCATCTCAAAGTTGCATTGCCTGATGCGGGTACGATTAAGGTCACGGTTTCCAGCAAAGTCGTGACGCACGCCGTGCAGCGCGGGGTGAAACTGGTGGACGGCGTGAAGAATATCATCGCGGTAGCCAGCGGCAAGGGTGGTGTGGGCAAGTCCACTACCGCCGTCAATCTGGCGCTGGCCCTGGCAGCAGAAGGGGCGCGTGTAGGCATACTGGATGCCGATATTTACGGCCCGTCGCAACCTACCATGCTGGGTATTTCCGGTCAGCCGAAATCGTCCGATGGTAAATCCGTCGAGCCGATGGTGAATTACGGCATACAGTCCATGTCCATCGGCTACATGATCGAAGATAACGATGTGCCAATGATCTGGCGCGGCCCGATGGTGACACAGGCGCTCGATCAATTGTTGCGTCAGACGCGTTGGGATGATCTGGATTATCTGGTGGTGGATTTGCCGCCGGGCACCGGCGATATTCAACTGACGCTGTCGCAAAAAGTGCCGGTTACCGGTGCGGTGATCGTTACCACGCCGCAGGATATTGCCTTGCTGGATGCGCGCAAGGGATTGAAAATGTTCGAAAAAGTAGATATCAAGATTATCGGCATCGTGGAGAATATGAGCACGCATATCTGTTCTCGGTGCGGACACGAAGAGCATATCTTCGGCGCGGGCGGCGGCGAAAAAATGTGTGCCGATTTCCATACGGAATTTCTCGGCGGCTTGCCGCTGGATATTCGTATCCGCGAGCAGGCCGATTCCGGCCGTCCGACCGTGGTGGCCGATCCTGACGGCAGTATCGCAAGAGTGTATAAGCAGATCGCGCGCCGTGTTGCGGTAAAAGTTGCGGAAATGGCGCAGGATCACAGCGCGGTGTTCCCCAAGATCGTCGTTCAAAATACTTAAAGGAGACAAGTTACAAGGCGCAAGTTGCAAGGTGCAAGGGGAATCGTTTTCCTTGTCGCTTGTGCCTTGTGGCTTGAAACTGAATTTTTATGAGCATCAAATCAGATAAATGGATACGCCGCATGGCGGAGCAACACGGCATGATCGAACCTTTTTCGCCCGTTCAGGTGAAAGAGGTGGACGGCAAGCGTATCGTGTCGTACGGCACATCGAGCTACGGCTACGATATTCGCTGCTCGAACGAATTCAAGTTGTTTACCAACATCAACAGCACTATTGTTGATCCCAAGAATTTCGATCCGAATTCTTTCGTTGAGGTGACGGCTGATTACTGCATCATCCCGCCCAATTCCTTCGCGCTGGCACGCACCGTGGAATATTTCCGTATTCCACGCTCCGTACTGACCGTTTGCCTGGGTAAATCCACTTACGCGCGCTGTGGCATTATCGTCAATGTCACGCCGTTCGAGCCGGAATGGGAGGGCTATGTGACGCTGGAATTTTCCAATACCACGCCGTTGCCCGCCAAGATTTACGCCAACGAAGGCGTCGCACAAGTGCTGTTCTTCGAGAGCGATGAAATTTGTGAAACGTCCTACAAGGATCGCGGTGGCAAGTATCAGGGCCAGGTCGGCGTGACCTTGCCCAAGATGTAACCGCCGTGCCGCATAACAAGCCCATCATCTGGCGTTCGCCCAAGGGCGTAACCATCGCCTGCGTGGAAAAGAACAAGGTTCTCGGTGAGAACCTCGAAGAAATTCGCCAGATATGCCAGGATGCGCTGGAAGATGCCGTGCTGATGGGCTGCGATGAGCAACAATTTCGCAATGTGATGACGGGGCTGATCGATGAATTGGTCAGCGCTTATGCGTCGCAGGACGAGTAATAAAATCTGACGATGAATCAATCAGCGACTATTCTCACCCCACTTCCTTCATGCCAGTTGGAGTCAGGTAATGAACAGCGTTTAGTTTCGCCATCACATCGGCCTGCGGCCCGGATGAGTCCGCACTGAAATATATTTTGTTAGGAGCATCACATGAAGTTTCGTTTTCCCATCGTCATCATTGATGAAGATTTTCGTTCCGAGAATGCCAGTGGTCTGGGCATACGTGCGCTGGCCGATGCGCTTGAAAAAGAGGGCATGGAAGTGCTGGGCGTCACCAGTTATGGCGATCTGACCTCGTTTGCGCAACAGCAAAGCCGCGCGTCGGCGTTTCTGTTGTCGATTGACGATGAGGAATTTGGCGGTGGCAGCAAGGAGGAAACCGAAGTCGCGCTGAAGAGTCTGCGCGCGTTTGTCCGTGAAATCCGTATCAAGAATGCCGACATTCCGATTTATCTGTATGGCGAAACGCGTACCTCGCGGCACATTCCGAATGATGTGTTGCGCGAGTTGCATGGTTTCATTCACATGCACGAGGACACGCCGGAATTTGTGGCGCGCCACATCATTCGCGAAGCCCGCTCCTATCTGGATTCGCTGGCTCCGCCGTTTTTCCGCGCCTTGTTGCATTATGCGCAGGACGGTTCCTATTCATGGCACTGTCCCGGCCATTCCGGCGGCGTGGCCTTCCTGAAGTCGCCGGTAGGACAGATGTTTCACCAGTTTTTCGGCGAAAATATGCTGCGCGCCGACGTGTGTAATGCGGTGGATGAACTGGGGCAGTTGCTCGATCATACCGGCCCGGTTGCGGCTTCTGAACGTAACGCGGCGCGTATTTTTAATGCGGATCATCTGTTTTTTGTCACCAACGGTACTTCGACCTCGAACAAGATCGTCTGGCACTCGACGGTTGCCCCCGGCGATATCGTGGTGGTGGATCGCAACTGCCACAAGTCCATCCTGCATTCGATCATGATGACCGGTGCGGTGCCGGTATTTCTGACCCCGACGCGCAATCACTACGGCATTATCGGGCCGATTCCGAAATCCGAGTTTGAGCCGGAAAGCATACAGCGCAAGATTGATGCGAATCCGTTCATTGCAGATAAGACCAAGAAGCCGCGCATCCTGACCATCACACAGAGCACCTACGATGGCGTGGTTTATAACGTTGAGATGCTGAAACAGATGCTCGACGGGCGTATCGACACGCTGCATTTCGACGAAGCCTGGTTGCCGCATGCGGCATTCCATGATTTTTACAAAGACATGCACGCTATAGGTCGTGACAGGCCGCTCGCGCAGAGTTCGATGATTTTTGCCACCCAATCGACCCACAAATTGCTGGCGGGACTGAGTCAGGCATCGCAGATTCTGGTGCGCGAACCGCAAAGCCGCAAACTCAACAAGCATATTTTTAACGAGGCCTACCTGATGCATACCTCTACCAGTCCGCAGTACGCGATTATCGCTTCGTGTGACGTGGCGGCGGCGATGATGGAGCCGCCGGGAGGCACAGCGCTGGTGGAGGAATCCATCGCTGAGGCGCTGGATTTCCGCCGTGCAATGCGTAAGGTGGATGAGGAGTTCGGGCTGGATTGGTGGTTCAAGGTGTGGGGGCCGGACGTCATCGCCGAGGAAGGCGTGGGCTCGCGCGAAGATTGGGTGCTCAAGCCTTCTGACAAGTGGCATGGTTTCGGCGATCTGGCCGAAGGGTTCAATATGCTCGACCCGATCAAGGCCACCATCATCACACCCGGGCTGGATGTGGACGGCGATTTTTCCGATAGCGGTATTCCCGCTTCGATGGTGACCAAGTATCTGGCTGAACACGGCGTGATCGTCGAAAAGTGCGGCCTGTATTCGTTCTTCATTATGTTTACCATCGGCATCACCAAGGGACGCTGGAACACGCTGCTGACCGCGCTGCAGCAGTTCAAGGATGACTACGACAAGAATCAGCCGATCTGGCGCATTCTGCCGGAGTTTGCGGTGAAGTATCCGCGTTATGAGCGCGTGGGCTTGCGTGACCTGTGCCAGCAGATACACGATGCCTATAACATGCATAACGTGGCACGCATGACCACCGAGATGTATCTGTCCGACATGCAGCCGGCGATGAAGCCATCAGAAGCCTTCGCCAGAATGGCACACGATGAAATAGATCGCGTGGAAATAGACGATCTGGAAGGGCGCATCACCGCGGTATTGCTGACCCCCTATCCGCCGGGTATTCCTCTGCTGATCCCGGGCGAGATATTCAACAGGACTATCGTTGATTATCTGAAATTCGCACGTGATTTCAGTCAGAAATTGCCGGGTTTTGAGACCGATATTCATGGTTTGGTCGCCGAGGAAGTGGATGGCGTGAAGCGCTATTTTGTGGACTGCGTTAGATAGGGTCAGCAGCATAAGTGTGTAGCTGGTAGCGTGTAGCGGCGAAGAAATAGCGTTTTGGTCGATTTGGCTACAAGCTACGGGCTATTTGCTTGTCAATCCTGTTTTTAAGATTTTCCTTGATACGTTTTTAAAGTTCGCGTATAAAGTAGCCTTCGTGTTTGATTCAAAGTCACTGCAGTACTGGTTTTACCATGTGCAACCTTAGATCAAATAGTTTCGCGGGAGTTTTTCCCGTTTTTTAAAAAAGGAAGTAGTCACATGGCAACTGGTACAGTTAAATGGTTCAATGATGCAAAAGGTTTCGGTTTCGTCACTCCTGATGATGGCAGCGAAGATCTGTTTGCACACTTTTCAGCAATCAACATGAACGGTTTCAAGACCCTTCAAGAAGGCCAAAAAGTTAGCTTCGAAGTTACGCAAGGCCCAAAAGGCAAGCAAGCTTCTAACATCCAGGCTGCTTAATTAGCGCTTGAGTTGTAGAAAAGCCCGGAACGAAAGTTCCGGGCTTTTTGTTGTCTGTCGTTAGTGTATGGCAGGCTGTTCGGCGACAATAGTACGATCAGTCGCTTGTTGCACCCAGTCCACCAGTTCTCCCGAGGCCCATGACACCACTGAGGCCAGTGTCAACACCAGTATGCCGCGCGTCATCCCCTTGGGAATACCCTGTTCATCGAGATATCGGCGTAAATGCCAGACGGCCAGAAAAAACGCGAGGGTGGAGATCAGCAGATTCCACAGGGTTGGCCATTCGAACATTGATGGAACTACTCAATTCTTGCCAAGAGCTTTGCTCTTGCAAGAATTGATATGGGCACTGCGATAAGTGACGAAGTGATATTCCAGCGCTTGCGGCGTTTCCTGATGCCGTATTTCGCGCGCCACTTCCAGCCATGCTGATTTATCAACGTGCGGGAAATGCGCATCCCCTGTTACATCCTGCTGGATTTCGGTGATATACAGCGTATCCACCAGCGGCATGGCCTGTGCGTAAATCTCCGCACCACCGACAATAAAAATCTGACTGTCGTTTGAGCAGGCTGCAAGCGCGTCAGGCAGCGAATGCGCGACCAGACAGCCCTCGATATTCAACTCGCGGTCTCGGGTGACGACCACCGTGGTGCGCCCCGGTAGCGGCTTGCCGATAGACTCGAAGGTTTTGCGACCCATGATCATGTGGTGACCCATGGTCAGCGCCTTGAAGTGTTTCAGGTCTTCCGGGCAGCGCCACGGCAGCGTGTTGTTGATACCGATGGTGCGGTTCTTTGCCATCGCGACGATGATAGACATACAGGATTCAGCCCGCAAGGAACTTTCCCTCACAACTACTGGATTATGCACCAAGTTGTTGCGTGAAGGATTGAGGATTGAGGTCATACCGCTACTTTCCCTTTAATGGCCGGGTGAGGATCGTAGCCTTCGAGCGTGAAATCTTCATATTTGAAGCCGAGGATGTCTTTAATGTCTGGATTGATATGCATGACAGGCAGCGGGTGGGGTTCGCGCGACAGTTGCAACTGCGTCTGTTCCATGTGGTTCAGGTACAAATGTGCATCCCCGAAGGTGTGCACGAAGTCGCCCGGTTCTAGGTCGCATACCTGCGCCATCATCATGGTAAGCAACGCGTAGGAGGCGATGTTGAACGGCACGCCGAGGAAGATGTCGGCACTGCGCTGGTAGAGTTGGCAGGACAGCTT
Organism: Gallionella sp.; assembly: GCA_030652475.1. Taxonomy (GTDB): domain Bacteria; phylum Pseudomonadota; class Gammaproteobacteria; order Burkholderiales; family Gallionellaceae; genus Gallionella. The sequence continues at coordinate 21,932 of JAUSAO010000003.1, read as the reverse complement.
GCCGTCCGCCACATAGAACTGGAAAAACGCATGGCAGGGGGCGAGCGCCATTTTGTCCAGTTCGCCTACGTTCCAGGCCGAGACGATAATGCGGCGCGAGTCGGGGTTGTTCCTGAGTTGTTCGACGGCGACTTTGATTTGATCTATCACGCGTCCATCCACCGACTCCCATGAGCGCCATTGTTTGCCGTACACCGGGCCGAGATCGCCATTTTCATCAGCCCACTCGTCCCAGATTTTTACACCGTTTTCCTTCAGGTAGCGAATGTTGGTGTCGCCCTGCAGAAACCACAGCAATTCGTGAATGATGGATTTCATGTGGCATTTTTTAGTGGTGACTAGCGGGAAGCCCTGCGACAGGTCGAAGCGCATCTGGTAGCCGAAGACGCTGACCGTGCCGGTTCCGGTGCGGTCTGATTTTTTTGTGCCGTGTTCCAGCACATGCTGCATGAGATCGAGGTAGGTGCGCATAGTGGCCTGTATAATCGCGGCTCTTGTAACGTCATTCCCAGCGGGATACGGAATGACTAGCCAATAAAAATGAGGACGTAATGCTAGCACAACTCACCCTGTTTCAGACTCCGCCAGAAACGCTTTCCGCGCTGCATGTGCTGGTGATTTTCCCCAAGGCCAAGACTTTGCCCGAAGGCGTGCCGCATGTTGATCTGCTCCGTGCGGTGCTGGCACGGCGCGGCATGAAAGCAGAAGAGCTGGCCAAGTCGCCCGTTGCGGCTAATGCGACGAATGGCGGCCTGATCGTGTGGGCTATGCTGGATTTCGATAGCGGGCGTGGTGAAGTTTCCAAAAGCAAGGCTCTTCATGCCCGTTCCCTCACCCCAACCCTGGAGGAACAACTAGCCATTCGACTAAGCCCGCAAGCGGGCAAGTCGCTGGTTATCTCCCGCTTTGCGGGCGAGGGGGCAAGCGTAGCGCTACGCGACTTTCCATTAGGCGATACCTTCGCGCTGCAAACAGTGGTGCGCAAGGCATTGCAACCGTTACTGGACGAATATCCTAAATCTATCGCCATCGTGGTGCTGGGTGATGCGCTCCAGCGGCAACGGGCTGCCGGATTGGCGGCCTATGCGGCATGGGTAAACGGTGCGTTGCTGCCGGTGCACAAGAAGAAAGATGAACGCCGTGCACTGCAAAAAATCGCAATTTACGGATTTGACGACAGCAAGGCGCTGGAGGAATTCAGGGCGCAGGCGGCGGGCAATCTATTGTGCCGAGCGTTGACCGTGTTGCCACCGAATGAGCTGACGCCGGGGCAATACCGCAAGCGCGTGAAGAAATTGGCGCAAGAGCACGAATGGCAGTATTCGGAATACGACATGAAGGCGTTGCGCAAGATGGGTGCAGGTGCGTTCGTTGCGGTGGCTCAGGGCAGCGAAATTGATGATGCCGCCATCGTGCATCTCTCCTACAAGCACCCCAAAGCGAAGCAGACCGTGGCGCTGGTCGGCAAAGGTATTTGTTTCGATACCGGCGGGCATAATCTCAAACCCTCGCGTTACATGCACAACATGCACGAGGACATGAACGGTTCGGGTGTCGCACTGGGTATTTTGCTGGCCGCCAGCCAGCAGAAACTGCCGGTGAACATCGACTGCTGGCTGGCGCTGGCGCAGAACCACATCAGCCCCAAAGCCTATAAGCAGAACGATATCGTCAAGGCGCTCAACGGAACGACGATAGAGGTGATGCATACCGATGCCGAAGGCCGCATGGTGCTGGCTGATACGCTGACGTTGGCATCACGCGAGAAACCGGATCTGATGATCGATTTCGCCACGCTGACCGGTAGCATGGCGACGGCTTTGGGTGCGCGCTATTCGGGCGTACTGGGTAACCGTGATGAACTGGTGCAACGCGCGGTGAACGTCGGTCGCCAAAGCGGCGAACGCCTGTGTGCTTTTCCGCTGGATGAAGACTATGAAGCCGCGCTTGATTCCAAAGTGGCCGATATCAAACAATGCACGCTGGACGGTGAGGCCGACCACATTCTGGCTACACGATTTCTGAAGCGCTTCGTAGAACACGATACGCCCTGGCTGCATATAGACTTGTCCGCCAGTCGCTGCGAAGGCGGGCTGGGTAGCGTGGCCAGCGAGGTAACGGGTTTCGGGGTGGGCTGGGGGTTAAAAATGGTGAGTGGGGAGTGGGGAGTGGGGAGTGGGGAGTAACTCCCCACTATCTATATTTGTGCGATCACCAGGTATCGTGCGAATTTACCGATTGCCATGAATAGCGCGGTCTGCCATACGTTGAGGCGCAGCCAACCGGCGGCGAGGCACAGCGCATCGCCGATCAGCGGCATCCAGGCGAGCAGCAGGGCGGGTGTGCCGTAGCGGCGCAATTTTTCTACGTGCCTTAATTGCTGGGTCTGCGGCAGTAACCAACCCATGACGAAGCTGACCATGCCACCCAGCGTATTTCCCAGTGTGGCGAGTGCGAGTGCTATCCATAACGACTCCGGATAGCCTTTGAGTACGGCAAACAGCACGGCTTCCGAACCGCCGGGTAATAGGGTGGCGGCGAGGAAGCTGCTGGTGAAAAGCGCAAGCAGGCTGGCGGTTTCGGTCATGCTGATGGTGTCTGTTCTGATGGAAGTGTCACGGTGGGAATGTTGAGTTTGGGCAATACGGCTAACGCATTTTCGGTCGTTGCCTGGGCAATTTCCTCGGCTGAAATACCGCGCAGTTCCGCTAATGTTTCTGCGATGCGTTGCAGGTACTCGGGTTTGTTGGGAGATCCGCGTTCGATGAATGCAGGCGGCATGTCGGGTGCATCGGTTTCCAGCACGATGCTGGAAAGCGGCAGGGTTGCGGCGAGTTCGCGCAGACGCGTGGCGCGCGGATAGGTCATCGCCCCGCCAAAACCGAGGCTGAAACCCAGCTTGATGAATTCGTCCGCCTGTTGCCGGCTGCCGCTGAAGGCATGGGCGATGCCTGCCCTGAGCCTGTTAGAAGGGGCGTTGTTGCTCCCATAAAATCTGCGCAGGTGCTTGAGTACGGTGTCCTGCGCGCGGCGGATGTGCAGCAGCACCGGCAGGTCGAATTCGCGGGCCAGCTTGAGTTGTTCGACAAAAAAATATTCTTGTTGCGCATGGTCATAGTGCTCGATATAAAAATCCAGGCCGATCTCACCGATCGCGACCGGCTGACCGTCGCGCAGATAGTCGCGCAGCACAATCAGGTCATCCTTATGCGCCTGAGGCACGTACATCGGATGGATGCCATACGCGGGGGAGCACGCCGGGTAGCGTTCGCAAAGTGTGCGCACGCCAGCGAAACCGGCGCGTTCAACAGCAGGCACCACGAGGCGTGTTACACCGGCAAGATGCGCCGCGTGCAGCAACTTGTCCTGATCAGCGCCAAACTCGGCGGCGTCCAGATGGCAGTGAGTGTCTATCAGCATATTAATCCATCGTCAGAATGATTTTGCCTGTCATGCCACCCGCTTCGATCAGGCGGTGGGCTTCGGCGGCCTGCTCCAGCGGAATCCGCTGCGTGACCAGCACGCCGAGTTCGCCCTTTTCAACCAGCGCAGTGCATTGTTCCAGTATCTTGCGCTGGCGGATGCGCTCGTCGTGCAGCTTCAACACCTGTGGTGTGAGCATCAGTTCGTAGCATAGCGACAGGTTGCGCAAGCGCACCAATTGCACGTCTGCTGTGGCAAGCGGCGTGGCAAGGATGCTGACGATTTTGCCGCCGATGCACGCAGCGTGCAGCGATTTCAGAAAAGTGTCGCCGCCCACTGTGTCGAACACGATGTCAGCACCCTTGCCGTCCGTCCAGTTCAGTGTTTCCTGCACGAAGTCCTGTTCTTTGTAATTGATGATTTTTTCAGCGCCGAGCGCCTGTGCCAGCCCGGCCTTTTTGGTGTCGCTGACGGTGACGGCGATGCGTGCGCCCAGATGATGGGCAAGTTGCACGGCGATATGGCCCACGCCGCCGGCAGCCGCGTGTATCAGCAGCGTCTGACCGGCTTGCAGGTGGGCGCGTTCGACCAATGCCTCCCAGACGGTAATGCAGACCAGTGGCAGGGCGGCCGCGTCCTGCAACGGAATGTTGGCGGGGCAGGCGGCGCAATATTCTTCGTGTAACGTGGTGTATTCCGCGTAGTTTCCGGGTTCGTCGCCCAAACCGCCGTTACAGAAAAATACTGCATCGCCCGCTTTGAAGCGCGTCACCAGACTGCCGGTTTGTTCCACTGTGCCTGCGCCATCACAACCGAGTATCGCGGGTAGCTGGGCGGGATAGTAGGCCGGATTGGTGCGTAATTTTCTGTCCAGCGGATTAACGCCAGCGGCGGCAAGTTTGATGCGCAGGTGGTACGGCGATGGCAGATCAGGTCGGGCGATGTCGCAGCTTTGCAGCACGCTGGCATCGCCTGCTGCGGTCATCAGGATGGCTTTCATCAATAAACCTCCAAAGGGGTCATTCCGGCGCAGGCCGGAATCCAGTTAAAAATAATCATCCGCAACGCGGATACCAGGCTCTAAAGGCATTTTGAATAGAACCGCTGGATTCCGGCCTGCGCCGGAATGACGGTGTGCTGTATGGTAAACTGCGCGCCTTATTTGCGCATCTTTTCGACTGGATTACTTATGTCAGGAAATACACTCGGCACATTATTTACAGTGACTTCGTTCGGCGAATCACACGGGGCGGCGATCGGCTGTGTGGTGGATGGCTGTCCGCCCGGTTTGGCGCTATGCGAGGCGGATATCCAGCATGATCTGGACAGACGTAAGCCCGGCACATCGCGGCATGTCACGCAACGGCGCGAGTCGGACACGGTGGAAATCCTCTCCGGCGTGTTCGAGGGCAAGACGACCGGCACGCCGATCGCCTTGCTGATCCGCAATGAAGACCAGCGCAGCAAGGATTACGGTAATATTGCCGAGACCTTTCGTCCCGGACATGCTGATTACACCTACACACAAAAATATGGTTTTCGCGACCACAGAGGCGGCGGGCGCGCATCTGCACGCGAGACGGCTAGCCGTGTTGCGGCAGGAGCGATCGCGAAAAAATGGCTGAATGAAAAATACGGCGTCGTGGTGCGCGGCTATCTTGCGCAACTCGGCGAGATCGAAGTGCCGTTCAAAAGCTGGGACGATGTACGCGCCGAGGGTAACAGTTTTTTCGTCGCTGACGCGAGCTATGTCGCACAACTGGAAGATTACATGGACGCGGTGCGCAGATCCGGTGATTCCATCGGCGCGAAGCTCACTGTAGTCGCACAGAATGTCCCGGTCGGCTGGGGTGAGCCGGTGTTTGACCGGCTGGATGCCGAAATTGCCTACGCGTTGATGAATATCAATGCAGTCAAAGGGGTTGAGATAGGCGCGGGCTTCGGCTGCGTGACGCAGAAGGGCAGCGAACACGGCGACGAGATGACGCCTGACGGGTTTTTATCCAATCACGCGGGCGGCATCCTCGGCGGCATTTCTACCGGGCAGGACATCGTTGCGAACTACGCCATCAAACCTACTTCCAGCATTCGCCTCGAACGCAACTCGATCAACATAGCAGGCGAGGCGGTGAAAGTCGCCACCGAAGGTCGCCACGACCCATGCGTCGGCATCCGCGCCACGCCGATTGCCGAGGCGATGCTGGCGCTGGTGCTGATGGATCATGCGCTGCGGAATCGGGGACAGAACGGGGATGTGGTGTGTGCGACCCCCAGAATTCGGTAAAGCGCATACCCTAGCGTAATATAGCCGCCGGGCTACCCCGGCGGTATTGACGTTGAATTCGAGTAAAGCATGGAATTTTCCAATCAAACCAAAGTTGACGACGACTGGACGCACGTCACCGGCTTTGGGTTACTTGGATACGGCATCGCCGCTCTGGTGCGTCTGGCAGCTTGGGCGCTGATAATCGGGGCAGGATTGTGCTTGTGGTATCGTCGTGCTGCCGTGGTAGAGTGCCAAAGAAGCGCTGATTAAATCGTCTTTGCGAGGAGCGTAGCGACGTGGCAATCCATAATTCGTTTTATAATCAACATGATGGATTGACACGCTTCGCTCGCAACGACAGATTTGGTGAGTAAATCAGCATCTCCTTAACCCTTGTAACTTGGCTATAGCTTGATTGCCTGTTTTCGGAATGCCGTTGGTAAACTCTGAGTGGGGGATGAAATGAATATAGCTGGCGTTTCAGGATTTGCTGTCATGATCGCTTTGACAGTTGCCAATGTACATGCTGCAACAGCTGAAATCGGGGCCACAGCGACGGTGACTGGAAACTGTGCCGTTGTTGCACCGGCCAGTATTCCGTCCGGCTCTACGGACGTCAGTATTATTAATGTCAGTTGTTCTTCCGGTACGCCTTCTTCAGTTGGACTTGCCGTAAACAAGAAAAACCCGAATATGGCAGCTTCCGGTGTGCCGGAGGCAGGCGCTACGGCTACAGTAAATTATTGATTTGTTTATTGTATTTGCTTAAAAGCGCTTTGTTTCTTAAGCGCTATTTGTTGATTTCCTGATACAGACGATATTGTTCGGTCTTGTCGGTCTTGCGACTGCCTTCCCAGATTTTTTCATAGCGCGCGTGATCCATCAGCGGTCTGGATATTTTATCTCCCTGAATCAAACGTAACTCGCAGCGACGTGCGGGGTCACGACGGGTGATGATGTTACCGAAGTAATGCAGCATGGCGCGCTGGCTATCGCCAAGCCCGGCATTGCGCGCCACGCAGTTGTATTCGGCTGGCAGGGAGTGCTTGAGTGAGGCAACCATGCCGCGGTAGCTTTTTCCGCTGTCCAGCCAGGGCAGCCACAAAGTCATCGCGAGTATCCAGATCAGCGTGATGCCTGAAGCCCAGTTCACCACCGCACGGCGCATCGAACGGCCTACGCGCCATACCAGTACCAGCCATAGCGTGCTGGCGATGACAGCGATGGCGAAGGGTGTGGTTTGGAAAACCGGTTCGAAACCGGGTTGGTAATCTTTCAGCCATAGCGTGATCTTGGCGTGGTTGTCCAGTAACAGTCCTGCCCATCCCCACCACATCAGTATGGCAAGTAACGCGAAGGTCATTAAACCGAACCAGTCCAGTGCGTTGGCCGCGCCGCGTTTGAGCATGGATAACGCGGCGGTAGCCAGCAGTGCGATGGGCAGCAGCATGGGCAGTGCGAACACTTCCTTGATGTTGGGCGTCAGACTGAGGGTGAGGAGCATCACAAGGAAGCTGACCAGCGGCAATTGTAAATCGTCGCGTTGCGCGAGGCGACGGCGTTCGCGCCACACCGCCCATGCTGCCAGAGGCAGGGCGGGCCATGCCAACCAGGGGAGATTTTTAAGGTAGTAGAGGGCGTCTTTACCCGGCCCGGATTTCGCATGATTCAGCCAGTTTCCGAGGTTGTGCGACCACATCCAGTCTGTGAATAAGGCCGGTGACTGCTGGTGCAGCATGAGTGGCCAGACGATGAGCCAGGGCAGGGAAAAAAGTGTGGCGATACCGAGACTGAAGGCGTACTGTCGTTTGCGCCAGTTCTGGAATAACGCGGGCAACAGCATGGCGATCAGCAGGAACAACAGCGGCGCGATGAAGCCTTTGGCCATGAAGCCGATGCCGATGCCGATGCCGATCCAGATGCCGGCGCGCAGTATGCGTTCCTGGCTGTGTGCAAAGCCATAAAGCATCATCGCGCATCCGGCGAGCAGTGCCAGGTCGGTGATGATCTGGTGCGCGCGCACCAGCATGCCGAGGCAGCCGATCAGGATGATGGCAGCGGCCCAGCCGCGATTTTCGCCATACAACTTGCGTCCGGCGAGGCCGAGGAAAAGCAGGGTTAATCCGCTGTACAAACCGCTGGCGAGGCGCGCGCCATCATGCAGTGGCAGCAGCGGCGCAAATAGCTTGGCGAATAAGGCTGCCGTCCAGTAAAACAAGGGCGGATTGGCCATGAACGGCTCGCCTGCAAGGGTGGGGATCAGCCAATTTCCGTCCTGCAACATGGAATAAACGATGCCAAAGCTGTAGGCATCATCCGGTTTCCACGGGTCATGCCCGACCAGGCCCATGCCGACCCAGACTATGCAAAGCAGACCGAGCATCACGGCTTTGGCAGGCGTGATGGGGTGCGGGTCGGTGGGCTTGAGATAATACATGGCAGGTAATCAGGGGTAAGTGGCCGTCGTGGCTTACCTGACGACCTTGATCAGTTGTCCGGCTTGCGGTTCTCCGCTGGGGTAGCGGGCGTTAATCAGGCGCAAATAGCTTTCTGCCGATAGGCCGAGAGGCGAGTTGTGCGACAGATTGGCAAAAGTGTCGCCGGTTCGTGCGGTAATAACATGCAGAGTAAGCGGTTTAACACGTTGGCGTTCTTCATCGCTGAGCGCATGAAAACTGCGCACCGTACTGATGATGTCATCGCGATACGCAGTCAAGTTGTTGCGGGTCTTGCCCTGGGCTTGCAGGACGAAGGCGCGTTTGTTATGAAAAACAACGCCACCTGCCGTGTTGGGCAGATCGAATATCGCCGCGGGCAGGCCGTTGACATCCAGCGACCTGACCTGCGCGCCGGAGCCGACCAGGCGGCGTGCGTATTCGCCCGGTGTGCCTCTGGGTGATTCGTCCAGTTTCATTTGCAGTTGCGCTTCACCCTGCGGGCTGACGGCCACCAGCGAGGTGGGCAGATTGTGTACCTGCCAATTTTTCGGGAATTGCACGGCAATACCGAGTTCGTCGTGATAGAAGGTGTTGTTGCGCACGATGCCTTGCTCGCTGTTGTCGTTAAATATCATGCCATCTGTGGCGGCAAGGAATTCCCGGCGGCCTTCAAAGTGTGCATGTGCAGCGCCGTTCTTTTCCGCTTCGCCAACGGCCTGATGCAAGCGGGTGTCATTATCCGGGTGACTGGCAAACACGCCATGATAGCGGCGGGGTTCGCGGCCTTCCTGCTTGGCTAGTTCGGCATCCTTCAGTTCCTGATTCTTGAGCACGCCAATGACGGTAATGATGGCTTGCGGGTCATAAGCCGTGCGTGTCAGGTACTCGGCACCCAGACGGTCGGCCTCCAGTTCATGATCGCGCCCGTAACCTGACAATAATGCACCGCCGACGATATTGGCCAGATTGCTGCCGCCCATGGTGTTGATTTCCGGCACGAAGATGGAAGCGATGGTCAGACCGATGTTGGCGGCTTGTGCGGCGCTTTGTTGCCGCACGCCGTGACGCGCCGTGACGTGACCGATTTCATGCCCCAATACGGCGGCCAGTTCGGCTTCCGAATTCAGATAGGCCAGAATGCCACGCGTGATGTAGACGTAACCGCCGGGCAGCGCGAAGGCGTTGATGTCTGGCGTATCCAGTACGGTGAAGTGATATTGCAAATCCGGGCGATGGCTTTGCTTGGCGATGCGCTGGCCTACCTTGTTCACGTAGTCCTGCAAAGACCGGGAACCGTAAACTTTGTATTGTTTTTTGATCTGTTCGTCGGCTTGGCGACCGATAGCCATTTCCTGGCTTTCTGACATCATCACGAAATCAGTCGAACCCGTGACGGGGTTTTGCGCGCAGCCCGAGAGTAATGAGATCAGTAAACTAAGTATCAGAAAACGCATGATATTTCCTATTCGACGAAGATAGCGAGAAAAGTTTGCGGTAAGCCAATGATAAATGACAAAGGGCAGCAAATGCTGCCCTTTGATGGGGTGCTGTGCGAAGAGTTTCCTCGCATTACCGTTTTTATTTACGCGGCAGCCTTGGTTCCGTATTTCTGACGGAACTTGTCAATACGACCAGCGGTATCAACTATTTTCTGTGTGCCAGTGTAAAACGGGTGGCATTCAGAACAAACTTCAACGTTCAGCGTGGTTTTAGCCATGGAGGAACGGGTCTTGAAACTGTTGCCGCAACTGCAAGTTACGGTAATTTCATGGTAATCAGGGTGAATATTTGCTTTCATTTTTCTTCCTTGCGGGTGATTTGATGCGGCGGGTGTGCGCATACGGGTTGTAGGCTAGGCCGGGCATTATCCATATAAAGGGGTCGTTGCGCAAATATTTATGCGCTGCTGCCGCCTCGGAATAATGAGCGATGCGGTCAGGGTAAATGGTAATGCAGGGCGGACAGTTGTTTGCCCTTGGCAGGGTCGGCTAACACCTCCGCAAAATTCAGCCGCCAGGATTGTTCGCCGCTACGCACAACCAGTCCGTCGCAGTCCAGTGCGATGGCTTGCGCATCAGCAACTGACACGTTGTGATTTTGCTTGAGCAGGTAGTGCAGGGCATCTTGTTGCTGAGCGTTGATGTGCCGCAATAAGGCTTCTTCATGTGCAGCAAAGGCGGCGGCCTGCGGCACGGCATAATCTGCCATCCTGATCCAGTGGATGCGGCCTACGCCGCCGATATAGCGTATGGCGACCGGCTGAATGCGGCAAAAACGGAAGTCGGGCAGCGAAAGATTGATTTCCGCCTCTGGAAAATGGTGCAGGTAACGCGTGCTGTATGCCTCGCGGTCTTCCAGCAGATGGGCATTGCCGATCAGCGTGACGCGGCCTTGCATCTGAATGTTCGGGTCTTGTTGGTTGTGCGTGATCAGGCTGACGCGCGGGTCGTGCAGTATGTTTTTGGTATGCTCGGCAAGGCCGCTGACCAGCAGCAGCAGGCTGCCATCATGATCCGGCAGATAGGGCGTGATGGAGCCAAAAGGTGCGCCATCCAGTTTTTTCGACAGCGTGCTCAGTGCGCCGTAGCGATGGGCGCGCAACAGGCGGCGTGCTTCCGCTGCGTTATTCATGCGGAAAGTTTTAGCGCGGTGAGTGCCAGACGACGACCCAGTGCCATGCAAAGTTTTTTCTCGGCTTCGGACATCGGTAAATCGCTGCTCAGTCCGGCAACATGGCTGGCGCCATAGGGTGTGCCGCCGCTCTGTGTGCTGGCCAGTTCAGGTTCGGAGTAGGGCAGGCCGACGATGAGCATGCCGTGATGCAGCAGCGGCAGCATCATTGACAGCAGTGTGCTTTCCTGACCGCCGTGCATGCTGCTGCTGGAAGTGAACAGTGCGGCAGGTTTTCCGGCCAGTGCATGCTTCATCCACAGTCCGCCGGTGCCGTCCCAGAAATATTTCATCGCGGCGGACATGTTGCCGAAGCGGGTCGGACTGCCCAGCGCCAGGGCGATGCATTCTTCGAGATCGCGCAATTCTGCATAGGGTGCGCCGCTGTCGGGTATGCCCGGTTCAGTGGCTTCGCAGGTGCTGGAAATCTTCGCCACGGTGCGCAGTCGGGCACGCACTCCGGGTATGGTTTCCACGCCGCGTGCGATGAGTTGAGCCATTTGTCGTGTCGCGCCGTGCTGGCTGTAATACAGCACCAGAATTTCTTTGTCGGTTATCATGAGCGCATTATAAGGAATCAACCCAGGCATGCAAAAGAATTGGCAGGATTTACAGGTCTTTATACGCTTTGTTGTGGGGCGTTTTGTGCAGGATCGCTGCGCGCAGATTGCGGCGAGCCTTGCTTTCACCACGCTGTTGTCGCTGGTTCCGCTGGTGACTATTGCGCTGACGCTGTTCTCGGCATTCCCGGTATTCGATGATTTTTCCATTCAGATCAAGAGCTATCTGCTGAATAATCTGATGCCGAATACGGCAGGTAAAGTCATTACGCACTATATGGAACAGTTCGCCGAGAGTGCGGGGCGGTTAAGTGCTGTGGGTGTTGTTTTTCTGGCCGTGACGGCGATGTTGATGATGCTGACCATCAGCCAGGCTTTTAACACGATCTGGCGCGTACACAGGCCGCGCCCGATGCTTAAACTGTTTGTCGTTTATTGGGCGGTACTTACTCTGGCTCCTCTGCTGGTGGGCGCCAGTTTGTCGCTGACCTCATGGCTGGTTGGATTGTCGCTGGGCTATGCCAAACACATTCCGGTTTTTGGTGTGGGCGCCTTGAAGAGTTTGCCTGTGTTGTTCACCACGCTGGCCTTCGCGATGATGTTCCGCCTTATACCCAACCGCTATGTGCCGCGCACTCATGCATTGATAGGCGGTATCGTGGCCGCAGTGTTGTTTGAAACGATGAATCAGGTATTCGGCTATTACATCAGTCATTTTCCTACTTACAAGCTGGTTTATGGCGCATTCGCCAGTGTGCCGATATTTTTGATGTGGATCTATTTGTCCTGGTTGATCATTCTGCTGGGCGCGGTAGTCACCGCTTCCCTGCCGCACTGGCGCACGCCGGAAGCGCAGAATTTTCCTGCGGTTGAGCAAATGCTGGATGCCTTGAGAGTGCTGAAAATCATGTCGGGTGGCATGAATCAGGGGAAAGTAATGACGATCCCTGCTTTGTCGAAGGCGCTGCGTTTGGGTTTTTTCTCGCTGGAGCTGATCCTGGAACGTTTGGCCAGTGCGGGTATGGTGCACAAGGCAGAGGGGCAGGGGTGGCTGATGACGCGCAATGCCAGTCACATCAGCGCGGTGGAATTGCTGCATTTGTTTGTGCTGGATCGCAGCAGGCTGTCGGATGGGCAGCATGACGATGCATTGAAACAATGGCTGGTAACTTGTTCGGCGCAGCTTGACCAAAATACGGATGTGACCTTGCAGGAATTGTTCGAGAGTTCATCAGAAAAAGGTAATGGTTGAGGGCGGGCTATGCAATCGTTTAGAATGCGCAACTTGTTTTCCGGATAACAACTTTGTCTTTGAACCCTTTGGTCGAAATTCGCGATCTTAATTTTACCTATGATAAGCGCCCTGTTCTGCAGGGGATCAACATGACTTTCCCCAGAGGGAAGTTGATCGCTATCATGGGTTTGAGCGGCTGCGGAAAAACTACGCTGTTGCGCCATATCGGTGGTGCGTTGAAACCCACTAAAGGCTACGTCAGGATGGACGGGCAGGTGATACACGAACTGGATCAGGATGGCTTGTATGCGATGCGTCGCAAGATGGGTATGCTGTTCCAGTTCGGCGCGTTGTTTACCGATATGTCGGTGTATGACAACGTGGCATTTCAGATGCGTGAACATACTGAGCTGCCCGAAGAGATTATTCACGATCTGGTGATCATGAAACTGCACGCGGTAGGCTTGCGTGGCGCGCAGCACATGATGCCGTCCGAGTTGTCCGGTGGCATGGCGCGGCGGGTGGCGCTGGCCCGTACCGTGGCGCTCGATCCCATGCTGATTATGTATGATGAGCCATTTGCCGGCCTGGATCCGATTTCGCTGACCGTCATCGGGGATTTGATTCGTCGTCTGAATGATGCGCTGGGCGCGACCTCGATTATCGTTACGCACGATATACAAGAGTCCCTGAAGATTGTGGATTATGTCTATTTTATGGCCAACGGCGTGATTGTCGCGGAAGGCACGCCAGACGAACTGCGCGCATCCGACAAGGATTTTGTGCGTCAGTTTGTGCATGGCGAAATGGATGGTCCGGTGCCCTTTCATTATCCCGGCGCCGATTATCGCCAAGATTTAAATTTGCGAGCCTGACACTATGCCAGTAACTAATATTCTAAGAGCCATCGGAGGGCGTGTCGTTGACGCGGTCTGGCGTATCGGCGCGGTGACGCGTTTCTTTTTCCTTACCCTGATTTATTCGGGGAGCTGTTTCCGGCGTTTTCATCTGATCATCAAAGAGTTGTTTTCTACCGGCGTGATGTCGCTGATCATCATTGTCGTGGCGGGGTTGTTTGTGGGCATGGTGCTGGGGTTGCAGGGCTATGAGACGCTCAAGCGTTATGGCTCGGAATCCGCATTAGGCGTGATGGTGGCGCTGAGTCTGGTGCGCGAGATGGGCCCCGTAGTGGCTGCCTTGCTGTTCGCCAGTCGCGCCGGTTCGGCGATGACGGCGGAAATCGGGCTGATGAAGGCGACTGAGCAAATCTCGGCGATGGAGATGATGGCGGTGAATCCGATTGCGCGTATTGTTGCACCGCGCTTCTGGGCGGGGGTGATCTCCATGCCGTTCCTGGCCGCGATGTTCAGTGCGGTGGGTATATTCGGCGGTTATCTGGTCGGTGTGGTGCAGATCGGTGTGGACGAAGGTTCGTTCTGGTCGCAGATGCAGGCCGCAGTGGATTTTCGTGAAGATATTATGAACGGCATCATCAAGAGCCTGGTGTTCGGCACGGTGGTCACGCTGATTGCGCTGTTCGAGGGGTTCGATGCGCCACCTACCGCAGAAGGCGTGTCGGGTGCGACCACGCGCACGGTGGTTACTTCGTCGCTGGCGATTTTGATGTTGGATTTTGTATTGACTGCAATCATGTTTAGAGGGGCTTGAGTTATGGAACGCACTACATTGGATTTATGGGTGGGCATGTTTGTGGTGGCGGGTATGGCCGCGCTGGTGATGTTGGCGATGAAAGTAGGGAACCTGGGGACATACAATGTGTCCGAGTCGTATCAGGTGCATGCCTATTTCAGCAATATCGGCGGCTTGAAGGTGCAGGCATCGATCAGAAGTGCGGGCGTATTGGTGGGTCGCGTGACGGCAATTACACTGGATACGGAACGATATGAAGCAAGAGTGGTGATGAATCTGGACAACCGTTATCAATTTCCCAAGGATACCTTCGCCAATATTCTGACCTCCGGTTTGTTGGGTGAGCAGTATATCGGTCTGATGCCGGGCGGCGATGAAGAGATGCTAAAAAATGGCGAGGAGTTGAAGCAAACGCAATCCGCGATGGTGCTGGAAGATTTGATAGGCAAATTTATGTATAGCAAGGCTGCAGAGCCGGCTAAATAGGAGTGGTAATGATAAGAGTGCTGTTGAAAGTAGCTTTAGGTCTGGTGTGTGCGGTAAGTGTTGCACAAGCCGAAGTGGTCGCTCCGGATGTGCTGATTAGGGATACTGCGCAAGAAGTCATCGCGATCGTTAAGCAAGATCCGGAATTCAAGGCGGGCAACCAGAAAAAAATTCTGGCTTTGGTGGACGCCAAGGTTTTGCCTAACTTTGATTTTGTGCGCATGACCCAGTTGGCTATGGGTAAATATTGGCGGCGTGCCACGTCAGAGCAAAAGCAGGCATTGGTAAGCGAATTCCGCAACATGCTGGTGCGTACTTATACTAAAGCGTTTACTTTGTACCGCGATCAGTCGATAGAGGTGAAGCCCTTAAGAATGGCGGCTGATGATACGGAAACGACCGTTAAAACCCGCGTCATTAAATCGGGGGCGCAGCCGACCGCAGTGGATTATCAGATGAAAAAAGCGGCTGACGGATGGAAAGTGTTTGATGTGGCTATCGAAGGCGTGAGCATGGTCACCAGTTATCGTGGCACGTTTGCCACACAGATTGAACAGTCTGGCAATGTCGTGCAAGGAATTGATGCGTTAATTAAAACGTTATCCGACATGAATGCCGGTGCCGCTGAGGTTGTGCTGCATAAGGCGGGAGCGAAGTGATTACGCCCGAAGGCGAACGATTGATGCTGAGCGGCCGGTTGACCATGTCTACTGTACCGGCGCTGTACGAAATTGGTTTGCAGCATCTGGCACGCGAAAATTTTTTGGTGGACTTGTCCAAGGTTGAAGCGGTAGATTCGGCTGCAATCAGTATGCTGCTGGGTTGGTCGAGAGCGGCGCAAGACAGCCAGCGCAGCTTGCGTGTGACAGGCTTGCCGGAGGATTTACTGAGTCTGGCGCACCTTTATGGTGTGGCTGAGATGCTTCCCCAATAAGCAGTGGTTTTTCGCATAGTTTTCTTAGGGATGCGCGCACCCCCTGCAAGTTTTTAGTATTATGCGTATCTTGTTGCCGGAAAGCACTCCTTCCGGCAAATTGTTTTTTAATCAGCCCATGGTAACGACAGCAATGGTCACACCGGAAAGTATTCAACTCGGCATCGCGCAAGGCATGAAGACTGTGCATCTAAGTGTAACGGGGGATGGTCAGCATTTCGAGGCTATCGTGGTAAGCGGGGAATTTGCCGGCAAGAATCGTATTGCCCGTCATCAGATTGTTTTTCAAACGCTGGGCGAGCGGATGCGGGGCGAAATTCATGCCCTGTCCATGAAAACCTACACGCCGGAAGAATGGGAGAAAAACGGTAAGTAGTAAGTCGTAAGTAGGAAGTGGTAAAGCCACTCACCCCTCACCCCTCACCACTCACTTTAAACTTTATGCAAAAACTAGCAATTCAAGGCGGTTACCGTCTCAATGGTGAAGTGCGGATTTCCGGTGCCAAAAATGCGGCCTTGCCCATTATGTGTGCCAGTTTGTTGACGGCAGATGAGCTGTACTTGAGCAATTTGCCGGATATGCACGATGTGGCAACGATGATCAAATTGTTGCAGCAAATGGGCGTGCGGGTTGATTCTGGTATTCAATCTGCGACATTTAATGCCGCACAGGTAGATAAGCTGGAAGCGCCTTATGACATGGTGAAGACTATGCGTGCGGCGATTCTGGTGTTAGGGCCTTTGCTGACCCGCTTCGGCGAGGCACGCGTGTCGCTGCCCGGCGGTTGCGCCATCGGCTCCCGCCCTGTGGACCTGCATATTAAAGGCCTGCTGGCGATGGGTGCAGAAATTCACATCGAACATGGTTATATACATGCGACCGCCAGGCGATTGCATGGCGCGCACATTTGCTTTGATTTGATTAGTGTGACCGGCACGGAAAACCTGATGATGGCGGCGGTATTGGCAGACGGCATTACGGTTCTGGAAAATGCGGCGCGTGAACCTGAGGTGGTGGATCTGGCTAACTGTCTGATCGCGATGGGCGCAAAAATTGAAGGCGCAGGCAGCGACAAGATCACCATCACGGGCGTGGAAAAATTACACGGTGCCAACTATGGAGTGATGCCTGATCGCATTGAGAGCGGGACATTCCTGGTGGCGGCTGCCGCAACAGGTGGACACATTACGCTGACCGATGCGCGTGCGGATATTCTGGACAGCGTGCTGGATAAGCTGCGCGAAGCAGGAGCGAAAGTGGAGGTCGAGGGTGACCGCATTAGCCTGGAGATGAACGCACGTCCGCGTGCCGTCAATTTACGGACTGCGCCTTACCCGGCTTTCCCGACTGATATGCAGGCGCAGTTCATGGCGCTGAATGCAATCGCTGAAGGCAACTCCATTGTGGTGGAAACAATTTTTGAGAATCGTTTCATGCATGTGCAGGAGTTGGTGCGCCTGGGTGCGCAGATCGAGATCGAGGGCAATACGGCTGTGATTCAGGGTTGCGCGCAACTGGAAGGCGCGACCGTCATGGCCACGGATTTGCGCGCTTCCGCGTCACTGGTGATTGCCGGCATGGTGGCGCAGGGGGAAACCATTGTGGATCGCATTTACCATCTTGATCGCGGTTACGAACACATAGAGGCGAAATTGTCTGCACTGGGCGCGAAAATTCGCCGGATTCAGTGAAACGGGAAAGGTGAAATGTGGAGTTGTTTCACCTTTCACCTTTCACCTTTCACCTTTTACTTTATATTGAATTGACCGTGAGCAATAACACCATGATTACAATTGCGCTATCCAAAGGCCGCATTTTTGAAGAAACCCTGCCTTTGCTGGCGGCGGCTGGGATTACGGCACTGGAAGACCCTGAAACGTCGCGCAAACTGATATTGGATACCAATCGCGCGGATGTGCGTTTGATCATCGTGCGCGCCAGCGATGTGCCCACTTATGTGCAGTACGGGGCGGCGGACATCGGCGTGGCGGGCAAGGATGTGTTGAATGAACACGGCGGGCAAGGTTTGTATCAGCCGCTGGATTTGAATATCGCACGTTGCCGGATGATGGTGGCGGTGCATAACGATTTTGATTACGAATCAGCGGTCAAGCAGGGCGCACGTTTGCGCGTGGCGACCAAGTACGTCAAAGCAGCACGCGACCATTTCGCCGCCAAAGGCGTGCATATCGACCTGATCAAGCTGTATGGCTCGATGGAGCTTGCGCCCCTGGTGGGATTGTCCGATGTGATCGTCGATCTGGTGAGCAGCGGCAGTACGCTCAAGGCGAATCATCTCAAGGCGGTCGAGCACATCAGCGATATTTCTTCGCGTCTGGTTGTCAATCAGGCCGCGCTCAAGCTAAAACGCGATGCCATCCAGCCCATGCTGGATGCATTTTCACAAATACTTGAAAAATAATATAAAGTTGCGTTGGCTCATTTTTCACTGCTTGGGGTAAGCGTCCATCGTCAGGATCGCTGGAAATTGACAAATCCACCTTAAAGGGGATAATTGTCGCATGGAAAAGCTAAAGAATCATTATTCGCTTGCTGAGATTCAAGCGCAGATGACATCAGTTCCGGCGATGAATCTGACAGTGTCGGCTCGAAACGGTATTCGTCAGGCTGGCATGGCACAAACAGATGCATTGGCCGTAGTGAAAAAGTTGGGTCGCGGTGAATTTTACAAGAGCATGACTACCCATGCAGGTCATCACGACTGGCAAGATGTATATCACAGCGAGTGGAACGGCATCATGCTGTACATCAAGCTTCAACGTGACGGCAGTTATTTTGTGGTTTCGTTTAAGGAGTTATGAGATGACAAATAAATGGAATGAAAAAAATTGCCCTCTGTGCAAAGAAGGTGTGCTGCACGCCGGTACTAAAACGGTGGCACAGAATTACAAGGGACGTAGTTACGTTTCACAAGCTAAGGGCGCGTTTTGTGACCATTGTACGGACGGTTTTATTGAGTTTGACGAAGCAGAGGAAATGGCTTGGCTGGCTTTCCGTGATCGGATAGATGCTGATGAGGCAGCTGAGTTGGCCCGCATCCGTAAAAAACTCAAACTCACCCAGTTGGAAGCAGCCCAATTGGCAGGTGGCGGAAAGAATGCCTTTTCACGCTACGAGCGAGGCCAAGCCAAGCCAGTTGCCGCCGTGTTGAATTTGTTTCGCCTGCTGGACAAACACCCCGATTTAATTAAAGAACTGACTGTTTGATTCTATAAAAAAGGCGAGGTTAAGCCGCGCGGTCTCCCTCGAAAGCAGTTGGCTGAATTTAATGGTGCAGAAGATCAGTCGGTAATAAAAATTTGACTCTGGCCTCTTTGTTTTTTGATTGCAATGATAGCGTATCTTCTTTTATGAAAGAGCTAACATGCCTAATCTCTCCATTAAAAATAACGATGAATTGATTGTATGAGATTCGAAATCGTCGGCGAAATATCCAATGTCGAAATCATAGCTCAGGGCAATGCCATTCGTGAACTGGCTTTGTTAAGAAATCAGTATGGACTTGGAAACTGGCGAAAGAAAAAAGGGATCGCGCAGTTAAGGTTGGATGATGGCAGTATGGCAATGGCTGAAGTTCATTGGTACGAAGCCCACGGTATCGGAAAAGTTAAAATCAAGATAAAGGAATGGCTATGAATTTTATTGTATGCATTTCGCGGGAAGACTGCGGCGATCTTTCAACAGCTGACCTTACGCTTGGCCGCCTTTACGAAGTGTTGGCTCCGGCAGACAATCACAGCATGATCAGGGTGATCGACGACAGTGGCGAGGATTATCTATATCCCGCCGAATTGTTTGATGCCGTTGAAGTGCAAGAACAAACGGCCTCTCGCCTCCATGAGTTGTTGGCAGCATGAAGTACAGTATTTAATTCACGCCTGAAAATGAGTTCGCGAAATTAAAGAGGCTGGGTTCGTAAATCCAATTAAGGGCGCTTGTATATAGTCCAACTGGTACCTTTGAGGATTCGTTTGATGTTTTATGGGAAGAAGAGGCTGAAGTACCAACGGGATTAAGAACGTGGAGAAAAATCAGTGAACACTGGAATGGTATCGAGCTTGACTGGCCCTTGTCTGAACTGATCCTAGACCTTAAGCCAATGCTTAATGAGTTGCGTTCAATAATCGCAATGAAATGAAACCATTCTTTATTGATGACATCAATAAGCTAAAAACAACAGCAATGTAGGCGATTCATGGGACTGCTATGTCTCGAAAGTTGAAGTTTGTCACGGCAAACTTGATGCCGGAAAGCAGTCAAAGGTTGATGACGGGGAGCAGGGCGTGTTCAGCTTTGCATTAAGAGTAAGGTTGTGTCGCTGTAAATTTTGAGTATGTTTTTCGTGCCTTTCGTGGACAGAAAGTTTTTGCAGTATTTAGTTGATAGTGAGAAAGAGCAATTAATAGAATGAAAATCAGACAATTATCGAGTAGTGATGCAAACTTCAACGCTGAACTGACCGCCTTGCTGGCCTATGAAGCCACGGCGGATGAAAAGTTGGAGGCGACCGTTGCCGCTATTCTGGCTGATGTGCGTGTCCGTGGCGATGCGGCGGTGTTGGAATATACCGCCAGGTTTGACCGTTTAGCGATAGCCGATGCCGCCGAGATGGAATTGACGCGTGAGGAATTGCGCGCTGCGTTTGATGGTTTACCAACTGAGCAGCGTGTTGCATTGGAAGCGGCTGCGCAGCGCGTTACGGACTATCACCAGAAGCAAGTTCAGCCTTCGTGGAGCTACACCGATGCAGACGGCACTTTGCTGGGTCAGCAGGTGACGCCGCTGGATCGCGTCGGGTTATATGTTCCGGGCGGCAAGGCGGCCTATCCTTCGTCAGTGCTGATGAATGCCTTGCCTGCCAAGGTGGCGGGTGTGGCCGAATTGATTATGGTGGTGCCTACGCCTGACGGTGTAAAAAATCAGTTGGTGCTGGCGGCGGCGTATCTGTCCGGTGTGGATCGTGTGTTTACCATCGGGGGGGCGCAGGCGGTCGGCGCGCTGGCTTACGGCACGGCGACCATTCCGAAGGTGGACAAGATTGTGGGGCCGGGCAATGCCTATGTGGCCGCTGCGAAGCGTCGGGTATTTGGTATTTGCGGCATAGACATGATTGCGGGGCCATCGGAGATACTGGTGATTTGCGATGGGCTGACCCATCCTGACTGGATTGCGATGGATCTGTTTTCGCAAGCTGAACACGACGAGCTGGCGCAGGCGATTTTGTTGTCTCCCGATTTGGCTTTTATCAAGGCTGTGGCAGCAAGCGTTGACCGCTTGCTGGAGCAAATGCCGCGCCGTGAAATTATCAAAACGGCGCTGGAGAATCGAGGTGCACTCATTCACGTCAGCAGTCTGGATGAGGCGTGCGCTATCAGCAACCGCATTGCGCCGGAACATCTGGAGATGTCGGTGGAGGATCCTCAGGCATGGTTGCCCAAATTGAAACATGCGGGCGCCATCTTCATGGGGCGCTATACCTCTGAATCACTGGGTGATTATTGTGCCGGGCCAAATCACGTTTTGCCTACCTCGGGTACGGCACGTTTTTCTTCACCCTTGGGTGTGTATGACTTTCAGAAACGCAGCAGCCTGATTCAAGTGTCCAGGCAAGGCGCACAGACATTGGGAGCAATTGCCGCCACCCTGGCTTTGGGTGAAGGTTTGCAGGCTCACGCACAATCTGCGCTGTATAGAACAGAATAAGTTAAATATATATTGACAAGTCCGACTGAGATTGGCAGAATGCCGCTCCAGTTTTGGAGGGGTGGCCGAGTGGTTAAAGGCAGCAGACTGTAAATCTGCCCTCTCAGAGTACGAAGGTTCGAATCCTTCCCCCTCCACCAGAATTAGTCTAAATCTGGCATTTTGTTTCAGATTTGGCGACGTTGTTTGATAGGAATGCTTGCGGGTGTAGCTCAATGGTAGAGCAGAAGTTTTCCAAACTTACGACGAGGGTTCGATTCCCTTCACCCGCTCCAGTTTTAATTCCGCCCATGTGGCTCAGTGGTAGAGCACTCCCTTGGTAAGGGAGAGGTCGCGAGTCCGATTCTCGCCATGGGCACCAGTAAAGTAACTATTGTTAACGTTTGACATTGATAAGGAAAAGTCATGGCAA
The DNA here is from genome assembly GCA_030652475.1 of Gallionella sp. Taxonomy (GTDB): domain Bacteria; phylum Pseudomonadota; class Gammaproteobacteria; order Burkholderiales; family Gallionellaceae; genus Gallionella. Next base: position 134 of record JAUSAO010000003.1, on the reverse strand, counting down.
AGAGCAAATTTGAACGCACCAAACCTCACGTCAACGTCGGCACGATTGGTCACGTCGATCACGGCAAGACCACGCTGACAGCGGCGATCACCATGGTGCTGTGCAAGAAGTTTGGTGGCGAAGCCAAGGCTTAC
>JAUSAO010000140.1 GCA_030652475.1 Gallionella sp. | reverse complement strand
CCAACCTCCCCCTTGAAGGGTGAGGAGTAAGCCGACTGTCGCTTGCGCACGCATTGGATAAGACGCGTCGTTCAGCCGACGCGTATCCGGACTTTCAGTCCGTAATTCAAACCCACCGGCTTTAGCCGGTGGTTGTTTAGTGTCAGGGACGGTATATTTGCCGTGCCCGTTAGGTTAGAATGCCGCCTTTGCTTGTCATGGATAAGAGAATCAAAATGATCAAGGGCAGTATAGTTGCAATCGTCACTCCTATGCATGAAGACGGCAGCCTCGACTTGCCGTCATTTCGCGCGTTGATAGATTTTCATATCGAGCAGGGGACGGATGGCATTGTGGTGGTGGGCACTACGGGTGAAGCACCTACAGTGGATGTGGAGGAGCACGAGTTGCTGATTGCCGAGGCGGTGAAGCATGCGGCGAAGCGTATTCCCATTATTGCAGGTACCGGTGCGAACTCGACCAGGGAAGCCATTGAGCTGGCATCGTTTTCACGGCGGGCGGGTGCGGATGCATCGCTGACGGTGGTGCCCTATTACAACAAGCCAACGCAGGAAGGTCTGTATCTGCATTTCAGATCCATTGCTGAAGCGGTGGAGATGCCGCACATCCTGTACAACGTGCCGGGACGCACGGTGGCGGACATGAATAATGAAACGGTTCTGCGCCTGGCACAAATACCGAATATCGTGGGCATCAAGGATGCGACCGGTAATATCGAACGCGGCTCGGAACTGTTGCAGCGTGCGCCTGACGATTTCGCCGTTTATAGCGGTGACGATGCCAGCACGCTGGCGCTGATGCTGCTGGGGGCGCAGGGTACCATTTCTGTCACTGCCAATGTGGCACCCAGGCTGATGCACGAAATGTGCATGGCGGCTCTGGATGGCGATGTTACCCTTGCACGTGAAATTAATTTCCGTCTGTTGGGGCTGCACCGTAATCTGTTTGTCGAAGCCAACCCGATTCCGGTCAAATGGGCGGTATCGCGCATGGGCAAGGTTAGTAACACCTTGCGTTTGCCGCTTACGCCCTTGTCATCGGGCGCGCACAACGTAATTGAACAAGCTATGCGTCAGGCTGGCGTACTTACACATCATCAGGATTGTTAGGGAAAATCATGAGAGTTTTGCATATCGGAATTTACAGTGTTGCATTGATCGCGTTGGCTGGCTGTGGAGCAATGGGTTCGGGCGACAAGCGTATTGATTATCGTGCAGGTGCCGGGCAAGTTCCGTCGCTGGAAGTTCCGCCTGATTTGACCCTGCCTGAAACAGATGATCGCTACAAGGTTGCGGGCGGTGAGGGTGAGTCGGTAGCGACTTACTCTGCTTACGCCAAGGGTGATGCAGCAGGTTCGTCACGCACCGCCGTGGCAGCCAGTGCGGTATTGCCGGTCATTGCGGGCGTGAGCCTCGAACGCAACGGGGCACAACGCTGGTTGGCGGTCAATGCCAGAGCAGAAAATGTGTGGCCCATGGTCAAGGATTTTCTGCGTGAAACTGGCTTGAATGTACAGAGCGAAGACCAGTCGGCCGGCCTTATCGAAACAGAATGGGCGGAAAATCGTGCCAAGATTCCGCAGGGCGGCATTCGCAGTGTCGTCGGCAAGGTTTTTGACAATCTCTATTCCTCCGGTGAACTCGATCAATATCGCATTCGTCTGGAACGGGTGAAAAATGGCGCCAGCACCGAGGTTTATATTAGCCATCGCGGTAAGGAAGAAATGCTGGATGCGGATAAAAACACGTCCAAATGGCAATCACGTCCAAATGATCCCGAGCTGGAAGCAGAATTGCTGCAACGCCTGATGGTGCGCCTCGGTGGCAGTCCGGTGCAAGCCGCTGCAGCCGTAACGGAAGGGGCGGCCGCATCAATGGGCGCTGCCAATTTGCTCGAGATATTTGACGGCAGCAGCGTTATTGTAATCAACGATGCGTTCGACAAGAGCTGGCGCAGGGTCGGTCTGGCGATAGAGCGCGCTGGCCTGATGGTAGAAGACAAGGATCGCGCCAAGGGTGTGTATTTCCTGCGTTCAGCCAAGGCTGAAAAAGGCTGGATGGATAAATTGCAGTTCTGGAAGGATGATGAGGATGCCAATCTGCGTTACCGCGTCAATGTCAAGGATGGCGGCGCGTCATGCGAGGTGGCTGTCACCGATCAGAATGGCGTGAGTAACGACGCAAGCAAGCAGAGGTTGCAGGCTATTTTCAAGCACATCAATCAATAGGCTGATTGCTGCTCGAATTAAAGAAGTGGCCCGTCACGCAAAGGCGGGCCACTTTTTTGGTTTATACAGGCGCGGAAGTGACAGCTCTGTATCGTGTTTCCAGTGTGTGTAAATTGTCTTTTTGGCAAATAATCCAAGTGCACTTCTTATTCGACGGCTAATCGGAATAGCAAATAAATGAGATTCGCTTCTTTGGGTAGTGGCAGCGAGGGTAATGCGCTGCTGGTCAGCGTCGCTCAGACGCACGTGCTGTTGGATTGCGGCTTCGGGTTAAAGGACAGTATCGCGCGCATGGCGCGTCTGGGCGTAGTGCCCGAGCAGCTAAATGGTATCGTGGTGACGCACGAGCACGGTGATCATATCGGCGGTGTGGCGCGTCTGGCGCGCAAATATAACCTGCCGGTCTGGCTGACGCATGGCGCCTTGCGCAGTCAGCCGAAAGCCTTCGAAAACATTTCTGAAATCCATGAAATGGACTCGCATCAGGTATTTGCCATTCGGGATATGGAGATTCAGCCCTATCCCGTGCCGCACGACGCCGCTGAGCCGGTGCAATTTGTATTCGGCGACGGTGCAAGGCGGCTGGGCGTCTTGACGGATGCCGGTTGCAGCACGCCACATATTGAGGCGATGCTGAGCGGTTGCGATGCGCTGGTGCTGGAATGCAATCACGACACTGAAATGCTGATGAATGGCGATTATCACTATAGCTTGAAGCAGCGTGTGGGTGGTCGCCTGGGACATTTGAATAATCAGGCGTCTGCCGCCCTGCTTGCCAATCTGGATACTCGTCGCTTACAGCATCTTGTTGCGGCGCATATCAGCGCAAAAAACAATACGCATGAGCTGGCGGTCGGTGCTTTATGTGGCGTGTTGAATTGTGCGGAAAGCTGGGTGGGTGTGGCTAGTCAGCAGGATGGATTCGACTGGCGGGAAATCGTTTAATTCAGGTCCTGAGTACAGGCAATTTCTGAGCACAGGCAATAAAAAAGCCGACTTTCGTCGGCTTCTTTATTGCTTGTAAGCAAATTGCTTACTGAGCAGCAGGAGCAGCTTCAACAGCAGAAGCAGCTTCAACAGCAGGAGCAGCTTCAACAACAGCTGGAGCTTCAACGGCTGGAGCTTCAACAACAGCTGGAACTTCAGCGGCTTTTTCGCCACAAGCAGACAAAGCAAGAGCCAACAGAGCAGCAGCAAGAACGGATAACTTCATGGTAATTTCCTTGGGATAAGTTGATAAATTTAATGTTTGTTTGACTTCGCATTTCAGCTAATATCAAAGTCGAAATATTCTACCAGCAAATTATAAAATAGATAGTGTATCTTACAATTATAACCCTAATTTAGTTATGGAAATGGCGGGGCGAGAATCTTCCCATATTTCCATATAGCGCGATTCAAGTGCGCGTGCATTTTCCGGATCATTAAGTGCCATGAGTCCGTGTGGATCATCGAAGTGGAAACGGCGTACGTAATGTGTGTTGTCCGCCACGCAGAATGGCGCGGTGATCGGGTGTCTGCTGGTCGTCTGGTGGATGAACATGCGGTTGTCGAACTGGCGTAGCAGCATCATCATGCGCGGGCAGCGCGTCGACAGGTAGTGTGCATCCTGTGCCAGCACGAACAGGCGATTGGCCGGGTTGGCGAGCAGAAAATGGCGCAGGGTTTCATAACGCGACTCAGAGTTGAATGACAGGCCGTCGTAATCCATTTCGAACAGATACAGATCATGCTGTGCAAGCTGGCACAAGGTGTCGAGTGCCAAGGTGTAGTCTGCTATACCGTCCAGATGCGTATGTTGCAGTGCATCACCCGTCATTTTTCCTCCTGCATTTCAGACGGGTGAGAGGTAGCCGTCCAGATACCATTGGTAGAGCACTTCCAGCAGTTCGTTTGAGCATGAGGTCAACGCTGGTAATTCACGCTGGTCTGCCAGGTTGCGCAACACCTCATAATCGTGACTTGCGTTTAATGTCGCTTCACCATTCATGAAGATGCTGTTGGCATGGCACAGCATCTGGGTTTTCAGGTTAAGTGCCAGTCCCTTGTTTTTTATTGATTTCTCGAATTTTTTCAAGCTCAGAGCGGGTTCGGGCGCGTCAAAGTAGATATGTGGCTTCGGTTCGCTCAAATAACAGCCAAGGAAGTTGGCAATATCTTCCTTGTCCCAGCGTACCTGTTTGACTGCCTGTCCCACCTGGCGTAGCATCGCCGCACTGATTTCCGAAGGATGGGCTTGTGTTTTAAGGTCGGGATCGGCATACATGCCATCTACGCAGATTCGATCCTGCAAATACACCAGAAATTGTTCAGCCAGTTCCTGATAGGCGGGGGTGCGGAAGCCGATGGAATACGTCATGCATTCATCTTCGGCGATGCCGTTGTGCGCGCAGTGCGGCGGCAAGTAAAGCATATCGCCTGGCGCCAGTACCCATTCCTGTTCGATTTTGAAGTTTTTGAGGATGCGTAGCGGAGCGCCTTCGATCAGTGTGCGGTCGGCCTGTGTCGATATCTGCCAGCGGCGATGTCCCATGCCTTGCAGCAGGAATACATCGTAGGAATCGAAGTGTGGTCCTACGCCGCCGCCAGGCGGGGCGTAGCTGACCATCAGGTCATCCAGGCGTGCGTGCGGAATAAAGTCAAAATGCTTGAGTAGTTCCGCAGCCTCCGGTAAATGATGGTTCACGCCCTGCACCAGCACTGACCACTGGGCTTTGCCAAAGTGTTTGAAATCTTGCGCTGCGAAGGGCGAATATTGCAGGTCAAACTGACCGCGCAACTGTGTCACCAGACGGGCTTGCGCATCTTCTGTGCAGGCCAGTTCGATAAGCTGTTGCGGGCTGAGCAGTCCGTTGAAGTGCGGGACTGCGCCGCGTATCAGCAGCGGTTTTTTTTGCCAGTAATCGCGCAGAAATTCGTTGACGCTGAGATTGCCCAGCAGAGTGAGTGTATTTTTCATGCTGAGCATTATAGCTGTCCCGTGTTCTGCGTGGGTAGACGCAATAATTTATTAGCTGGCGACGAATAAAGTGTTTAAAATGCCCCGATGTTTATCTTGACCATGCGTTATTTTGCGACAAGTAAGATGAGCCGTGGTGGCGATAGCGGACGCGCGCAAGATTTATATTCTATAAAGGAAATGAAATGAAAATCGAAAAAAATTCAGTTGTATCACTGCGTTATGAATTAATTGATGCTAAAGGCGAAGAAGTGCTCGAAAAGGTTGAAGACCCGATCAGCTATCTGCATGGCGGCTACGACGGCATCTTTCCTTTGGTTGAGGAAGCGCTACACGGCAAGCGTGTGGGTGACCATGTCAGCGTTACCTTGCAACCGGATGATGCCTTTGGCGAATATGAACATGAACTCGTCGAAGTCGAGGCGCGCAGTTCTTTCCCCGATGATGTCGCAGTTGGCATGCAATTTGAAGGCGCACCTGAAGAATCAGATGATGAAGATTTTATTCTGTACACCGTGGTGGAAGTCAATGACGACGAAGTCACCGTGGACGGTAATCACCCGCTGGCCGGAAAGACTGTCACTTTTAAATGTACCGTAACGGGTGTGCGTCCCGCAGCCGATGAAGAATTGGAGCATGGGCATGTGCATGACGAAGGCGGTCATTTGCATTAGCAGTTAATCGAACGATGAACTCGCGTCACCTGTTGGTGATGTCATGGAAGCGAAAATGAACCCTAAGTACGTGCAAGACAAGGCGGCGAGTGCCGAACTTCTGCGGTTGATCCTGCAGAAAATGGCCGGGCATCCTGCCGCTTATAATCCGCCGACTTATGCGGTGTGGTACGAATTTTTGGCGGGCATCAATCCGTCGTTGAGCGAAGCAATGAATATCTTGCTCAATGAACAAGGGTTGCTTACCACTGAAACTGCGCAGAAATTCTTCGATCTCTATATTTCCGAAGGCAATCCGCAAGCGCAGACGGCCTTTCGGTTGAATATGCAGAAGTTGCTGGATAATATGTCCAAGTTCGCCGAATCGACCGGAACGGAGACGGATCGTTTCAGTGCGGGTTTGCAAAAATACGGGGAAACACTGAATCAGGGCGTGGATGCGCCTTCGCTGAAAAATCTGGTAGGCGAGATCATGCAGGACACGCAAAGCATGCGTAGTTCTGTTGAGTCGCTTCAGGGCAAGCTGCACGAGAGCAAGGGTGAAGTCGAGAAGCTGCAGCAGGAGCTCCAGAACGCGCGCAGCGAAGCATTAGTCGATCCGCTGACCGGGGTGTTCAACCGGCGCGGCTTCGATGCACAAATGAAAAAGCTTGTTTCCAATCCCGAGTTGAAGAGCAAGCGGGTCTGTTTCATGATGCTCGACATCGACTTTTTCAAAAAAGTAAACGACACCTACGGACATCTTTTTGGCGACAAGGTGATACGCGGCATAGCAGCCGCATTAACGGCTCTGGTGAAAGGGCAGGACTCGGTCGCTCGCATGGGCGGTGAAGAGTTTGCTGTGATTTTGCCGGATACCCCAGTTAAGGGGGCATACGCGCTTGCCGAACAAATACGCCTGCGCATCGCAGGAAGCAAAATTCGCAGATCGGAAAAACAGGATGTTGTCGAGGGCATCACTGTTTCGATAGGTATCGCTGACTGTGAGATTGATGGCGACTGGGTGGATGCGCTGAGCCGTGCCGACGAGGCGCTTTATGCTTCGAAGACGCAGGGGCGGAATAAAACGACCCTGTATACTGTCGCTAAATAGTCAGCATTACCTCATCAGTTGACGGGCTAAATAATCGGCCACCTGTTCCGCACCACTCGGCACACGCGATGCGGGTCGTGGTTCGTTGCATATCTCTTCCAGGATTTCGGCAAACCTCCCCTGTTGTAATGCGTTCAGCGACACTTCGCGGGACACGCCGTGTTGTTGCAGCCATTCGATCAGGGCAGAGGACTCCGGCCAGTCGGGGCGACCGACATACAATACCGGTATGCCGCTGCTGGCAGCCTCGACAAAACTGCCATAGCCGGGTTTGCAAATTAGCGCATCGCTGCTGGCCAGCAAGTCACTAAAACCCATGGGTAGCGATTCGAGGATAATCGCATCCGGGTGTCCGGTCCTTCGACCAGACTCAGGACAGACTTGCCAGCTTGCCTGCACCAGATAATGTACGCCGTTAGTACGCGGCCAGTTTTCTATCGGTAAACGGCTGGCGATGCCGCCCATGCTTACCAGTACCAGCTTTTCCTGCTTGGATAGTTTCAGGTGACGGTTCAACTCGTCGCGCCGATTCGTGCCAATATCGGCGATGGGCGCGACGGGAATCAGATTGGCAAGATCGTTCATCGCCATGCCTGGCGTGGCGCGCAGGAACGCATCGGCGTTGGCGTAGCAGGACTGGATTTGACGGGTGATAGTGTCCTCGCCGCAGTAATAACGGTAGATGTCTGACCAGTTCAGCGAACACAGGGCGGCATTGGCTATACCCGCTTGCTGTGCGCCCGCCAGGGGCAGATACCCGACATTGGCAAAGACCAGGTCGGCGTGCAGTTCGCGCAACAGTCGTGCTTCCTCGGTGACGCGGGTAGCCCACTCGGCGTGGAAGGCGCGATACGCGGCGCGGCTATCCCGCACATTGACCTCCAGTGGCGAAATCATCGCCATGCCGATATCGCCGCTGCTTTGCATGTGGGTGAAAGGCGCATGGATGCGTGAGCGCAGATGATCGGCTGATGCGGAAGAGCGCACCGTGATGTGTATCTCTGGATGCCGTTTGTGCAGTGCGTTCAGAACAGGCGCGGTCTGAGCGACATGGCCGAAGCCATGTCCGGATATGGAAACAACGAGATGAGTGGGCATGTGGGCAGGCGGTTCAAGTAAGGTGTGATTATTTCACGCCAGCCATGTGCTGGGACATTCGCTGTTAAAATCAGGCAAATAAATTTGCAGGAGAAATGCGATGCAAGGTGATTTATTTCAGCGTACTCCGGTGCTGCTGGGCGATAATGCAGGCGCTAAACGTGAAGAGATTTATAGCTATTTTGTCAGCACCTTCAATCGTTACGAGCAATTGTTCGAGATGCTTGCCTGCGAGAAAGCTTATTTTATTAAGCCGATTTCACTGCGTCATCCGCTGATTTTCTATCTGGGCCATACAGCCACCTTCTTCATTAATAAACTGATACTCGCCGGACTGCTGCAAGAACGTATCAATCCGGAATTTGAAGCTATTTTTGCTGTGGGTGTGGACGAGATGAGCTGGGATGATCTCGATGATGCGCACTACGTCTGGCCGACTGTTGCCGAGGTTATGGCCTACCGGAACCGCGTTCGCGAGGTGGTCGGGCAATTGATACAAACCGGGCCTCTTACACTGCCGATAGACTGGGATCACCCCTGGTGGGTGATCTTGATGGGCATCGAGCATGAACGCATTCATCTGGAAACTTCGTCGGTATTGATACGTCAGCATGCACTCGAATATGTTAACCCCCATCCGGCCTGGCAGCCTTGCCGCAAGTCGGGGCCGGCACCGCAAAATCAGCTGCTAGCCATACCCGCGGGGGTGGTGCGGCTGGGTAAAGATAAGTCAGCCCCGCTTTATGGTTGGGATAACGAGTATGGTTTGCATGAGAATGCTGTCCCGGCGTTTCAGGCGAGCCGCTATCTGGTGAGCAATCGCGAGTTTCTCGATTTCGTAGAGGCCGGGGGTTACGCTGCGGATTCCTGCTGGGAAGCCGAGGGGTTGGCGTGGAAGGCTTACAGTCGTGCCGGGCATCCGAACTTCTGGATCAAGGGTGACGAGGGCGATGCATGGCGGCTCAGGTTGATGGCCGAGATCGTTGCGATGCCGTGGGATTGGCCGGTTGAGCTCAATTGTCACGAGGCGCGGGCTTTTTGTAACTGGAAAAAAATGCTCACGGGACAAGCGGTGCGGTTAGCTACCGAGGATGAATGGCAGCGTTTGCATGAATATTGCGGGTTGACTGAGATTGAACCCGGCATTGCCGCACCGGCCAATATTCACCTTGATCACTACGCTTCGCCGTGCCCGGTTAGCGAATTTCGTCACGGTGAATGGTACGATGTGATCGGCAACGTCTGGCAATGGACCGAAACGCCGATCTATCCCTACAGCGGATTTGAAACGCATCCGTTGTACGACGATTTCACCATGCCGACCTTTGACGGGCAGCACGCGCTTTTCAAGGGGGGTTCATGGATATCCTGCGGCAATGAGGCGCAAAGCTGCGCACGCTACGCTTTTCGCCGTCATTTCTTTCAGCACGCCGGATTCCGTTATGTGGTTGCCGACGTGCCTGCGGGTATGGAAACGTCGAATTATGAAACCGACCGCCTGCTCTCCGAATATGCTGAATTTCACTACGGCGACGAATATTTCGGTGTGAGCAATTTCCCGCAGGCTCTGGCGGAGATTGCGATTCGCGCGATGGGCGACAAGCGTGCCCGCAATGCGCTTGATCTGGGCTGTGCGACAGGGCGGGCAACGTTTGAGCTGGCACGTCATTTTGAACAGGTCACCGGCATTGATTTCTCCGCGCGTTTTATCGGCTTGGGTGCCCAGATGGCGGAGCAGGGAATATTGCGCTACACCCTTGTTGATGAAGGTAAACTGATCAGTTACAGGGAGCGCAGACTGGCCGATCTGGGTCTCGAAGAAACCAGAGGAAAGGTGGGTTTTTTCCAGGGAGATGCCTGTAATCTCAAACCGTTATTTTGCGGCTACGATCTGATACTTGCCGCCAATCTTATCGACCGCCTGTACAGTCCGGCCAAATTTCTCGACAGCGTGCATGAGCGTCTGAATATGGGCGGCCTGCTGCTGATCGCCTCGCCCTATACCTGGCTGGAAGAGCACACCAGAATTGAGGAATGGACCGGCGGCTTCAAGAAAAATGCCGGGAACTTCACTACGCTGGACGGCCTGAAAGAACGGTTAGGGGCTCACTTCCGCCTGATGCAAGCCCCGCTTGATGTGCCCTTTGTGATCCGCGAAACACGGCGGAAATTTCAGCACACCGTATCCGAAGTCACACTGTGGGAGCGTATCGCTTGAGTATCGACTTCGATCAGCAAATTCTGCGTAACGGAACGTCCTCCGTGAAACATGACGGTCGTGCTGCGTATTTCGGAACTGAGGAGGTGTTGCCGCTGTGGGTGGCGGACATGGATTTTGCCGCACCCGATGCGGTGCAGCGTGCTCTTGCCGAGCGCGCCGCCCATCCGATCTATGGTTACACCCTCTATCCGGACGGCATGTACGATGCACTGATAGCCTGGCTTAAAAAACGTCACGGATGGGAGGTGCAGCGCGAATGGATCATCATGGCGCCTGGCGTGGTGCCTTCGTTGTTTGCGACTGTAATGGCGTTTGCCGAGTCGGGCGAAGGCGTTATCGTCCAGCCCCCGGTTTATTTTCCGTTTTTTTCGGCGGTGACCGCCAATCAGCGTCGCCTGATCCTGAACCCGCTGCGTCAGGAGGCGGGACGTTACCGTATCGATTTCGCGCATCTCGAACAATGCGCTGCGGACGGCGCGCGTCTCTTGCTGCTGTGCTCGCCGCATAATCCGGTCGGGCGCGTGTGGGACAAGTCCGAGCTGGGGGAAATTCTGCGCATCGCGCGTCATTACGATCTGACGATATTATCGGACGAGATACACGCTGATCTGGTCTATCCCGGTCAGCGGCATACCGTGCTGGCGACGTTGGCGGGCAATGCGGATAAGCTGATTACCGCTATTGCGCCGAGCAAGACTTTCAATATTCCCGGGCTTGGGTTGTCCTGCCTGATTGCACCCGATCCGGCTCAGCGCGACGCGCTGCAAAAAGTCTTCGGTAGTCTGCACACGGGAAACCATAATCCATTCAGTATCGCCGCCTTCGAGGCCGCCTATCGCGGTGGCGAAGCGTGGCTGGATAGTTTGCTGATTTACCTGCGCGACAACCGCGATTACGTCCGTGACTATTTGATCCGGCACCTGCCCGCGATACGCCTGATCGAGGCGGAAGGGACCTATCTGCTTTGGCTGGATTGCCGCGAATTGGGTATGAGCGATGCGCAACTGCGTGCGTTCTTTGTACAGCAAGCTCGTGTCGGAATGAATCCCGGAACGGCGTTCGGCGCAGGTGGGGGCGGCTTCATGCGTCTGAATATCGCTTCACCGCGCACAGTGCTCGCCGATGCGCTGGAGCGGATCAGGCGAGCGCTTAGCCCAGGTTAGCCATTTTTTCGGCAGCCAGTATCTTGCACAGATGCTCGTTGTTCGGGTTCAACGTGCAATACGCCACTGCATCAAACAAGCTTTGTATTTCTTCCAGGCTGAAACTCGCCATCAGTCGGTTCGCCATATCCGCCTGCAAGGGCAGCATGCGCGACTGGCCGTCAGGCAGGTTGAAGCGAAAGCCTGCCAGGCGCTTCAGGTCGCCTGTCTCCTTGCTGAGTTCGGCCTGCTCGTCTTGCAACTGGTCGTAGTATTCTTCCAGTTCATCCAGCAAAATCTCAGGCACTTCCTCGGGTATCGCGACTACCATTCCCATGTTGTCTTCAATCGCGGTGCCGGTAACGTTTCGTTGTTCGGCATAGGCCATAAATCTGTCGCGCAGGGTGGCATCGAAAAAAATATACTCAATCATGTGCATGAGGTGGGCGGTTGCAGGAGGGCGCATCCTGCCCCGCAGGCGGCTAGAAATCAATCCCCCGAAGGGGTAGATGCGAGCGCCGGTCGCAACAGAAAATCGATACAAATTGTGCAAGGACCGAAAGCTGTCCGGACAATAAAATTGCAGCACAAAACAAAATTTAATCCGAATGGCTGGAAGCGACGCTGGATTAACCGTTCATTGCAAAATAAAGACCGCTCATCCGGATTATTAAACCGCAGGGCAGAGATTTCTGAAGTGGCTGTATGGGCTTGGACTGGCGCTCAGGTATTGCTATCGTACGCATACCGAAATACGACATCGACAGGAGCGAAGAATGAAATATCACAACGGGCAGTTGCGCAATGTACAGGATGCCACACTCTGGTTGAGACCGGAGCCACAGAAGAAAAAATTGAGCTGGCAGGAATATATTCCGTTTGCCATCCTGGGTGCTTTGCTGATGGCCTTGTTGCTGGTTGAGCTGTTTTGATGAACACCTATTGGGGGCTGCGTTGAATTCAGGATGGCCGGGGAAATGTCTGCCGGCCTTCAGGCGCCATCTTATTGAATTTTCAGAATATCTGTTGACGATAACGCGTATTCCGGTATAATTCGCGCCCCTGTTGAGCCGATGTACGGTTCAGCAGCCTTGCTCCACCGTCTCGCATGGCGGGGGGCTTTAATAACCACAAGGAGATGTAATGCGACATTACGAAATCGTGTTTATCGTGCATCCCGATCAGAGCGAGCAAGTGCCTGCAATGATCGAGCGTTATCGCACATTGGTCACTTCCAAGGATGGTCAAATCCATCGTCTGGAAGACTGGGGCCGCCGTCAGCTGGCCTACGCTATCCAGAAAATTCATAAGGCACACTATGTGCTGATGAATATCGAATGCAACCAGGAAACATTGGATGAGCTGGAGCACGCGTTCCGCTTCAATGATGCAGTTTTGCGTCATCTGACCGTCAAAACCAAGTCGGCTGTCACTATTCCATCGGCAATGATGAAGGAAGAAAAGTCCAGATCCGTGCTGAGTGAAGAGGTTGTTCCGGCTAAAGAAGAAAGCGTAGAAGCTTAAATCTGGTCGCGTAACCGTTGCCGCGCTTCATTCGCACAGCAACGACAGCTACTTATCAATATTTGGTGAAGGAAACATCATGGCTCGTCCATCAGGCAAAAGTACCGATGACAAAAAGAAGCGTTTTTCTCGCAACAATCTGTTCAAGCGTCGCAAGTTCTGCCGCTTTACAGTCGAGAAAATTGCAGAAGTAGATTACAAGGATGTGAATATCCTCAAGGAATTCATTTCTGAAAATGGCAAGCTGATCCCTGCTCGCATCACTGGCACCAAGACACGCTACCAGCGTCAATTGAGCACAGCCGTGAAGCGCGCGCGTTTCCTGGCTTTGCTGCCCTATACTGATTTGCACTAGGAGTATCGGATATGCAAATAATTTTGATGGAAAAAGTCATTAACCTGGGTTCACTGGGTGATGTGGTTAATGTCAAGAATGGTTACGCACGTAACTTCCTGATCCCACAAGGTAAAGCAAAGCGCGCTACGACAGCCAACATGGCTGAGTTTGAAGCGCGTCGCGCTGAAATCGAGGCGTCTGACAAGGCAAAACTGGCTGATGCGCAAGCACGCGGCGAGAAGCTGGCGGGTCTGACGTTGCAGATTTCACAAAAATCCGGCGTGGATGGCAAGTTGTTCGGTTCCGTGACCAATGCAGACATCGCAGCCGCACTGGCTGAGCAGGGTTTCGCGGTAGAGAAGGCGCAAGTGCGTATTGCTGATGGCCACCTCAAGACTGTGGGCGATCATGTAGTCAGCGTTGCGCTGCATACTGATGTTGTGGTGGATATCACTGTTTCGGTACTCGGCGAGCATTAGGCTGGGCAAGTAGCCCACCCTACGATACGTTCGTAAAAAGCAATACCTAAAAAGGACTGGAAACAGCTAGCCGTTGGCGAAAGGTGTTGGTTTTTCAGTATTAAAGGCCGTACAATCCCCTCCAGTGCAAGCTGGAGGGGATTTTCATTTCTGGCATAAAATCTTCCGCAGCAAATCCGGGGCGAGTACCCGCCGAGGCTGACGGTATCCAAGTAAATTTCTGCAAGAATCCTGCTTGTCAGAATTATGGTACTTCTGCACTGGATAATCCTAGCGGCAAGCCAAAAGCTGATGGCTATATAGCGACCAGAGGTGGCTCAAGCCTTCCCGTCTTAAAGTGCTATCCTTGAACGCCCTATGAACTCTTCAAGTAACGCAGGACGCACGTGGTATGGTTATAGCGCCTACAATCCGGAAACTATTGTGAAGATGCTCGGTATATTCCGTGTG
>JAUSAO010000131.1 GCA_030652475.1 Gallionella sp. | reverse complement strand
ACCCGTGTTAATACTACAGCCAAGTGTTGAGGCGGGGTGCGAGTTATGGCCAGAGGATCATGGTTTCGCCTTCTGGCCCGGCGGCATCACCAATACATCGCAGGGCGCATCCAGCAAAAGATGCTTGGTCATGCTACCCAGAAACAGATCGACGATTTCCCGTTTGCCGTGTTTGGACTTCCCCGCATTTTTGTAAATGTTTTTCAGCTTCCGGGTTGAAGCTGTTAGAACGCCAACGGATCCTATAGCCCGATCGCCACTACAGCGCTCATGGTGACGGCGGCCATCAGTTCCTCCCGTGCGCAGATGGCCATTGCCACTCACGAATTTCCGGCATGTCCTGACCATGCACGCGGATGTAATGCCAGTGCTCGGTCAGCTTGTCGCGCACGAACTGCTTGAGATGCGCCGCCCTGTAACCCAGCCGGGGCACGCGATCGATGACATCGGAAACCAAGTGAAAGCGGTCTAGGTCATTGAGCACTGCCATGTCGAACGGTGTCGTGGTCGTGCCCTCTTCCTTGTAGCCGCGCACATGCAGGTTATTGTGATTTGTGCGCCGATAGGTAAGCCGGTGGATAAGCCACGGATAACCGTGGTAGGCGAAAATGATCGGCTTGTCGGTGGTGAACAGCGTGTCGAAGTCGCGATCGGAGAGCCCGTGCGGGTGCTCTTCCTTCTGCTGCAGGGTCATCAAGTCCACGACGTTGACCACCCGCACCTTGAGCTCCGGCAGATGTTGGCGCAGCAGGTCCACGGCGGCCAATGTTTCCAGGGTCGGCACATCGCCCGCGCATGCCATCACTATGTCCGGCTCGTTTCCCTGGTCGTTGCTCGCCCATTCGAATATACCGATGCCGGCGGTGCAATGCTTGATCGCCGCATCCATGGTCAGCCATTGCGGCGCCGACTGCTTACCGGCAACGATCACGTTGACCAGATTACGCGAGCGCAGGCAGCAGTCGGTGACACACAGCAGTGTGTTGGCGTCGGGCGGCAGATAAACGCGAATGATATCGGCCTTCTTGTTCACCACGTGGTCGATGAAGCCCGGATCCTGGTGCGAGAAGCCGTTGTGATCCTGGCGCCAGACGTGCGAGGTGAGAAGATAGTTGAGCGAGGCAATCGGTCGCCGCCACGGGATTTCGTTGCACACCTTGAGCCATTTGGCGTGCTGGTTGAACATCGAGTCCACAAGATGGATGAACGCCTCGTAGCACGAGAACAGACCGTGCCTGCCGGTGAGCAGATACCCCTCCAGCCAGCCCTGGCAGGTGTGCTCGGAGAGGATTTCCATCACCCGTCCGTCCGGCGCCAGGCCTTCGTCCTCCGGCAACCGCTCGGCCAGCCAGGCGCGCTCGGTCACTTCGAACAGCGCGCCGAGACGGTTGGAGGCGGTTTCGTCCGGGCCGACCACGCGGAAGTTGCGCGTGTCCATATTGAACTTCATCACATCGCGCAGCAGGCTACCCATCACGCGCGTCGCTTCAGCAGTCACCGCACCGGGCTGCGGCACGTCGACGGCATAGGCACGAAAATCCGGCATGCGCAAATCCCGGAGCAACGCGCCACCATTGGCGTGCGGGTTGGATCCCATGCGCCGCAAACCGGGCGGCGCGAGTGCCGCAATTTCCGGGCGCGGCGCACCGTCTGCATCGAACAATTCCTCGGGACGGTAACTCTTCAGCCATTGTTCGAGCAGCTTCAGGTGTTCCGGGTTATCAGTATCCGCGAACGGCACCTGGTGTGAGCGCCAGTAGCCCTCGGTTTTCTTGCCGTCAACCTCCTTCGGCCCAGTCCAGCCTTTGGGACTGCGCAGCACGATCATTGGCCAGCATGCGCGTTCGGTGTTGCCATCGGTGCGCGCCGCGCGCTGGATCGCGCGGATATCTTCGGTCACGGTATCCAGCGTTGCCGCCATTTGCCTATGCATGGCTTCAGGTTCCGAGCCTTCGACGAAGTACGGCTTATAGCCATAGCCAACCAGCAGCGCTTCGAGTTCCGCGTGGGGGATGCGCGCGAGCACCGTGGGGTTGGCGATCTTGTAGCCGTTGAGATGCAGGATCGGCAGCACCGCGCCGTCGCTGGCGGGATTGAGGAATTTGTTCGAGTGCCAGGCGGCCGCCAGCGGCCCGGTCTCGGCCTCGCCGTCGCCGATCACGCAGGCGACGATCAGATCGGGGTTGTCAAAGGCTGCACCGAAAGCATGCGACAGCGCGTAGCCGAGTTCGCCGCCCTCGTGTATCGAACCCGGAGTTTCAGCGGTGACATGACTACCCACCCCACCAGGAAATGAAAATTGCCGGAATAGCCGCTGCATGCCTTCTGCATTGCGCGCGACGTTCGGGTAAAACTCGCTGTAACTGCCCTCGAGCCAGGTATTGGCGACCAGCGCCGGTCCGCCGTGGCCGGGGCCGGCGATATAGAGCATTTCAAGGTCATACTTGTTGATGACGCGGTTCAGATGCGCGTAGATGAAGTTGAGTCCCGGCGTCGTGCCCCAGTGGCCGAGCAGCCGGGGCTTTACGTGCTCGGGCTTGAGCGGCGCCTCGAGCAGTGGATTGTCGAGCAGATATATCTGTCCCACCGAAAGGTAATTGGCCGCACGCCACCAAGCATCAAGCAGTGCGAGCTCTTCGATTGCCGGTACGGTTGATACGCTTGCATTTATCTTCTCTTTCATGGTGTTGCTCCTTGGATTATGACGACATGACGTTGAGTGCCTCCTGAGCGAGAATACGGGATTCGTCTACCGGAATCACCCACGCCTCGATGCGGCTGTCCGCTTTGCTGATGCGGCCTTCGCGGCCAGAGGTGGTGGTGTTGGCGGCGACATCGAGTTGGATGCCTGCCCAGTCCAGACCGTCGAGTATCGCGGCGCGTACGACAGCAGCATTTTCGCCAACACCGCCTCCGAACAGGATAGCGTCCGCGCCACCCAGCACCGCCAGATATGCGCCGAGATACTTGCGCGCACGATAACAGTATAACTGCACCGCCATACGTGCGCGCGGATCATCTGCCGCGAGCAGTGTGCGCATGTCACCGCTGATCCCTGAAACGCCGCGCAACCCGGAATCTTCGTTGAGCAGCCGCTCCATGTCAGCGGCGCTCAGTCCCTCGGCGCGCTGCAGAAAAGCCACGAGCCCCGGATCGAGATCGCCGCAACGCGTCGCCATCACCAACCCCTCTAGTGGCGAGAATCCCATCGAGGTGTCGAGCGGTCGGCCGCGGTCAATCGCCGTCACCGAGCAACCGGCGCCAAGCTGGAATGAAATGATTCGTCCGCCATCAGGAACAGCCGGGCGCAATTCGCGCCAGCGCGACCAAAGCGCCTGGTGGGCGAGCCCGTGAAAGCCGTAGCGCCGCAACCCGTGCCGTGCCATGAGTTCCACTGGCAACGCATAGGCGCCGCCACTTCTGGCAGCTGCGCATAAAACGCCGTGTCGAACACCTCCACCTGCGGCACTTGCGCCCCAAATACCTCGCGGCAGGCACGAATCCATGTAAGCGTCACGGGATTGTGTAGCGGCGCGAGGGGTGTGAGCCGCTCGATCTCGGCCTCGACTTCGGCATCTAACATGCACGCGGATGTCAGGCGCGCGCCGCCGTGCACAATGCGATGCGTCACCAATTGCGGCGGCGTGCCGATGTGCTGATCTTTGAAAATTCCCAGCCGCTCACGCGGGTCGGTCGTATCGGACTCGTAACGTGCCTCGCCACAGTCACGCATACCCGTCTCCGCGCATGAGAACGCCGCAAGCCGAACCGAGGAACTGCCGGTATTGACGGTCAGCATAACCATGCCGCATTCCCCGAACCAAAGGTTGCACCTGCCCGCAGATACGTTGTCTGTTTGTGCCGTCTCATCACTTCTCCTTGAGCATCCGCCAGCGCGGATAATTTTCCACCTCCAGCATGACCGTTAAAGGCCAGATAGAATGCCACAGGCAGGGAGGTGACGGCGGCCACAGCGTAGCACCCCCCGCCAGTCGGTTCGTGTCAGACGCCGTAGAACTCCACGCAGACGTTCTCCGCCGAGCCGCGCGATATCTTCGGAAAATGCCGCAAACCCATGCAGAAACAACATGACGACAGCCAAGACCGAGAAGATCGAGGTGAGTAGTGGATTCATAAGCGCATCCTGGTGCGCCGTTTGGACAAGGTTCGCCATCGCCAGATCAGGGTGATCAACCCGTAAGTAAAAAGCCCAATCAGCGTGGCCGTGATGGACAGACCCACCAGCAGCGGTTTGCCTAGACCAACAATGCGCTGCCAAAGACTAGCATCATCGTCGACGGCACCGATTTTGTGCACTTAGGTTGTTGACTGCATCCACTGGCGCATCTTCGCTGGTCACCCAAGCGCCCAGCCAGTAGGCGCCGTAATAAATGGGGCCGAAGGTGATCGGATTTGTAATAAGGGTGCTCGCTGCAGCAGCCGGGACGTTGGCTCGCATCACTATGGCAGCAGCCACCGTGAGTGGAATCTGCGCGATGGGAATAAGCAGACCGAAGAACACGCCTAGCGCCACATCCAAGGCGACTCCGCGCCGCGACCAATGCCACACAACTTGGGATCGTGCAGCCAAGGGCCGAGCCAGGCGAGCCAGCTGTTGCCGTGAATTTGTTCCCGACTCAGCATATAGCGTTGCAAACGTTCTCGTAAACTCATTCACATACTCCGGACATGCAAACGCCGCAGGAGGGTTTTTTCCGCCTCGACTGCGAGAAACTTGAAGAAACCCAAAGCGAAGATGACCAGCCAAGACACTGCGTCCAGCGCGGAAGTATGGAATACCTGCTGCATCGGGGGCGCGTAGGTGAACAGAAGCTGGAAACCAATCAACAACACACTCATCCAGAACGCCACAGGGTTGCCGGTAAGGATGTCCCGGGTAAAGGCCGTAGCGGTGAAGTGGCGCACGTTGAAAAGGTACACCAGTTCGCCGACGACCAGCATGTTCACCGCCGCCGTGCGCGCCACCTCGATACTGCTGCCGCGCGCGAGCTCCCATTCGAACACAGTGAAGGTCACCACAATCATCAGCAGGCTGACGTAGGCGATGCGCGCGGCCAGCACCCGTGTGATCAAGGGTTCCGAGGGGCGGCGTGGCGGGCGGAGCATGACGCCCGGCTCGGCCGGCTCAAAGGCCAGCGCCAGTGCCAGCGTCACCGCTGTGATCATGTTAACCCACAAAATCTGGGCGGCGGTGACCGGCAGCGCCAGACCGGCGAACACCGCGATCAGGATCACGCCCGCCTCGCCGCCGTTGGTGGGCAGGATGAAGAGCAGCGACTTCTTGATGTTGTCGAACACCACGCGGCCCTCGCGCACGGCATGGGCGATGGTGGCGAAATTGTCATCGGTGAGCACCAGATCGGCGGCTTCGCGGGCGGCGTCAGTTCCCTTTTGCCCCATGGCTACGCCGATGTCGGCGGCCTTAAGCGCGGGGGCGTCGTTGACGCCATCACCGGTCATGGCGACCAGCTCGCCCTGGGCCTGCAAGGCGGCCACAAGGCGCAATTTGTGCTCGGGGCTGGCGCGGGCGATTACGTCAGTTTCGAGAGCGCAGGGCCGTAGCGCCTCGTCGTCCATCGTTTCCACAGTTTCGCCGGTGAGCACGCTGTCGGCGTTCAGCCCCAATTGGCGGCCGATGGCCGCTGCGGTGATGGCATGGTCACCGGTAATCATTTTGACGCGCAGCCCTGCGCGCTGGCACTCGGCCACAGCTGCGATCGCCTCCTCGCGTGGCGGGTCGATTAGACCGACCAACCCCAGCAAGGTGAAGCGCCGCATGATGTCGTCCATGGAGAGCGCTGTGGTACCGGCAGGCATATCGCAGCGCGCCAACGCCAGCACGCGCTGTCCGGCGCCGGCGGCTTCTTCCATGCGCGCTTCCCAGGCGGCGCGATCGAGCGCCTGGCCACCGGCATCCCGTTCGCACAAGTCGAGTATGCGCTCCGGCGCTCCCTTGAGCAGCACGAAGGCGTGACCCTGGTGATCGTGATGCAGCGTGGCCATGAATCGGTGTTCCGATTCGAAAGGAATTTCATCAATCCGGGGCGTTGCCGCAGCAGCTCCGAGAGGATCCAGACGGGCCTTGTGGGCAAGGGTCAACAAAGCCCCTTCGGTAGGGTCACCCATGAGCTGCCAGCCTGTCGCGTCATCGTGCTTGAGATGGGCGTCGTTGCACAGCAGGGCGCAGCGGACCAGCCCTTGCAGCGCCACATCCTGCACAAAGTCCACGGCTACGCCGTCGCGATGGAAGCCGCCCTCGGGCGCATAGCCAACGCCGCTCACGTCCAATGTATGGGCGGGCAGCATGATCCGCACGGCGGTCATCTCGTTCTTGGTGAGCGTGCCGGTCTTGTCCGAGCAGATCACGGTGACCGAACCCAGCGTCTCCACCGCCGGCAACCGCCGCACGATGGCGTGGTTACGGGCCATGACGCGGGTGCCGATGGCCAGTACGATGGTCACGATCGCCGGCAAGCCCTCGGGGATAGCTGCCACCGCCAGCCCCACCACCGCCAGAAAGATTTCTAGCAGCGGCATCTCGCGCACGAAATGCCCATAGAGAAACGTGATCAGTCCCACCGCCAGGATGAAAAGCGTGATCTGGCGGGCGAATTGATCAAGCCGTCGGGTAAGCGGCGTGACTAGCGTCTGTACCTCGCCGACCAGCTTGCCGATGCGACCGATCTCAGTCGCCTGACCAGTGCCGACCACCAGACCCTGCGCCTGGCCAAAGCTTACCACCGTGCCGGCATAGGCCATGCAGGACCGATCGCCGATGGACGCGTCGTCTGCCACCGGTTCCGTGCCCTTTTCCACGGGCACAGACTCGCCGGTGAGGGCCGCCTCGTTGACGCGCAGGTTCTTCACGCGCAAAAGACGCAGGTCGGCCGGCACCCGGGCGCCCGACTCCAGCAGAACGATATCGCCCGGCACCAAGAGGGCGGCGTCGATCTCGTGACGCTCGCCCTCGCGCAGCACCGTGGCGTGACTGGCAAGCATGGCACTCACCGCTTCCAGCGCTTTCTCCGCCTTGCCTTCCTGAATAAAACCGATCACAGCGTTGACGAGCACCACGCCAACTATTACCCCCGCATCCACATAATCTTCGAGAACGGATGTGATGACACCAGCCACCAGCAGCACATAGATCAACGGGTTGTGGAACTGCAACACAAAACGCAACCAAGGGCCACGTCGTTTTGATGCCGGCAGGCTGTTGCGGCCATATTGTTCAAGACGTTGAGCGGCCTCCTGGTGGCTCAGGCCAGCGTTAGCAGAAACCGACAAGGTGTGCAATACCTCATTTAGGGGTTGGGCGTGCCAGGCGGGTGTGTGATCGGGTGTTAAAGGGTGTATTGGCTTCATGATAAATCCTATAAATTCAGTGAGGTAAGCCACCAGCTTTGCCAGGAACTCGCCAAGCATTGGCTTTATCAACCTAAAATCTGCAGTTCATTGACATCGAAAAACCGCAAAATTTGACAGTTGTCCGTTGAATTAGGCACAGTATTTGTGCCATGCAAATCGCGCTATGCTTAAAATCAGAATATGTTCATTAAGAATACCACTATCGGTAACGGCCAGCTTAAAACTGGCACACAAGTATAGATACTGGCCATTATTTGCCTTGAATTACCCGGATAGCAGTACTGCCCAGTTGTTCGTAACGACAAACCTGTTACTGGAGCGGCCACCAATCGTAAAGAAAAACTTGCAATGGGCGCGCCACATGCAACTCAAACAACGATCGTAAGGCTTTTGTGTCCGATGGTGAGGCCGATGTTTATGGCGAGATGTTTATGGCGAGATTTACAAAAGTTTACCGCCTTTGTTGACGAGATAGCTATACTACTGCCATAAACTCCAGACCAATTTTTACAATTGCCACAGCGAATCCCGCAAGCTGCGCACGAAACGTCTCTTATGGTAAATGACACAATTCAGTGATCCACTTCGATTTCGTGTCTAACAGCACAGGAACAATTTTATGAAAAATCAGACACAACAAAACAGATTTTTTATCCGTGCAATCTATCTGGTCACAATCGGTTTCTGGTTGCGGATCCTCAAAACAGGCAGCTCGCTCCTGTTCAGCGACAATACAGCGCGCATCGAAACCGGAAAATATGCGCCATTTGTGCTGCAAAAGGCATGAAATCATGAAAGTCACTTTTCTTGGTGCAGCTCGTGAAGTCACCGGTTCGTGTTATCAGATTGAGACAGGTGATGTTTGTTTCCTGGTGGATTGCGGAATGTTCCAGGGTGGACGAGAAGCACCGAAACGCAACCGAAAAGCGTTTAATTTCGACCCGCACTCTCTCGATTTCGTACTACTCACCCACGCGCATATTGACCATAGCGGTCTGCTGCCACGGCTTACGCGCGATGGATTCGGTGGGGCAATCTATACCACCACGGCGACAGCCCTACTGCTGGACATCATGTTACCCGACAGTGCTCACATTCAGGAAATGGATGCCCTTCGTGCCGTAAAGCGTCGCGGGAAAGCTTCTGCGCGCACCAAAGCTGCACTGCCTGTGCTGTATACCGTGCAGGATGCGGAAGCCTGCCTGAAACAATTAAGCCCTGTAGCATATGATGAGTGGCTGACACCGCATCCTGATGTTCGTTGTTGTTTTCGAGATGCCGGCCATATCCTCGGTTCGGCGATTCTCGAAATTCAGATCATGGAAGGCGGCAAGAGCACGAAGCTCGTTATGTCGGGCGATCTCGGTCAGCCTGATCGGGTGATTTTGCGCGACCCGACATTGATTGAAGATACGGACATATTGTTCATTGAGTCCACCTACGGCAATCGCGTGCACAAGGATCTACCAACCACCCTGGAGGAGTTCGCACAGGTAATTGAGCACACGCTTAACGTCAAGCACGGTAACGTCATTGTTCCGGCATTCGCGGTCGGTCGCACGCAAGAGGTCATCTACCATCTGTATGATCTGACACGTCAGGGGCGGTTGCACAATCTTGATATTTTCGTAGATTCTCCGATGGCAACGGCTGTGACCCAGGTCACCATGCAGCATATGGCGCTATTTGATGACGAGGCGAAGCATCTCGCCAATTGGCAGGCTGCGGGGCGCGACCTGCCTAACTTGCACTTCATCGGGAGCACAGAGGAGTCTATCGCCCTCAACCAAATTCGCTCGGGTGCCATCATCATTTCCGCCAGTGGAATGTGCGACGCGGGGCGTATCAAGCACCATCTGCGCCATAATCTTGGGCATGCCGCGAACAGTGTCCTGATCACCGGTTTTCAGGCACAGGGCACGCTCGGTCGGCGGTTGGTGGACGGTGCAAAGCAGGTCAAAATCTTCGGAGAGGAGATTTCGGTGCACGCCTCGATTCACACCTTGGGGGGGTTCTCGGCACATGCCGATCAGGCGGCACTGCTCGCCTAGGCTGGCGGTTTCCGGCGGCCACCACGCCAGACATTTGTGGTGCATGGGGAAGAAAGTGCAGCACAAACGTTGGCTGCTCGCCTGCAAACTGACTACGGCTGGACCGTCACAGTGCCCGATCCAGGCCAAGTTGTTGACTTGTAAGATATGAATTAAATGTCACTGCCTGTCGCAGAAAAGCTGTTGCTGGAAGCGGCAATGCATACTTCTTGGGATGATATTGCTGCGCAATTGGCTGGTTAAATAATAATAGTTAAGTAGTGTTTATAGATATGGGCACATCTAAAAATCCAATTTTGCGAGCAGCCGCTTTGCGGCTTGCCTGCTTACCCCATTTCATCACAATCGGCGTCACTCGAAAAAAGTTATCACTTAAATATCAACCGCATGCCGCGCTAAAATTTTTTATTTGTGCCTTGTCTTGCCTAAAAACTTGAATTTTTAGAGGCGCCTTTAAGTAGTTTAAAGATGGCCGGATTAAGAACTTTTTCCCGCAAAAAGAATTACGCGCTCGACACACATATCTTATCTGTTTACTTGCAGGCCGACTGATTGACGCTGGCATGGCAGAGTTTCAGATGGTTTTTCACGCTTGTGACTGTTTTGTTCGTGGCGGCTCCTGTTCCGCTCCGCTGGCCGTCGCTTCGGCGTCGAGCAGGCGCGTCGCCTTTACGGCCTGCTGCACAGCACGACGGATGGCGCTCGCAGCGCGCAAGCGGGCATCCATGTCCGTCACGGGCAGACGACCCTGAGCGCCCGCCTCCAGGAGTTCCGCTTTCAGCATCTGATAGTCCCCTTCCAGGCTCTGCAAGCCGGTTTCGACGTCAGCGCCATGCGCCAGCATCCTCTCGGGTTCGACACGAAAAAACAGCAGCGTTGCCTGATCGAGAAAAGCGCCGTCTGTTTCGATCAACACCGGCAGGGGCGTTTCGCGCGCAGCGGCCGCAGCCTCCGTAGCCAGTTCCGCCACCGCCTCGTAGTAGCGGGCCACGCGCAGGATATGCGGCAGGCGCCGGGCGCTGTCCTGCGACATGCCAGCCCGGTTCAGGCGGGCGATAAAATTCGCGACAGCCTGATTCAGCCGGGCCACGATCTGCTGGTCTTTCGCCAGTTTGTCTTGGGCGGCGCCAGCCATGGCCTCGCGCATCATGCGCAGGGCGATGCCGCCCATGCGCCGCACTTCCCGCTCCAGGGCATCCAGCGCCAGAGCCGGCACCGCCGCGACGTTGGTATCCAGGTAGCAGGGACTGGCCTCGTCCTCTTCGGCGGCGCGGAAGCGCCCTTCGAGAAACCGGGCCATGCGGTTGGCGATGGGCCAGATCAGCACCACGCCGAGCAGATTGAAGGCAGTGTGAAAGAGGGCCAACTGGGCAGCTGGCGCCGAGTCGAGTTCCAGCGCTTCGCCTGCCGCACCGATGGCCGATACCAGCCAGGGCAGCAGCGCCAGCGCCACGGCGCCAGTCAGGAGATTGAACAGGATATGGGCGGCAGCGGCGCGTTTGGCGTTTGGCGTAGCGCCGATGGAAGCGATCAGCGCAGTGACCGTGGTGCCGATGTTGGCGCCGATGACCACGGCGGCGGCGCCCTGGGCCGTGAGCAGTCCGCCCTGGGCGGCGGTCAGCGCGATGGTCAGGGA
Organism: Gallionella sp.; assembly: GCA_030652475.1. Lineage (GTDB taxonomy): Bacteria > Pseudomonadota > Gammaproteobacteria > Burkholderiales > Gallionellaceae > Gallionella. Next base: position 3,032 of record JAUSAO010000131.1, on the reverse strand, counting down.
TGCGCTGGAGGACTGCATCAGCACGGTGAGCGCGATGCCGATCAGCACCTGCACCACGGTGTCCTTGAAACCTTCCCCTTCCGGCAGTTTGAAATCCGCTGACAATCCGGAAAAGGACTCTTTCAGCATGTCGATGCCCAGGAACAGTACGCCGAAGCCGGCCAGCGCCTGTCCCAGCGCACCGCGCCGGCTTCCTTCGCCGGACAGGCGCAGCGCCATGCCGGCGCCGATCAGCGGCAGCGCCAGCACCTCGATCTTGAACTTCAGCCCGACCAGCGCCACCAGCCAGCCGGTCATGGTGGTGCCGACGTTGGCGCCGAACAGCACCCACATGGATTGCCCCAGCGTGAGCAGCCCGGCATTGACGAAGCCGATGGCGGCCACCGTCACGGCGCTGGAAGACTGCACCAGCGCTGTGACCAGCACGCCCGAAGCCAGCCCGCGCAGGCGGGTCTTGGTGGAATGGGCGAGGATGCGTTCCAGCGCCGGTCCGGCAGCCAGTTTCAGGCCGTCGGTCATCAGCCCCATGCCGAGCAGGAACAGGCCGATACCGCCGAGCAGGCCTCCGATTGTTATCATGTCGATCACTTCATCTATTCCTGGTGTTTCGCATCCCGTTCGCTGTGAGCCCTGCCGTGCCATACTGGTTAAGCAGGAGCATCGAGATGGTGAGCACGACGGGCCACGATGATCAGCGGCACGTCCAGAGGAACGGTGTCCAGACCGTCTGCGTCAACTCGGCGCTGGAGCTTCTCGTTCACCAGTAAATCACCCAGCGTTAGCACGAACAGAGGCACAAAGCGTGCTTATCCGGTTGTTACCCTTTTTAAATGAGGGTATGATTTCAGGAACTCATCACGGGGTGAGTCATCAACATTTACAAACCTATCTCAATGAATTCACGTTTCGCTTCAATCGCCGCTTCTATCCATTCAACGCCTTCCGCTCGCTGCTAGGCATCGCGGGTGATGTCTCCGCACCCACTTACGCTGAACTTTATTCCGGCGATTGGACTCACCCTAGCTGTTCGGCTGAAAAAGGGTAACAACCGGATAAGCACGGCACAAAGCAGAGCCAAAACTCCATCACGCTGAATTGTCCCGTAGCGCCTGGATGACCTCGTGACAGATTCTGTTTTTGCCTTTCTGCTTCGCGCTATACATCAGCATATCCGCCTGTTTCATCAAATCGTCAATGCTTGCCGGGGGCGCCATGAATGTGGACACACCCAAGCTGGCCGTTACTGGCCAGCCACCTTTTTGCATGTGATGCGCCAATTGCTGTTGAAGCTTCACAGCAATCTCCCCAGCCGCCTTGCGTCCTGTCTCAGGCAGCAGTATCGCGAATTCGTCCCCGCCAAGCCGCCCAGCGACATCCGTCGAGCGGATATTCTTCTGTAGCACCTCGGCGACCGTGCGCAACACCCGGTCTCCGGCATCATGACCATCGTTATCGTTGACCGATTTGAAATTATCCAGGTCCAGGGAAATAATTGTAAGCGGATGCCGGTAACGTTGTGCCCGCTCGATCTCGGCACCAGCGTGCTCATGGAAGGCGCGCCGGTTCGGTAACTGCGTGAGCAAATCGACCCTGGCCAAGGCTGACTCACGTTCATGCAACCTTCTCAGTCGTTCAACCAGCACAATGACCAGAGCAAACACGCTCAGCCTGACGGCATCGTTGACAAGCAATGCCTGGGGATCGGCGCCAAGTGGCGCCGCAAGCCAATCCACCGCCATCCACACCGCCGCGCTGAGCAATGCCGTGAGGAACCCGGCTTTTATGCTGACATACCAGCAAATGACAATCACAGGAAGCAGGAAGACGATATGGAATTCGTAGTTCGGACCTGTCAGGTAATGTGCGAGCCCGGCCAGCAGGATCCAGACCAGACTCGATGCAATCAGCCCTATCCTCTGGCTTTTGTACGCTTTCCAATTGAGTGCCTTGTCGAAAGTCATCATTCTCATTTTCAGCATCCGTGTTGATACAACAGCCAAAGGTTGAGGCAGAGTGCGAGTTGCGGCCAGAGGATCATGATGTCGCCATCCTGGCCGGCGGCATCACCAATACATCGCAGGGCGCCTCCAGTAAAAGATGCTTGGTCATGCTACCCAGAAACAGATCGATGATTTCCGATTTGCCGTGTTTGCCCACCACAATCAAGTCCGCCTCCATTTCCCGCAAGAGTTCCGGGATGACAACTTCCGGCATCCCGTGTTCCACCCGGATATCGGCGTGCTCCCCGTTTTTCAGGCTGTTCGCCAGCGTGTATAGCACATCCTGGGCGTGTTGACGTTCCTCCTGGCGATAGCGCTGGATGTCTTGCTCGGAGACGCCGGCAAAGTTCAGTTTACCCTCGAACGGAACTTCGAAAGCATGCGCCAGGGTGAGATGAGCCTCGGGCGCGACGCGGCGGGCAAGCTCGGCTACCGCAAGGCTGTGGACTGAGAGATCGAGCGGTACCAGCACGCGCCGGTAGGGTTCGCCTGGTTCGTTCCGCACCACCAGCACGGGCATGGCGGCTTCCCGTATCACCCGTTCGGCGGTAGCGCCGAGGAAGAATTCGCGCGCCGGATGTTCGCCCATCGCGCCCAATATCACCATATCCGCGCCGATTTCCTGCGCGGCGCGGCTGATCTCGCGGTGTGGCTGGCCGACCGTGAGCAGCGGCGTCACCTCGATCTGCCAGCGCCCGGCCAGGTCTTCCGCCAGTCGGCGCAAGGCGTCCTCGTAATGCCCGATCAACTGCCTTTCGGTACTGGCGTAACCGTGCAGCAGACGGTCGCGCAGGCGTTCCAGAGCCAGCCCAGAGAGGCTGTGCAGCAGGGTGAGGCGGGCGCCGTGCTCTGCCGCCAGCAGCGCGGCGCGTTCCTCGGCACGGCTGGAGCTAGCGGAAAAATCGGTGGCGGTCAGGAGGACAGTGATTGGTTTCATGCGGGAGCCTTGTTTTCTCGTAGGATGTGTCGGAGTTTATCAGCAGCGTATTCAGCGGCATCAAAGTAGGGGTGAAAAATCAGTTCAGCCCCGGC
>JAUSAO010000121.1 GCA_030652475.1 Gallionella sp. | reverse complement strand
TTAGGGAAACGCTGATTAAATCGTCTTTGCGAGGAGCGTAGCGACGTGGCAATCCAGAATTCATTTGATAATCAACATCATGGATTGCCACGCTACGCTCGCAATGACAGTTTTGGTGAATAAATCAGCATCTCCTTAGCTAACTGCAGTGAAAATTATGGGTGTATTGAAAAGTTGAATGGAAGATCGCAGTAATAAAACTATCATCAGCAGTGTGCTTTTTTTGGATATTGTGGAATATTCAAAAAAGTCCGTGTCTGGGCAGATATCATTAAAAGACAGGTTTAACACCTATCTTTCCGAGGCTATTCATGATGTCCCGGTAGCGGATCGGATTATTCTTGATACGGGTGATGGTGCGGCGGTTAATTTTCTGGGTGATGTTGAGTCGGCTCTGACGGCGGCGCTCAGGTTGCGCGCAAGCTTGCTTAACGAAGATCCTTATCTGGAGCCACAACTGCTGGTGCGCATCGGCATCAATCTCGGTCCGGTCAGATTGGTGCGGGATATCAACGGTCAGCCTAACATAGTGGGCGACGGCATTAACGTCGCACAGCGGGTGATGGGTTTTGCTGATGCCAGCCAGATACTCGTGTCGCGTTCCTATTATGATGCCGTGTCACGTCTTTCGGCTCAATATACGGGGATGTTCCACTATCAGGGGTCGCGTACCGACAAACATGTGCGTGAGCACGAAATTTATGCGATCGGTTATCCGGGTGATCAGACGACCCGGGGGATGCGGGCCGCTGAGAATACGGTGCTGCCCCGGAATGTCGGGATGCTGCATCATGCCGTCGTTCTTTGGAATACCGTATCTGTCTGGCTGGATAATGCCCTGGAGAGGCTGGTTAAACAAGTCAGGCAGGCCGATGCCAGACAGCGCATCCTGTACTCCGGCGTGGTTGTCGTGCCATTGCTGCTGCTGTTTGCTGCTCTGGTGCTCATACCCACACCGCAGGTGGCTGAAATAGAATGGGCTGATAAGGCGGAGACACCACCGGTCGAAACCATGCAGGATGTATTGCCACCGCCGATTTTGGCGGAAAATGCAACATCAGACAGGCAGGTAACGGATCGAGCCAGGCCGGATAAAACCAGGCCGGATAAAACCAGAACGGATAAAACCAGCCGCCAGGCAGTCGCTCAGGCCAAACAGGAAGTTTATGAGGTAGCTAAGAAACAGCCTGCACCGGTTAAATCCAGCGAAAGTCAGGTACAGCATAAATCGTCGGTTTCGACGGGGCATCAGTCTGTAACGGACACCAGCAGTCCTGAATCGAGTGAGGATGCCTCTATTCTGGTTATTTGCAGGGAGGGTACGCGAGTGTTCATCGATGGTGCGGCAAAAGGTGTCGTTACTTCCGGTTCGTTGACGGTGACTGCCAAGCCGGGTAAACATAAGCTGATTGTCAATCACGCAAGTTTCGGGGTCTATAGCGAAGACGTGGATGTTGGTCCGGGAAAAACAATACGAATAAAGCCGAAGGTGTGCAATTAGGCCGTTTATGTACAGGGACAAAACAATAAATACGGTTGCGGGTGCAGATAATGATTAGCCAACTGGGTCGCTATGAAGTGCTGTCCGAGCTCGGTCAGGGCGCCATGGGCGTGGTGTACAAGGCAAAGGATCCCCTGATTGATCGCATCGTCGCAATCAAGACCATCAATCTCGGTCTGGCGCAGGAGGACAAAGAAGAATACGAAGGGCGCTTTTATCAGGAAGCCAAGGCGGCCGGCAGGCTCAATCATCCGAATATCGTCACGATTTATGACGTGGGCAAGAGTGCGGATATCGCCTACATAGCCATGGAGTTTTTGCAGGGTCGGGAGTTGCGCGACGTTTTGCGCGAAAACGACGGTCTGTTGCCGGTAGGCCAGGTGTTGGACATGGTCGCGCAAGTGGCTTCAGGATTGGCTTACGCACATGAGTACGGGATTGTGCACCGTGATATCAAGCCGTCGAATATCATGCTGATACGGGATGGCCATGTAAAAATTACCGATTTTGGTATTGCGCGCATGGCTTCTTCAGCGGTTCGTACCCAGACAGGTATGGTGCTGGGTTCGCCAAAATATATGTCGCCCGAGCAGGTTTTGGGTAAGCAGATTGATCCGCGTTCGGATATTTTTTCGCTGGGAGTGATGCTGTATGAGATGCTCACCGGCGAAGCGCCCTTTGTCGGCGACAACGTTAACTCCATCATGTTTCAAACACTGAATCTCGTGCCGGCGGCACCCGGCACGCTGAATAGTAAAGTGCCGGACATGCTTAATTTTATCGTGGCCAAGGCATTGGCTAAAGAGCGCGATGACAGATATCAGAACGCCCAGGATTTTGCGGCGGATTTGCGTGCCTGTCGTGAAGTTTTGCCGCGCTCCAATCGGCCCATTGATACCACGCCCGCTTCCGGAAAGAAGAAGCTTGACGCTATTCACGTTGCGGGTCGTAGCGCGGCGGAAGATGCAGCAGAAAATTCGGCAGGCACCCTGGGTTTGTCTCAGGCCTTTGATTCCAACGAGGCTACCCTGCGTTTGGCAGCATTAACCAGTAACCCCGACGAGGTTGATGAGCTGGCTAAAACCCTGAAGATGCCGAGCGCAAAGGCGGGGAAGCCGAGTGCAGTCAGAATGTCGACGCCATCCGCACGCCCCGGATCAGCGGCTCCGTCGGCGGGAAGTAATTTTAAGGTGCTGATTTTGTTTTTGATTTTGCTCGTCCTGCTGCTCGTCCTGTACGTATACTGACAGTACGCTGAGCCAACAGCATGCTCAAGCTGTTTATCATTAAGCCATCCGGAACGTTTGCCTCGTTGTTGCTTGTTGTGCATTTGCTGGTGATGATCTCGGTATATTTGATTCCTGTTGTTATTTGGGCTCGTCTGAGTCTGTCGCTGCTGATATTTCTTAGCCTGTTTTATTCTCTCTATCGCTACGCGCTGCTGCGTGCCCGCTATTCCTGGCGTTATTTTTCTCTGGATCAAAAACATATTACGGTCAGCACGCAAGGCGGGGGTGAGCTATACGGGGAAGTTGTGCACCATACGGTTGTTACCGCTCACTGTGTCGTGCTGTGCGCCAGAATGGAAGGTTATAAACTGCCCGTCTGCCAGGTGATTTTCAGCGATGCGCTGCCAGATGAGGTATTTCGAGAATTGCGTGTGCGGCTGAGATACGCTTAACGATTCTGCGGCGACAGGATAGTGGGCGATGGATTATCCTGTGTTTCAGGATAATCGCGGCTGTAATGCAAGCCGCGACTTTCATGGCGCGACAGTGCGCTTTTTACTATCAGATCCGCGTTGGTGACCAGATTGCGCAGCTCGAGCAAGTCTGAACTGATGTGGAAGTGAGTATAGTATTCATCGATTTCCTTTTGCAGTAACTGAACGCGGTGCTGGGCGCGTTGCAGGCGTTTGTTGGTGCGCACGATACCTACGTAATCCCACATAAAATGACGCAGCTCCGCCCAGTTGTGTGCGATGACGATTTGCTCGTCGGCATCGGTTACCTGACTGTCGTCCCAGGCAGGCAAGGTGCGTGTTTTTTCGTGGGGTTGGCTGAGAATGTCTTGTGCTGCGGCATCAGCGAATACCAGGCACTCAAGCAGGGAGTTGCTGGCCAGCCGGTTTGCACCGTGCAAGCCGCTGTAAGCAGTTTCGCCAATGGCGTAGAGATGGTCAACGTCGCTGCGTGCATGCAGATCAGTCACCACGCCGCCGCAGGTGTAGTGCGCGGCAGGAACCACCGGGATCGGTTCTTTGCTTATATTGATGCCCAGATTGAGGCAGCGCGTGAAAATATTGGGGAAATGCTCTTGCAGGAATTCCACCGACTGGTGCGAGATGTCCAGATAAACGCAATCCAGTCCGGCCTTTTTCATTTCGTAATCGATGGCACGCGCCACGATATCACGGGGAGCCAGTTCGGCGCGCTTGTCGTGGTCCGCCATAAAACGTGTTCCATCCGGCAGTTTCAGAATTCCACCTTCGCCGCGCACCGCTTCGCTGATCAGAAATGATTTGGCGTGCGGGTGGTACAAACAGGTAGGATGGAATTGTATGAATTCCATATTGGCGACACGACATCCGGCACGCCATGCCATTGCTATGCCATCGCCCGTTGCGGTGTCCGGGTTGGTGGTGTACAGATACACCTTGCTGCTCCCGCCTGTAGCCAGGACGGTGTGTTGCGCGGCAATGGTGACCACTTCGTCCGTAATGGTGTTGAGCGCGTAGACGCCGTAGCAGCGATTGTCCGATAAACCCAATTTTTTGCCGGTAATCAAGTCTACCGACATGTGCTTCTCCAGTAAGGTGATGTTGGGGTGCCGGAGCACCTTGCTGGAAAGCGTTTCCTGAACGGCGTGTCCTGTCGCGTCAGCGGCATGAATAATGCGCCGCTGGTTGTGTCCGCCTTCGCGTGTCAGGTGGTAGCCCATGTCGCTGCTGACATCTTTGGTGAAAGGCACACCCTGAGCTATCAGCCAGTCTATGGCTTGTTTGCCATGTTCAACCACATAGCGGGTGGCGATCGGGTCGCAGAGCCCCGCGCCGGCCAGCAAAGTGTCGTGGGTGTGCGCTTCCAGGCTGTCATCGGTCGACAAAACGGCGGCAATACCGCCCTGCGCCCAATTGCTTGCGCCATCCAGCAGGGATTTTTTGGTGATGAGCCCCACCTTTTGATGGTCGGCTAGTTTGAGTGCCAGCGTAAGGCCGGCAAGGCCGCTGCCGATAATCAATGTGTCAAATTGCAGCAATTAGATTCTCGGTATGCGGATTGCGATGGGCGAACTATAGCAAAACTGCCATGCATAAAGAGCGGAATTTATTGTCGGCCGGTAAATTTCGTTCATCGCCGAAACAGGTCAAGCGGGCTGACGAGTTTGATGGCTAGCGGTTATACTGCGCCTCGCTGCATGTTTTATGTAATCACAATCGGATAATCAGGGATGGAAGATCGGGAATTTGACCAGCAGTTGGTAGAACGCGTACAGCGCGGGGATAAGCATGCCTTTGATCTGTTGGTTGCAAAATATCAGCGGAAACTGGGGCGGCTGATTTCCCGTTTTGTGCGCGATACCGGCGAAGCAGAGGATGTGACACAGGAAGCCTTTATCAAGGCATACCGTGCCTTGCCGGGTTTTCGTGGTGATAGCGCGTTCTACACCTGGTTGTATCGCATAGGCATCAATACGGCCAAAAATTACCTGTTGGCGAACAAGCGGCGTCCGCCAACCAGCACCCATTTTGATGCGGAAGAAGCGGAGTCATTTGAAGATGCCGGACTTTTACATGAAGTCAGTACGCCAGAAAATGAACTCATGAGCAAACAGGTTGTCAGTACGGTGCAATCGGCTTTGCAACAGTTACCCGAAGATTTGCGCAGTGCCCTGACCTTGCGCGAAATTGAAGGTTTAAGTTACGAAGAAATCGCCAGTGTGATGAATTGTCCTGTCGGCACGGTGCGATCAAGAATTTTCAGGGCACGCGAGGCGGTAGCAGAGAAGCTGCGTCCGTTGTTGGAAACCAGTAAAGGTAATAGGTGGTAATGATGAAACATGAGATTTCAGCGCTGATGGATGGCGAGTTGTTTGAAGACGAAGCGGAGATCATGTTCGATCAGCTCAAACAAGACCCCGATGCGCATCGTGAATGGGCGGTTTATCATCTGATTGGTGACGTACTGCGCCAGCCTGAATATGTTCACCGCGATATCAGTACAGGTGTGCGTGAACGTTTGCTGAATGAACCTACTGTGCTGGCACCGCGCAGTCATGCGATCAAGCAAAAAGCGCGTGTATTCGCACTTTCGGCCGCGGCATCGGTGCTGGCTGTCGGCGTAGTGGCCTGGATGTCATTGCAGATCAGTCCTGAAGCGGCACCTCAGATGGCGATGCAGCAACCGGATATTCGTCCTGTCAATCTGCAAATTCAACCCAAATCAAATGACTACCTGATGGCGCACCAGGAGTTCTCTCCCAGTAATGACATGAATGGCGGCGCGTCCTACATGCGCACGGTGACTTACAATCCGGGGGAAAAATCGCAATGAGGGTGTGGGCGGGATTCTGTGGTTTGTTGTTGGCGGCGAATGTCTGTGCAGCTGAAGGGAACGCCAGGTTTGACTGGTTAAAGATCGTTGCGTTTGCAGGTCACCAGACGGATTACAGTGGCGTGTTTGTCTATCAGTACGGTAATCATGTCGAGACTTCGCGTATTACGCATGTGGTTGAAACCGACAGCGAGTATGAAAAGCTGGAGAGCCTGGATGGGCCCAAGCGGGAAATCATCCGCCATCACGGGCAAGTCTGGTGTTATAAAAACCATAAAATGGTGCAGGTTGACAGCCATCAGGGGCAAGTCAGATTTCCATTGTTGTTGACGGATCAATTGTCCGCATTGAGCGAAAATTATCGGGTCAGAGAGGCCGGTATCGAGAGAGTGGCGGGGTATGACACTCAGGTCGTGCTGTTTCAGCCCAAGGACAACTTGCGTTACACCCACATGATATGGGTGCATACCGATTCCGGGTTGTTGCTAAAGTCTGCGGTGCTGAACGATAAAATGAAAATTGTTGAGCAGTATGCCTTTACACAACTGAAAATTGGCTCCGGGGTGGATCGTTCCTGGATCGCTTCCAGTGCTACAACGGCTTCCTTGGGTACGGGTAAGGCGAAGTCTGCCAGCAATAAGGTTGCTGCGCCAGTAAACAGCGGTTGGGTCGTGGATGCCTTGCCCAGCGGTTTCAAGAAAACAATGGAAGTGGTGCGCCCGATGCAGGGAAAACATGCGCCTGTGACGCAGTTGGTGTTCTCTGATGGCTTGAGTGCCATCTCTGTTTTTATCGAGCCCGCTGACGGGGACGAGGATGATGTCGAGGGTTTGTCCAGTCGTGGTGCCGTCAATCTCTATCAAAAGGTGGTGGACAAGCATTTGTTTAACGTGGTGGGAGAAGTTCCTCCCAAGGCCGTGATGCAAGTGCTGGACTCAGTGCGTTATAACGGTAAATAGCCATGCTGGAAACGCGAGCTGTTGTGGTGCAGACGGACAAGCGCTTCACGCTGGTTGAGGCCAGTCAGGGGAATGGCTGCGGGCAGTGCAATGGCAAGGGTTGCGGGACGGGCAAGCTGTCCCAGTTGTTTTGCAGCAAGCCGCGCCAGTTCAAGGTAGATAATCAGATCAATGCCAAAATAGGCGATGAAGTCATTGTGTCGGTTGCCGAGGGAGCGGTGTTGCGTGGAATAGGTCTGGTTTATCTATTGCCGCTGGTGCTGTTGTTTGTCGGTGCGGCATGGGGCGGGAGTTGGGCCATGCAGGATGGGCAGCGTGATGGCTATGCGGCGATCGGTGCGTTGTCTGGACTGGTAGTCGGGTTTATTTTTGCCAAATGGTTTTCAGCGCGCCAGTCCAGCAGACAAAACCACCCGTTTATTGCGCGCCTGTATCGCGAATAACGACACGATGACAAAATAAATTTTTTTACTATGAGGAGGTTAGCATGCTAAAAAAGCTTATTAACACGACGATATTGATCGTAGCTGTTCTGTGTGGATTTTCAGCCCATGCCAATGGGTTGCCTGATTTTACCGGCCTGGTGGAAAAGCAGGGCCCGGCGGTGGTCAATATCAGCACCACACAAATCGTGCGCAATGCACAAGGATTCCCCAATTTCCCCGAAGGGGATCCTATCTTTGATTTTTTCCGGCGTTTTGCTCCGCCCATGCCACGCGCGCAGGAATCGCAATCATTAGGCTCGGGTTTTATCATCAGTGCGGATGGCTACATCATGACCAATGCACATGTGGTCGATCACGCCGATAAGATTACCGTGCGCCTGACTGACAAGCGCGAGTTTGCGGCCCGCGTAATTGGCGTAGACAAGCGTACTGACGTGGCGTTGCTGAAGATAGAGGCCAGTAATTTGCCGAAAGTGTTGCTGGGTGATCCCGAGAAACTGAAAGTGGGTGAATGGGTTGTCGCTATTGGCTCGCCGTTTGGCTTCGACAGCAGTGTGACGGCCGGTATCGTCAGTGCCAAGGGACGCTCATTGCCGCAGGATAACTTTGTGCCGTTTATTCAGACCGATGTGGCTATCAATCCCGGTAATTCCGGCGGACCGCTGTTCAATATGGACGGTGAGGTGGTCGGCATCAATTCGCAAATTTATACCCGTTCCGGCGGTTCGATGGGATTGTCTTTTGCCATCCCGATTGATGTGGCAACGCAAGTGACGGAGCAATTACGCACCAGCGGCACGGTGACGCGTGGACGTATCGGCGTAACGATACAGGAAATGACGCGCGAGCTGGCTGAATCATTCGGCTTGAGTCAACCCAATGGTGCGTTGATCAGCAGTGTAGAAAAAGGCGGGCCCGCTGACAAGGCGGGCATAGAGGCCAGCGATGTGATCCTCAAGTTCAACGGCAAAGTAGTGAATAATTCCAGCGATCTGCCACGCATAGTCGCGGCGACCAAGCCCGACAGCAAGGTGGTGCTTGAGTTGTGGCGCAAGGGGGCCTTGAAGCAATTGACCGTGGTAATCGCCAAAATGCCGGAAGAAGGGAGGCTGGCGCAGGCGGCCAAGGGGCTGGTTGATGAGGCTGGCAAGCTGATTGCGCGCCTGGGCATTGCCGTGAGCGAGCTGAGCCGCGAGCAATTACTGGAATTGCAGAGCGGTTTGCTGGTGGAAGATGTCAGGGGATCGGCCGCGCGTGCAGCCGGTTTGCAGCGGGGTGATGTGCTGCTGGCTATCGGCAATATGCCGCTACGTTCGCTGAATCAGCTCGAAGGAATCCTCAAGCAAGTTCCTCAGGGTCGTAATGTTGCCTTGCTGGTGCGCCGTGGCGATAGCGCCTCCTATGTGGCGATCAAACTGGATGAGAAGTAATCACAGTCCTGCGTATTACGCCTAAATCAGATAGAATTCGCGCTTTGCGATCATACCGCGCCTTATCTCAATGCACTCTCGCCCTTGTGAGAAGCTGACCCCTTCCACAAAGGTGAGCGTGCCGCGATGAAAGTCGGCGGTTTTTATTTGGAACTCCATGCAGCTAATCCGTAATTTCTCCATTATTGCCCACATTGATCACGGCAAGTCCACGCTGGCCGATCGCATTATTCATTTGTGCGGCGGCCTGTCTGATCGCGAGATGGATAAGCAAGTTCTTGATTCGATGGATATAGAGCGCGAGCGCGGGATTACCATCAAGGCTCAGACAGCCGCGTTAGACTATAAGGCGCGCGACGGGCAGGTGTATAACCTGAATCTGATCGACACGCCGGGGCATGTGGATTTTTCCTACGAGGTATCGCGCTCGCTGGCAGCCTGCGAAGGTGCGCTACTGGTGGTGGATGCCTCGCAAGGGGTGGAGGCGCAGACCGTTGCCAATTGTTATACCGCGCTGGATCTGGGCGTGGAAGTCGTGCCGGTGCTGAACAAAATTGATTTACCTTCCGCCGATCCCGATAATGCCATCGAGGAAATCGAAGAAGTGATCGGCATTGAAGCGCACGATGCGGTGCACTGTTCCGCCAAGACCGGAGTGGGCATTGAAGATGTGCTTGAATCATTGATTGCCAGAGTGCCTCCACCCAAGGGCGATGTTGACGCCCCGTTGCAGGCGCTGATCGTGGATTCCTGGTTTGATAACTACGTGGGTGTGGTGATGCTGGTGAGAGTGATGAACGGCACGCTTAAGCCCAAGGAAAAAATCCTGTTCATGGCCACGGGTGCACAGCATCTGACCGAGCATGTCGGCGTGTTCACACCCAAATCACAGCCGCGTGATTCCTTGAGCGCAGGGCAGGTGGGTTTCGTCATCGCCGGTATCAAGGAACTCAAATCAGCCCGTGTGGGCGATACCGTCACGCATCAGGCGAAACCGGCTGCACAGGCGTTGCCGGGTTTCAAGGAAATTCAGTCGCAGGTATTTTCCGGATTGTTCCCGGTGGAATCCAATCAATACGAAGCGCTGCGTGATTCGCTGGAAAAACTCAAACTGAATGATGCCGCTTTGCATTACGAACCGGAAGTGTCGCAGGCGCTGGGTTTTGGCTTTCGCTGTGGCTTTTTGGGGCTGTTGCACATGGAAATCGTGCAGGAGCGGCTGGAGCGAGAGTTCGATATGGACTTGATCACCACCGCACCTACGGTAATTTACGAGGTGGTGTTGCGCGACGGCACGGTGCTGACCGTGGATAATCCGTCCAAGATGCCCGACCCGTCCAAAATCGAGGAAATACGCGAGCCCGTCGTTACGGTTAATCTGTACATGCCGAATGAATACGTTGGTTCGGTCATCACCCTGTGCACCCATAAACGCGGACAACAGATCAATATCAGTTATCACGGCAAGCAGGTGAAGCTGGTGTACGAGATGCCCATGGCGGAAATCGTGATGGATTTTTTCGATAAGCTGAAGTCGGTGTCACGCGGCTATGCGTCTATGGATTATGAGTTCAAGGAATATCGCTCGGCAGATGTGGTCAAGGTGGATATGCTGATCAACGGTGAGAAGGTGGACGCATTAGCGGTAATCGTCCACCGTGCCAACAGCCAGTATCGCGGGCGCGAAGTGGCGGCCAAGATGCGCGAATTGATCCCTCGCCAGATGTATGACGTGGCAATACAGGCGACCATAGGCTCGAATATTATTGCGCGCGAGAACGTCAAGGCGATGCGTAAAAACGTGCTGGCCAAGTGTTACGGCGGTGATATTTCCCGCAAGAAGAAGCTGCTTGAAAAACAGAAGGCCGGCAAGAAGCGCATGAAGCAGGTGGGCAATGTGGAAATACCGCAGGAAGCCTTCCTGGCAATTTTGCGGGTGGACGATTAATAAATCAAACCCTTGTCCACGAAAAACACGAAAAGCACGAAAGTAAAAAAATAATAAATCAATTGGTTGCGTAGGGCTTAACTATTTTCTTGGTGTCAATCATTGATTTATCTGGTTTTGTTCGTGCTTTTCGTGTCTTTCGTGGACAGCAGTTTTTGTAGTTTTTAAGGATAAAAATGGATTTTGCTTTAATCATGTTTGTGTTGTTGCTGATAACCGGCGGTATCTGGTTGCTGGATCACTTCGCTCTGGCGGCTAAACGCGGCAGCGGGGTTGCCGAGCCGTGGTGGGTGGAATATGCCAAAAGCTTTTTCCCGGTTATTCTGATCGTATTTTGCATTCGCTCTTTTCTGGCCGAACCGTTCAAGATTCCTTCAGGTTCGATGATTCCAACCTTGCAGGTGGGCGATTTTATATTGGTAAATAAATTCACTTACGGCATCCGGCTACCCATCATTAACCAGAAAATAGTCCGGATCAATGACCCGCAGCGCGGTGATGTGATGGTATTCCATTACCCGGAAAATCCGTCGGTGGAATATATCAAGCGTGTGGTGGGTGTGTCGGGCGATGTTGTCGAATATCGAAAAAAGAGTCTGACTATCAATGGAGTAGAGCAGGTGCAGTTATCGGATGGTGATTACAATTACGTCGAAAGCGGCCTGAATTTCGTGCACACCGAACGACGCATCGAAGCGCTGGGCGAGGGTAAACACGCTTTGCTGGTGAACCCCGACATGCCTAACGTGCACTTGAATTCGGTAGCCGAATTCAAGTGGCGGGAGAATTGCAGCTATACGGAAGAGTCGGTGCGTTGCAAAGTGCCTGATGGGCACTATTTCATGATGGGTGATAATCGCGACAACAGCCGCGATAGCCGTTATTGGGGTTTTGTGCCGGATAATCAGATCGTCGGCAAGGCCTTTTTAGTTTGGATGAATTTTTCTGATTTGAAGCGTATCGGTTTGCCGATATAACTGTGAAAGGGAATGCCATGAACATAGCGAAATTTGACAGCCAGCGCGGTTTGAGTTTTTCAGGGTTTATCCTGGGATCCTTCATTCTGGTCTTGCTCAGTGTGCTCGGCTTGAAATTGCTTCCAGTCTATATGCAAAATAGTGAGATTAAACAATTATTTACGACGATTGCCCATGACCCGGAGATGCAGAAAGCCTCGTTGCGTGATATTCGCATGTCTTACAGCAGGCGAGCCTCCATCGATAACATTACCGCCATTGAGCCTGAAGATATCGAGATTGATCGGGATGGAGACAAGCCGGTTTTGAGCGCCAGTTATGTCGTGAAAATTCCCTTGGCGGGCAACATGAGTTTGTACCTTGATTTTAACCCCAGCAGTGCGGACAAGTAAAAGTAGCGCTGAATTGTGCAGGCAGTTGGGGTATGTATTCACACAGCCCCAATTGTTGCAGCGTGCACTCACGCATCGCAGTTTTGCACCGGATCACAATGAACGACTGGAGTTTCTGGGCGATAGCATACTCGGCTGCGTGATCGCCAAATATCTGTACAGCGAATTCCCTGATCTGAGCGAGGGCGATTTATCGCGCTTGCGTTCCAACCTGGTCAAGGAATCCACGCTGGTTATTTTCGCGCAGCAACTCAACCTGGGCAGCCAGCTGAAACTGGGCGAAGGCGAACTCAAGAGCGGCGGCTTTCGTCGTCCCTCCATCCTGGCAGACGCCGTCGAGGCGCTGTTCGGTGCGGTATTCGTTGATGGCGGTTTTGTCGCCGCAGAACAGGCCGTGCTGAACCTGTTTGTGCCCTACCTGGCTAAAGTGGACATGAAAACGCTGGGCAAGGACGCCAAGACGCTGCTACAGGAATATTTGCAGGGCAAGCGCCTCCCTTTGCCAGGCTACAGCGTTCTGGAAACACAAGGCGAGGCGCATGAGCAATTGTTTCAAGTGGAGTGCGCCATCCCCTCACTCAAACTAATCACGCGCGGCTCGGGCACCAGTCGCCGTAATGCCGAACAACAGGCGGCACTGGCCGCCTACCAAATAATTGGAAATAATAATGACTGAAACAACTGAAATTACCACTCAAGAGCATTCGGATGCATCCTTTCGCAGCGGTTATATTGCTATCGTGGGACGTCCCAATGTGGGTAAGTCCACCTTGCTCAATCATCTGATCGGACAAAAGATCAGTATCACTTCGCGCAAGGCACAAACTACGCGCCATCGGATCAACGGGATATTCTCCGACGAACATTCGCAATTCGTGTTCGTCGATACGCCCGGTTTTCAGATGAAGCACCTCAATGCCCTGAATCGCGGCATGAACCGTGTGGTAACCAGTAGTCTGCGCGACGTGCAGGTGGTGATGTATGTGCTCGAAGCCTTGCGTTACGACGAGCGCGACAAGGAGGTGCTCAAGCTGCTGCCGGATAATCGTCCGGTGCTGCTGGTGATCAACAAGATCGACGAAGTGGCGGACAAGGGGCAGTTGTTTGACTTTGCCGAGCGTGTCGCGAAAGACTTCAAATTTGCTGACATCATTCCGGTGAGCGCCAAATTTGGCAAGAAGATCGAAGAGTTGCGCGAAACCCTGCGCAGCTTCCTGCCTGAAGGCGGGCTGATTTATGACCCGGAAGATGTCACCGATCGCAGCGAACGCTTTCTGGCATCGGAAATATTGCGCGAAAAGGTTTTCCGTTTCACTGGAGAAGAGTTGCCCTATTCGGTTAGCGTGGTGATTGAAGAATTCAAGATGGACAAAAAACTGCGCCGCATCAGCGCCGCCATTCTGGTGGATAAGGAAGCGCACAAGGCGATGCTGCTCGGCAAAAAGGGCGAAAAAATCAAGGAAATTGCCACTCAGGCACGACTGGATATGGAAAAGCTGTTCGACGGCAAGGTGTTCCTGGAAGTATTTATCAAGGTGCGTAGCGGCTGGGCGGATGATGCACGCATGTTGCAAACGCTGGGCTATGAGTAGAATTAGTCGTTAGTCGTTAGTCGTTAGTCGTTGGTCGTTGGTCGTTGGTCGCTAGTAGTGAGTAGTTAATTGAAAACTGATGATTTTATAGAATGACGACCAGGCAAAACAGGCATCAGGACGAACCGGCCTTTGTGCTGCATAGCCATCCGTTTCGCGAAACCAGCCTGCTGCTCGATGTATACAGCCGTCAGCATGGCCGCCTGGCCATCGTGGCGCGCGGCGCCAGACGGCCGAGATCCGCATTGCGCGGCGTGCTGATGAACTTTCAGCCGCTGTTGCTCTCCTGGTTCGGTAAAGGCGAGGTGCGTACGCTGCACAGCGCGGAGTGGCAGGGCGGACAGCCTTATTTGCAGGGCACGGCGCTGATGTGCGG
Source organism: Gallionella sp. (assembly GCA_030652475.1). Classification (GTDB taxonomy): domain Bacteria; phylum Pseudomonadota; class Gammaproteobacteria; order Burkholderiales; family Gallionellaceae; genus Gallionella. The sequence goes on along the minus strand of JAUSAO010000121.1, from coordinate 1,724 downwards.
GTTCTATCTGAATGAATTGCTGATTAACCTGTTGGCGCGTGATGACGCGCATGAGCAGTTGTTCGATTACTATCGTGCGACCCTTATTCGGCTGGCGCATGAAACCGATCATGCCGCCACACTGCGCTGTTTTGAGAAGCACATGCTGCAGGAACTGGGTTATGCGCTGCAACTGGAAACAGAGGCAGGCAGCGGCAAACCGGTGCAAGCGGAGGTTGCGTATCGCTATGCCGTGGAGCACGGGGCCGTGCCGGATGACGGCGATGCGCGTAACGGTTTACGGGTGATGGGCAAGACGCTACTGGCAATGGCCGCCGATGACTACACTGACCCTGTTGCCGCGCAACAGAGCAAGCAACTGATGCGCATGTTGCTGAACCACCAACTCGGCGGGAAAATCCTGCATACGCGCGAACTGATTAAGGACCTGCAAAAATTATGAAGAAACTGGGACTCAATATTGACCATGTGGCCACCCTGCGCCAGGCGCGCGGTGCGCGTTATCCCAATCTGGTGCGCGCCGCACTGATTTGCGAGGAAGCCGGTGCGGACGCGATTACCCTGCATCTGCGCGAAGATCGACGCCACATTCAGGATGCGGATGTGGACGTGCTTCGAGGCATGTTGCAAACGCGCATGAATCTGGAGTGCGCCGTCACTGACGAGATGATTACCAATGCGTTGCGCCTGAAACCGCATGACCTGTGCCTGGTTCCCGAGCGCCGCGAAGAACTGACTACCGAAGGCGGCCTGGATGTGCTGCGTTATTTCGATACGGTCAAATCGGCCTGTGATCGTTGCGCCGATGCGGGCATCCGCGTTTCCCTGTTTATCGACCCTGACGAAAAACAGATAGCCGCCGCGCTACGCACCGGTGCGCCGGTGATCGAGTTGCACACCGGAAAATTCGCGGATACGGACAGCGTCCCCGCATACAAACACGAACTGGAACGCATCCGCGTCGCAGCTGCCCATGCTCATGCGCTAGGCTTGCAGGTGAATGCCGGACACGGCCTGCATTATCACAATGTGCAGGATATCGTCGCCATTCCTGAAATCGTCGAGCTGAACATCGGTCATGCGATCATCGCCGAATCACTATTCATCGGGTTGGATGCGGCGGTGCGCAAGATGAAGAATCTTTTGATAGCCGGGTTCCCGCTGTCGCGGGAATGACGCATGATCTTTGGTGTCGGCACGGATATCGTTGAATATGCCCGCATCGAAACGATGTGGCTGCGGCACGGTGTTCGTCTGGCGCAGCGCCTGTTAAGCGCAGCCGAGTTGCCGGAATATCATCTTCATGCGCATCCGGCGCGCTTTCTGGCGAAACGCTTTGCCGCCAAGGAAGCCTTTGCCAAGGCGGTGGGCAGCGGTCTGCGCCATCCGGTATCCCTGAGCCGCATCAGCATCACCCACGACGGCCTCGGCAAGCCTGTCTTGCAGTTCGACACCATGCTGCGTAGTTATCTGGCGCAACTGGGGATCAGCGGACATCATCTGTCCATCAGCGACGAACGCAACATGATCGTTGCGTTCGTCGTGCTGGAAACCCTTTAACCTTAAAACCTCATTTTATCCACGAAAGGCACGAAATTCACGAAAGAAAACAATCGACTACATAAATTGAGCAACGCACCCAACGGGTGATGCAACAAATCAGGATATGCATTTGAATTTGTTCGTGTTTTTTGCGAGCATCCGCTTTGCGGATTGCCTGCTAA
>JAUSAO010000113.1 GCA_030652475.1 Gallionella sp. | reverse complement strand
GAGGAAAAATGCCGACATATTGACTTGGCTCGATTCACTTTGAGCATCGAAATAATCACGAGGAAATCCTGGTCCAAATAATGCTACGCTTGGGCGTCCCGGGTTTCCTTGACATTATTTTGTCCTGCTGATTACCGAAGTAATCGCGAGCTCGCGATTACTTGGGTAAGCCGCGCTTCATGAACGCTTGCGACAGACCGTGAATCAGGCTCTCGGCGGTTTCATCCAGATACCATTGCAGATGGCAAACCAGACGTGAGCGGTCATCAATCACACCCAGCAACATCGGTGTCACCCATACGCCTTGGCGTGTCAGCACGCGGCGTGAACCTTGGTGGAAATCCAGATGCCACAGCGCGCACACATGATCGACCTCGAAACTGCGCACTTCTAGCCGTTCCAGACGGTCGCGTGCAGCCAGGGCGCCGGCGGTGGCGCGTTTCGGTCGTGCCTGACGAAACATGCCCTGCGCTTTGAGATAGCGCCGGATCGTGGGATAGGAGGCAATCTCGGCATCCGTGCCTTTCAGGGCTGCGCACAGATTATCGAAATGGAGCTGAGCAGTCCAACCCTGATGCTCGCGATACTGGGTCGTCAGTGTCTCGATCACGATGGGCGTCAGGCTGGGGAAGCGACCGACATCGCCACGAAGCCTATCCTTTAAGGCGGCCACCGGGTCATGGGCGCGACGTGCCGCGTAGTACCAGCGTTCCAGTGTGGACACGCCAAAGACAACGTCAAACCCAGACAGCGGATGACGCCAAGTCTTTGAGCTGAGCTGTATCAGTTCTGCCTGTAACGATCCCGGCTCGGGGGGAGCTGCCAGTAACGGGCCAATGATCGAGAAGCGCAGCCGCGCCATGCGGTCACGTTTGAGCGGATCGGTTAATGTGTTGGATGTATTCAAAAAGGTCTCCCAATGATGCGCTGCCGACGGCAGTGCTGATGGGATTGGAGATTACAAACCTTCAGATAACTTGGCTATTTACAACTTCTGCGGGTGATTAATAGCCCTCATTTAGAGTGACCGGACGTCCGATCGTCAAGGGGGAAAGGAAGATCAAAAGTCGCCGCATCTGTTCCTCAGCTGAGCCGCTAAAGCATTTGATCAAACTGGCGGGGAGCTGAAGCAAATCAACCGATGGCATGAAACGGGCGCAGTGAGCTTGCCACAGCGGTGTGATTGGAAATTGTTCAGCCCACCACTGTCGCCAGCGTTGAATGGTGATCGCAGGAACATTCAATGTCTCGCTCAGTCGCTTCACCTCAGAGGTGGACTGACTTCGACCTACCGACATCAACACGACCGCCAGTCCCAGATACACGCGACGACCTAAAAACCGAACCGATACTGATGTTTTACGCTTGCGGCATTGGTGACAACAGAAACTGAAACGCGACTCAAACTGGCTGCGAAATTCATCTAGGCAGCAACGAGGCTTGCGAGGATAGTTGGCGCGATGGAGTGTGCCGCCGCAATGGTGACACTTGGATGCGTGTGTGTCTGCTGCCAGCTTAATATCGATTTGCAGCAGAATGTGAAAAAAGTTTTTATTTTGCAGAAGGGCGTGGCACACTTTGATGGTCTCTTGGCTTGGTAACCAGAGACTCCCCCAAAGGGTTCGTTTGTTCAAGTTCCTTGAGGGGGATCTTCACTCATCCATCACGCTATTTGACCGCCCACGCTGAAAAGACCATCGGGATCAGTGATCGTACTCAGGTAGGTAGGCAACGAACGACAAAAGACAGTACATCACCGGAGCGTAAAGCGCGATTGGAAGCATTACCCGGTTGGGTTTGGCGAGTTAAGTGAGGTAATGTTTGTGTTAACTAAATACATATGAAACCAAGATCACACACACTCTTCCATTTCACCAAAAGTGTCGAGACTTTAGAAAGTATCCTGGCTAATGGTTTTTGGCCGAGATACTGCCAAGAGGATTTTAAATGGTATAACCCAGAAACTGAGCTTATCAGCTACCCAATGGTATGCTTTTGTGACATTCCGTTAACCAGAATTGATACTCACGTAAAATTTTACGGCAGCTATGGACTAGGCCTGACTAAACAGTGGGCAATGTCAAAGAAACTTAGCCCGGTAATCTATATTTCAAGAGACACAAATGTTTCTAATGCGTTAACTCGCATGTTGCATAAAATCCCACACCCCCCGTTGGAATGCTATATGGGAAGTGCGGAAGATATTGTTTCAATAATTTCGTACGTTAAGCGAATAGAAGGCAATTGCATAGTTGATGGCAAGCCAGTTACAAAAGAGTTCTATCAAGAGAACGAATGGAGGTATACCGCTGATGTTAAGGGAGTTTTGCCTCAGTGGATTTCAAAGGAAGATCATTCATCAAACGTAATCTTGTCGTCTTGTAATGATTTGGCGAAAGTTATTAGCCCACTGCGATTTTCAGCCAAGGATATCAGGTATATTTTCGTCAAATTCGACAAAGATATTCCAAAAATAATTGATTTTATCCAAGCCGAACTAACTCATTACACAGAACGTGATCGCAAGATATTAACGTCACGTATTATTTCGTTAAAAAGTATAAATATTGATCTTTAGCCATGTGTGTGGATCGGATAAAAATTAGTGCCAACCGCAGAAGCTAATGTTTCTGTCATTACATCGTGGGCGAACTGCTTCCTAGAAACTAAACGGATGCACGGCAAGTTAGATTCGTCATAGATTTCCATCCGTACAAGTTTATCGCTGCCAAAGTCAATGTATACCGGGCATTTCGCATCCAGCCAAGTGCGGTGGGGGCGTATCCAGTCATACTGATGGTGGCCACGGTAGGCGAGTTGTACATCGTTTTTAATTTCGTGGATGCTGTGAATCTGCACCAACTCGCGGGCACTCTCTGGATTCTCTGAGCGCCTCCAGAATAGTCCATTTGCTGCACCTTGCATTTGCCGTGTAGCCTTATACCAAACGAGATCCTTCGCCAATTCGGAGCTTGGATCAGGCAGGGGGTGAAAGATGTCGAACCGGTCTCTAAACCGGCTGCCGTCAATAACCCAGATGAGGTTGCCATAGAACTGCTCACGGGAGATGCGCTCTTCGTCTGTCATGCTGGAGTGCTGTATCTCCAACACGATACCAGTAGGCGTCTTTACGTCAGCCCGATGCACCTCGCCGTCGCTGGCTACATGATTAATCTCTCTGCTGTCTTCTGGAAACAGGTTTTTCCATTGACGATGCCACGGTGTTTCATTTTCCCACCACGGATCACAGTTGCGAATGCGAGAATGCGCCCAGTGGTGAAGTACTCGCGGGCCACATTTTGCGATGGTATTAGCGGCGCATGTCGGGCATACACCTTTTCCTCCAGAGAATGCCTCCCGACGCTGACCTTCAACTATGGCGTATTGCATTTTCAGTAGCCATCCCTTTCTACATCTACGGGTTTGCAAGGACAGCCGGGACGGCTCTCACATTCCAACAATTAGACTCAATCACTGCTTTTTGTGGTCGGCTTAATCGGTATGAAAGGGATGGCGGGAGGCGAGATGTTGGAGTCTGGGTAAGGGCGAGGGGTGAATGGTTTAGTGCCAAGATTCCAAAGTGAATCGATATTTCTCACGTACGTGATCACGCGGTGCTCATCGGCCATGATCAAGCCTTGCAGGTCGGTCTGGTGAGACGATCCAGGAGAACGGTCAAACATGCCGACCTCGGTTTCCCAGCTGTCCCCGTGGTTCAAAGAGCCTGATATATTGTTGAGGTTTTGAATGTAAGCATTGAGCGTGTCTTGGCTATGCGCCCAGTAAAATTTCGCAGCAACTATGACGCTTAGGATGCCTTTGCGTTCACCAATGAACTGGACGGGGGATAGCAATCCCGCCATGTAAATCTTCTCAATTACGTCAATGACGCGGGTATCATGATCTTCGTCCCAGATGACGGCGAAGTCGTGAACCTGTGGCACCGCCAAGGGTGCTCGCACCACGTCGAGCCATTCGACGCTGCGAAAGACAGAGTAATGGGCGCCACGCCCAAGATACCCTATGGGTTCTGGTTCGTCGTAAAGGCAGGAGAATAGGGTTGAATAGGTAGGTGTAGTCATTTCGCAACTCCGATTTCGTCAGGTTGATGTGGGTTTCTTCCACTGCAAGCAGGCTTTCGGCCTACTCACGGTTCGCTGGCGATTGTAGCAATTGCTAAAGATATTGTCGAAGGGAATTCACGAGAGAGTCAGATATCTTTCATGTGATCGGCACAGAGCGCAGCCACATTTCGAAGACATGCCACCCAAGGTAACTGATAGCGCCCAACAACAGACAATTGAATTGCCAATGCGCGAATCTGCTTGCCCGGTTGGAGTTCGATTCGATTGCCTTACGGATGCCTTCACTTGCAATAGCCATGTGCTCTGGGTGAATGCCTACCTGCGAGTGTTCTCCAGCTTCGACCTTTAGCAGTACAGCGTTGGCGAACAGCGTTGACTCAACGTAGGCGAGATGCCGACAACCAAAGAAGAAGCTGAGCGCCCAAAGCGCGACGGCACAGCCAAGTGGAAGTTGAGAGCATGCCAGTTTGGCCTCCTGCGTTTGATTAACTGCAAGAGCGATTGCAGCACCAACAGCTGCGAGCAAAAAGTAGACGTACTTTTCCTGCGCGATACGGTGTTGCCGATATACTTCAATCTGTTGTTCGGACGGCATGGTGACTGTGTGCCCCTAAGATAATTTTGCAGAAAAGCGCTAAAGGTTGGCTTTACTTTGAAACGTCGCGATTCACATCTAGTGCGGCGCATACACCGATACGCTACGCCGCAATCGGCATAACCTCTTGGTCGATTTTGTCACCCAGTTCGTTTTCGGCGATTTCCAGATCGTACTGTGTTTGCAGGTTCATCCAGGTTTGCGCGGACATGCCGAACAATCGACCAAGGCGCATGGCGGTGTCGGCGGTAACGGCGCGTTTTCCGGTGCAGATTTCATCTATGCGGCGCTGGGGGACGCTGGTAAATTTTGCGACCTTGTAGCGCGTCAGCCCCATGGGTTCGATGAAGTCATGCAGCAGGATTTCGCCGGGATGCACGGGCGCAAGCCGCTCGCCGGTGACGACGTTGCCCCACTTCATGTTGTTCAATTCTTCGCGCTGAATACTCATTTCATTCTCCATCTAGTGGTAATCCACGATTTCCACATCTCTTGCGTGCCCGTCTTCCCAACTGAAACAGATACGCCATTGGTCGTTGATACGGATGCTCCATTGCCCTGTTCGATTGCCACTTAGCAGTTCGAGACGGTTGCCGGGCGGGATTCGTAATTCTTCGACCTTGCTCGTGACATCAATGAGCTTGAGTTGCCGCCGGGCTTTCGCCTGAATCTCATGCGGAAGTTTGCGGGCAAACTGTCCGTCAAACACCGCAGCCGTAGCCTTGTCAGCAAATGATTTGATCATATTGTGGTTTCCTTTCACAGCGCCATCACGGCGTTAGTTTGGTGGCTTGGTCAGGATTAATTTTGCTGTGTAAATGTAACTCTTTGCATTAGTATCGTCAAGCGTTACTATTTGCAACGCGGGTGCGTATGCGGCTAAAAAAAGCGGGCTTGAGGTACTGGTGAAATCGTGGTCTGATTTTGAGTTCGCAACCTAAAAGGGGAACAACATGCTCCAGAAAATATCAACCGACAGTCTGCCTAGATTGCCACGCTACGCTCGCAATGACAGTTTGGGTGAATAAATCAGCATTTCCTTAGCACTTTGACAGGCCATGATTTGGCAGTCACTCTGGAGCGTCAGCTTCCCACGGTTCTATTCGTCTCCATAGGAGTGACTGGAGAAATTAGACCCACTGAATTGCTTGCCGGATAGCTGCATGTCGTGAGCGACGGGAGTGTCTCGTTTGTCCCGCACCTGACGAGTGACAGCTGTCAGGCGGTTAAGATTTTCCCCTGAGCGCAATCAGCACAGCCCAGCTACCCAGTACCAGATAGCACAGCAGCGACCATTCAGGGATACCAAAGCTGAGGAAGCTCCAGCCCTTTTCCGCACATTCGCCGGAGCCGTGCAGCAATTCTTTCAATACCCTGGCCATCGGCATGGTTTCCAGCATGTAGTCGAGGCCGGGGCCGCAGGCAGGCACCTGGTCTTTGGGGAGGTTTTGTATCCAGATATGGCGCGCAGCGACCGCAACACCGGACACGGACAGCAATCCTATCAATGCAGCGTAGATGCGCTGTCCGATGCGCCCGGGACCGTGCGTCGCGGCGAGCAGAAACAGCGCCAGTATGGCGACGAAAATCACGCGCTGTACCATGCACAGCGGGCAAGGATCCAGATGTTTGACGTACTGCAAATACAGCCCGAAACCCATCAGACCACTGGCGAACAGAAAACCCGCCAGATACAACCAATTGTTGGTGATACGCCGCTTCAGCATGTCAGTCAGCCTCGTCTATCCAGGTCGCCTGTATCGCCTCCAGCACCTTCTCGCCGCCATGACCGTGATCGTCATTGAAACCATCGAGATCGACGACCCAATTATGCAGATCAACAAAACGCACGGCACGGGGGTCGGTATCTGGGAACTTTTCACTCAGTGCGATTGCGATGTCGCGCACGTCTATCCACTTCATATCAGCCTTCCTTGACCATATTGATGGTGTATTTCGGGATCTCTACGACCAGGTCGGCATCCGCCACCAGCGCCTGACAGGACAGGCGCGAGTTCGGTTCCAGCCCCCAGGCTTTATCGAGCAGATCATCTTCGAGCTCTTCCGCAGGCACAAGCGAATTAAGGCCCTCACGGATAATCACATGGCAGGTGGTGCAGGCACAGGATTTTTCGCAGGCATGCTCGATTTCGACGCCATTTTGCAACAAGGCGTCACAGATTGAAATCCCGGCATCCGCATTGAACAATACGCCCTTGGGGCACAGTTCTTCATGCGGTAATACGATGATTTGCGGCATTACTTGACCTCCAGATCAGAAATATTCTTGCCCGCCAGCGCCTGCGAGACGCTCTTGTCCATGCGCGCCTGCGCAAAACTGACGGTGGTTTCATTCAATGCGGCAATAGCACGTTTTAGTTCGCGTTGATCGGCGAGCTGCAAAGTATCGCGCAACACTCTCATCTGCGTCTCGATACGCGTACGCTGCTCCGCCTCCAGCAACATGCCATCCTGTTCCAGCGCATGCCCAACCGCTTCGAGCAATTGATTGGCTTCAACCTGATGTTCACGCAAAGCACGCGCCTGCATATCTTCCTGGGCATATTGCGTAGAATCCTGCAACATGCGGGTAATTTCGGCGTCGGACAATCCGTAGGACGGCTTGACGACGATTGCCGCTTCGATGCCGCTGCCCATCTCGCGCGCGGCCACGTTTAACAGTCCGTCCGCATCCACCTGAAAAGTAACGCGTATGCGCGCGGCTCCTGCCACCATCGCGGGAATGCCGCGCAATTCGAACTTTGCCAGCGAACGGCAGTCACCCACCAGTTCCCGTTCGCCCTGCACCACATGCAGACTCATCGCGGTCTGACCGTCTTTATAGGTGGTGAATTCTTGTGCACGTGCCGTAGGGATGGTGCTGTTACGCGGGATTATTTTCTCCACCAGAGCACCCATGGTTTCCAGCCCTAACGACAGCGGAATCACATCAAGCAACAACCATTCATCGCTGCTGCGGTTGCCCGCCAGCAAATTGGCCTGTATCGCCGCCCCCAACGCCACGACTTTGTCGGGGTCAAGATTGGTCAGCGGTGTTTGCCCGAAAAACTCACCCACCGCATGCTGCACTTGCGGCATGCGTGTTGCCCCGCCAACCATCACTACACCCTTGACATCAGCAACGCTGAGCTTGGCATCGCGCAACGCGCGGCGCAAAGGTTGCAGGGTGCGTTGTATCAGATTTTTAGACAAGGACTCAAATTCATCCTGAGTCAGCACGTTGTCTATCACCTCACCGCTGGATAACACCGCCGTAATGCGTGCCTCCTCGTGCTCGGTGAGCTGCTCCTTGGCGGCACGGGCAAGCGTCAGCAGCAAACGGGTGTCTTGCGGGCTGAGTGCGGAAAGCTGATTTTTTTCCAGCAGCCAGCAATGAATACGCTGGTCAAAATCATCACCGCCCAACGCCGAGTCACCATTCGCCGACAACACCTCAAACACGCCACGCGACAGGCGCAAAATGGAAATATCGAATGTGCCACCACCCAGGTCGTAAACTGCATACACCCCTTCGGAAGCGTTATCCAGACCGTAAGCAATCGCCGCCGCCGTCGGTTCATTGAGCAGACGCAACACGTTCAATCCGGCGAGTTTTGCGGCATCCTTGGTAGCCTGGCGCTGTGCATCGTCAAAATAGGCCGGCACGGTGATCACCGCACCCACCAGTTCGCCACCGAGTGCGGCTTCAGCGCGCGCGCGCAGCACCTTAAGAATTTCTGCGGACACTTCGACCGGACTCTTTGCACCGGCCACCGTGCGCAGTTGCACCATGCCACCCTGCCCGGTCTCCCCGGAAGCGGGAACTTCCACAAAACGATACGGCAAGCGGCTGGTGTCGCCAATATCTGCCAGGCCACGCCCCATAAAACGTTTCGCCGAAACAATGGTATTGACCGGATCATCGCTCTGGGCTGCCTGAGCCGATTCGCCCACCGCCGCGCGCCCATCAGGCGCATAACGCACCACCGAAGGCAACATCGCGCGACCATGCTCATCGTTAAGCACCACACTGATGCCATTGCGCACCGTCGCTACCAGCGAATTGGTCGTGCCCAGATCGATACCCACCGCCAGCCTGTGCTGGTGCGGTGCAGTGCTTAAACCGGGTTCGGAAATTTGAAGAAGAGCCATATTAAATCGTAGGGTGGGCATAAAATGCCCACGCGTGTCGTTGATTGTATAAGCGGATTATGAAAGTGTGGGCAAAAGTCATGCCCACCCTACAAGTCTAGTTCGTCGTAAGCGGAATCTATCTCTTCCGCAAGTTTTTCCATGAAACGCAGCTTGCGCACCAATCCGGCTGCCACTGCATAATCATGTTCGCTGTCCATTTTAATGGCTAGCATGGCTTCAAGTTCGCCAGTTTCGTCCTTCATGCGCGCCTCGAGCTGTCCGAGCGCATCTGCATCGCGTGCCTGCTGTGCATCGGCCACTGCTTCGCGCCATTCCATCTGCGCCATCAAAAATTCCAGCGGCATGGCCGTATTGGTTTCTTCCTGGGTATCCACCCCCTGCAACGATAACAAATAGCGCGCCCTGCGTATCGGGCTGCGCAAGGTCTGATACGCCTCATTCACCAGCGTTGAACGCTGCATCGCGATTCGTTGCTCGGAATCGGACAAATGCGCCGATTTATCGGGATGAACCTGCGCCTGCAAGGCGCGAAATGCAAGTTCGAGCTGCGCCTTGTCCAGTTGATAGGACTGCACAATCCCGAACAGTTGAAAATGATTTTTTGGTGAATCGAAGCCGTGCGTCAAACCTGAAAACTCTCGCCGCAACCGCACGCGTCTTTCACGTTGGGATTATTGAATTTGAAACCTTCATTCAGTCCTTCGCGTGTGTAATCCAGTTCCATGCCTTCAATATAGGGCAGGCTTTTGGGATCGACCAGCACCGTCACGTCATGACTGACAAATTGCAAATCATCGTTTTCCGCGGCATCGGCAAATTCCAGCTTGTAAGCCATACCCGAACAACCGCTGGTACGCACCCCTATGCGCAGCCCCATACCCTTGCCACGCTTGGCGATGAAATTTTGCACATGTTTTGCCGCCGCTTCGCTCAGTGTAACGCCCATGATTTTTTCTCCCTGCTGTTTAGCAACTGCCTGTACAGGCCGATGTTTCCACATTTTCGCCATGTTTGGACTTGTAGTCCGCCACTGCGGCCTTGATGGCATCTTCTGCCAGAATTGAGCAATGGATTTTAACCGGCGGCAATGCCAGTTCTTCAGCGATCTGGGTGTTCTTGATCTGCAACGCCTGATCTACCGTCTTACCCTTAACCCATTCGGTCACCAGTGAACTGGACGCAATTGCCGAACCACAGCCATAGGTCTTGAACTTGGCATCTTCGATAATGCCGTCCTTGCCGACCTTGATCTGCAATTTCATGACGTCACCGCACGCGGGGGCGCCCACCATCCCGGTTCCAAGACCTTCATCGTCCTTCGCAAACGAACCCACGTTGCGCGGATTTTCGTAATGATCCAATAATTTTTCGCTGTAAGCCATTTTGATGCTCCTTTCAGGAGCAGTTGTTAGTCGTTAGTCGTTAGCTGCTAGTTAAAACGGTTCTAAACGGTTCTAACTAATAACTAACGTCCAGCGTCTAGCTACTGCTTTTTAGTGTGCCGCCCACTGCACGGTGTTCAGATCAATGCCATCCTTGTACATTTCCCACAGCGGCGACAATTCGCGCAGCTTGTCGATTTTGCTCTTCATCAAGGCAATCACGTAATCGACTTCCTCTGTCGTGGTGAAACGTCCCACGGAGAAACGTATCGAGCTGTGTGCCAATTCATCGCTGCGCCCCAGCGCACGCAACACATAAGAGGGTTCAAGACTGGCCGAGGTACAGGCAGAACCGCTGGAAACGGCCACATCCTTGATCGCCATGATCAGCGATTCACCTTCGACGAAGTTGAAGCTCAGATTGATGTTATGCGGCACACGCTGCTCCATGTCGCCGTTGACATGCACTTCTTCCATATCCATCAAACCTGCCATCAAACGATCGCGCAACATTCTTACCCGTTCATTTTCTTCTGCCATTTCCTGCTGTGCAATGCGGAACGCCTCGCCCATGCCGACAATCTGATGGGTCGCCAATGTACCGGAACGCATGCCGCGCTCATGCCCGCCGCCGTGCATCTGCGCTTCCAGCCTGACTCGCGGCTTGCGCTGTACATACAGCGCGCCTATGCCTTTCGGACCATAAGTCTTGTGCGCGGAGAACGACATCAAATCCACTTTTAATTTCCGCAGATCTATCGCTACTTTTCCGGTCGCCTGCGCCGCATCCACATGAAACAGGATGCCCTTCTCACGGCAGATTTCGCCTATGGCGGCGATGTCCTGTATCACGCCGATTTCGTTGTTAACCAGCATAATGGACACCAGAATCGTATCGGGACGCAATGCGGCTTTAAATTTTTCAATATCCAGCAAACCGTTGGGTTCAGGATCAAGATAACTGGCGCTAAAACCCTGTCTTTCCAGTTCGCGCACGGTATCGATCACAGCCTTATGCTCGATGCGCATCGTGACGATATGCTTGCCTTTACCCTGATAAAAATTCGCTGCGCCCTTGATAGCCAGATTGTTCGACTCAGTTGCACCGGATGTCCAGACGATTTCCTTGGGATCAGCATTGACCAGAGCCGCGACCTGTTCACGCGCCAGCTCCACTGCGGCATCGGCTTCCCAGCCAAACGCATGTGAGCGACTGGCCGGATTGCCGAACTTTTCAGTCAGATAAGGAATCATTTTTTCGGCTACACGCGGGTCAACCGGCGTAGTGGCGGAATAATCCATATAAATAGGTAGCTTCATTTTCGTGTCAACTTTCTTTATGCTAAGGGCAAGCGACGAATCGCAACGCGTTACCTGACTATCTGCTTGTTCACTGTGATCGCCGACAATCCCGGACTTAGTTTAGTCTGTCCATCCACCAACTGTTGCAGATTAACCGATGCCAGATAGTCGTTAATTTTTTCATTCAGACCCATCCATAAATCATGCGTGGCACAGGGCCTTCCACCCTGGCAGTTTCCTTGTTCCGCACAATGCGTCGTATCCAACGGCTCATCAACTGCCAATACGATCTCGGCGATATTGATTTTGGTGGCTATTCTGGCCAGATAATATCCACCACCGGGACCACGCACGCTTTCCACCAGATTATTGCGGCGCAACTTGCCAAACAATTGCTCCAGATAGGAAAGCGAAATTTTCTGTCGTTCACTGATCGAAGCGAGTGTCACGGGGCCACGGCCACCTTGCATCGCCAAATCAACCATTGCCGTCACAGCAAAACGCCCCTTGGTGGTCAATCGCATATTATTTCCAGTCTCATAAAAATTTCATTAACAAGCGCGTCCAACACATACTGAACATCACGAAAAGAATCATATAATACCCGAACGTTTTAATCAACTATCTTGTTCAAGTGATTCGGGTCAAATTTATCAGCTGTGGCACGTTCTTCCTCAACGGACACACCCATCTTCTCTAGTTGTTGCAAAATAAAATCAATGCGTTGATCCACCGTTACACTATGCCCCAGCAAACCATGTATCGCCTTGGACAGCGGGTCATTCTGGTCATTACCTATGCCATAGGCGTCAAAACTGCTGGTTTTTTTCCGCTCTTCGTCCAGAATTCGTGCCGGAATTCCTGCCGCAGTCGCACCGACTGGCACATCCTTCACCACCACGGCATTCGAGCCAATCTTGGCACCCGCCCCTACCGTAATCGGCCCGAGTATTTTTGCGCCCGCCCCCACCACCACACCATTGCCCAGTGTAGGATGACGCTTGCCATGCCGCCACGAAGTGCCACCCAGCGTAACGCCGTGATACAAAGTAACGTCATCGCCGATTTCTGCCGTTTCGCCGATCACCACCCCCATACCGTGGTCAATGAAAAAACGTCGTCCTATCGTTGCGCCGGGATGAATCTCAATGCCGGTCATCGCACGGGTCAGATACGACAAAAAACGTGCCAGCCATTTCAGTTTGGCATGCCACAACGTATTGGTCAGACGGTGCATCAAACGCGCATGCAGGCCGGGGTAGCAAGTCAACACCTCAAAAGTGCTGCGCGCTGCCGGATCGCGATCGAATACGCTGGCAATATCTTCTTTAAGATTCCTAAACATCTTTTTCCTGCTGATAACGCGTTTTGAGACGCGCATTGTACTCGCTTGTCACACTCAATATGCCTCGCAAGATGTTGATTTCATCCGTCTCCAGCCGCGCCCTCGCATACAGGCGGCGCAAGCGTTGCATCATGCGTGCGGGGTTCTGCGTAGTGAAAAAACCAATTTCCAGCAGGGTCTTTTCCAGGTGCGCCAGAAACCCCTCTACCTGCTCATGCGCGGCAGCCGGGGTCGGCTGCGTGACCGGGCTATAACTTTGCGAGGCCAGCATAATTTCATAAGCCATCACCTGCACGGCTGCGGCCAGATTGAGCGAGGAAAAGTCGGGGTTGGCGGGTATATTCACCAGCAACTGTGCACGGCTCACTTCCTCATTTGTCAGCCCGGACATCTCCGTGCCGAACAGTAATGCCACAGGCTGCGTGGCCGCCTGCTGCAATACCCTGGGCATCGCTTCACGCGGCATCATTACCTGATTGGAAATATCGCGCAGCCGTGCCGTCATGCCCACGGTGAGCGCCACACCCTGCAACGCTTCATCGATCGAGCCGCACACCACCGCGTTTTGCAGAATATCGTCCGCCCCTGCCGCCATTGCACTCGCCTGCGGATCGGGGAAATAACGCGGATTGATCAGATAGAGATGGTGCAATCCCATCGTCTTCATCGCACGCGCTGCCGCACCGATATTGCCCGGGTGGCTGGTGTGGCTGAGCACCACTCTGACATTAGTTAAATGATTTTGTTTATACAAAGCCTGTTTCCAACTAAAATGTGCGCTGAATTCTCACAGCTCATTAAAAAGGTCGTATTTATGCAACCCATACTGCATCCCATGCTCAACATCGCGGTGAAGGCCGCCCGCCGCGCCGGCAATCTGATTTATCGTAGCACCGACAAGATAGACCATCTCACTATCACCAAAAAATCCCATGCGGATTTTGTCAGCGAAGTGGATAGAGCCGCCGAGCAAACCATCATCCAGACCCTGCTGGACGCCTATCCCGACCATGCGATTCTAGCAGAAGAGAGCGGCGTTCACGGCAAGTCCGACTTCGTCTGGATCATAGACCCGCTGGATGGCACGACCAATTTTCTCCATGGCTTCCCGCAATTCGCCGTATCCATCGCCTTGCAGCACAAGGGCATCATCACTCAGGCCGTGATCTACGACCCGACCAAAAATGAACTATTTACCGCTACGCGCGGCCGTGGCGCATTTCTCAACGACAAGCGCCTGCGCGTTAGCAAGCGCATCCACATGGAAGACGCATTGATAGGGACGGGTTTCCCCTATACTAATTTCGAGCACATGGACGCCTACATCGGAATCTTCAAGGATCTGATGCAGAAAACATCAGGCTTGCGCCGTCCCGGTTCTGCGGCCCTCGATCTGGCCTGGATGGCAGCCGGTCGTTATGACGGCTTTTTCGAAACCGGTCTGAAACCCTGGGATATTGCCGCCGGCACGCTGCTGATCACCGAAGCGGGCGGCATGGTCAGTGATTTGTCCGGGGGGGATTCTTTCCTCAAATCCGGACACGTCTGCGCGGGCAACCCGAACATCCATCCCAAACTGCTGGAAGTCATCGCGCCGCATCTGACTCCGGCACTAAAGGACTAGACATTGCGCCCGCTTTAACGCCGACATGGACACCCTGCTCACGCTGACTATCGCCACTATCGTCATCGTGCTGGTGTTCGAGTACACCAACGGTTTTCACGATGCCGCAAATATCATTGCGACGGTCATTGCCTCCCGTGCCATGACCCCGGTGCAGGCGGTCCTGCTGGTCGCCTTCTTTGAATTTCTGGGGCCGTTGCTCGGCGGCACGGCGGTTGCCAACACCATAGGTAAATTCATCACACTGGACGACCTTGACCGGGTTCTGTCACTGACCATCGTGTTATGCGGGCTGATCGGTGCAATCGCGTGGAATTTGCTGACCTGGTGGCGCGGCATTCCTTCTTCCTCCTCCCATGCGCTGGTCGGCGGACTGGTCGGCGTGGTCATGGCTTCGGCAGGGTCTGACCATGTCGCATGGGGATATGACGAACTACTGCGCGGCGAGCTCAGCGGCGTGAGCAAGATGATTATCGCGCTGATCCTGTCGCCCATCATCGGCTTCTGGGTCGGCTACGCACTGCACAAAATCATGCTGTTGCTACTGCGCGGCGCCCATCCCTCGATCAACCGCGACCTGCGCCGTCTGCAATTCGTCACTTCGGCTGGCCTGGCTTTCTCGCACGGCGCCAACGATGCGCAAAAGAGCATGGGCGTACTGACACTGGTACTGCTGCTTGGCGGCTTCATCCCCACTTTCGAAGTGCCGTTCTGGGTGATGCTGGCCTGCTCGCTCACCATTACTGCAGGCATACTCTCCGGCGGCTGGCAGATTGTGCGCACCCTGGGCTTTTCCATCTACAAGATACGCCCGCTGCACGCACTGGACTCACAACTGACCGCTGCCAGCGTGATTTTCGCCTCATCCCTGTTCGGCGCTCCGGTCTCCACTACCCATGTGGTCGCCTCCTCCATCATGGGCATCGGCGCATCCGAGCGTCCGAAGGCGGTACGCTGGGGCAAGGCGGGTGAGATCGTCACCACCTGGCTGATTACCATTCCCGGTGCGGCGGCGATGTCCATTACCTGCTATCTTATTGTCCACGCATACGCATGAGGATGAACTTCACATGACCGCAGCCTCCAAAACCATGCTGGCCATCATTCTGGATCGGGTATTCCCGAAGATGCCGGATTTTTTTCACATGCTGACCGAGCAGAATATCCATGTTGCACACACCGTCAACCTGCTGGTCGATTACATGGAAAAAGGCGACCCGGCCGTCGCCGAGGCACTCAAACGCAACGTGCATGAAGCCGACCTGATAAAAGTGCGCAATCTGCATGAGCTCAACGAGGCGTTTTCCACGCCGATAGACCGCGAAGACATCTACCGCGCAATCATGAGCCTGGACGACATTGTGATGTACTGCAAGACCACCGTCCACGAAATGGACGTACTGGGTGTAACCCCGGACAGCTTCATGCGCGACATCTCGCGTCATATCAAGGAAGGCGTGGACGCGCTGGCTAACGGCTTTGCCAAGCTGGGCAGCACCCCCGCTACGGCCTCACTGGACGCCGATGCGGCGCGCAAGGCAGAGCGCCATGCAGAAAAACTATACCGCGTCGCCTTGCCCACCCTGTTCGAAGGAACAGACTACATCAACATGTTCAAACGCCGGGAAATCTATCGTCACCTGACCAATGCCGCCGAACACATGGCGCAATGCGCCAATACGCTGCACGATATCGTGGTCAAGATCAGCTAAAAAACCTCACACACCCTCACATCCATGATCCAGGAAAACAAATCACCGCCGCAAGCCACAGAAAAGCACACACCGATGATGCAGCAGTTTCTGCGCATCAAGGCGGAGCACCCCGATGGCTTGCTGTTTTACCGTATGGGCGATTTTTACGAGCTGTTCTTCGACGATGCGGTGCGTGCGGCGAAGCTGCTCGACATCACGCTGACGCAACGCGGCACCTCCAACGGCCAGCCTATCAAGATGGCGGGTGTGCCATACCACGCCGCCGAGCAATATCTGGCTCGACTGGTCAAGCTGGGCGAGTCGGTGGCGATCTGCGAACAGATCGGCGACCCGGCCACCAGCAAAGGGCCGGTGGAGCGCAAAGTGATGCGTATCGTCACGCCGGGCACCCTCACCGATTCCGCCTTACTGGAAGAAAAGCGCGACAGCCTGCTGCTGGCCTTGCATCAGCGCCATGGCAAACTGGGGCTGGCCTGGCTGAATCTGGCTTCGGGACAATTTTTCGTATCCGAGACCTCCGCTGACAATCTGTCCGCCGAACTGGAACGCCTGCAACCCTCGGAAATCCTGCATGCCGAAAATTCCGGCCTGCAAAGCCATAACCTTGTCGCATACAAGCAGCTCCCCGCCTGGCATTTCGAACTGGATACGGCGCGGCGCGCACTATGCCAGCAATTTTCCACACTGGATCTGGCCGGATTCGGCTGCGACAATTTCAGCGTCGGGCTGGAAGCGGCGGGCGCGCTGCTGGGCTACGCCAGACTGACACAGGGTCAGGCCATCAGCCACATCCGCAGCCTGCAGGTGTACAGCGCGGATCAGTTCGTGCGCATGGATGCCGCAACCCGGCGCAATCTGGAAATCACCCAGACCCTGCGCGGCGAACCGGCTCCCACCCTGCTATCACTGCTCGATACCTGCGCGACCAACATGGGCAGCCGACTTTTATCCCACTGGCTGCACCATCCGCTGCGCGACCGTGCAATTTTGCGTTCACGCCTCGATGCGGTGGACAAACTGGGCGAGTTGTACAACGAGACACATCAACGGTTAAAGCCCTGCGTGGACGTGGAGCGCATCACCGCGCGCATCGCGTTGCGCAGTGCGCGTCCACGCGACTTGTCCGGCCTGCGCGATACACTGCTCACCTTGCCGCAACTGCACGCCACCCTCGGCAGCTGCGACGCGCCGTTGTTGAAGACGCTGACCGGTGCGCTGCAGGCTGATGCGCATCTCGCCGCCATTCTGGTTGACAGCCTGCGTGCCGAGCCATCTTCCGTATTGCGTGAAGGCGGCGTGATTGCCGATGGCTTCGATGCAGACCTGGACGAACTGCGCGGCATACAGACCCACTGCGGTGATTTCCTGCTGGCACTGGAAACGCGCGAACGGGCGCGCACCGGCATTTCTACTTTAAAGGTGGAATACAACCGCGTGCATGGCTTCTACATAGAAGTAACCCTCGCGCAAAGCGTCAATGTACCGGACGACTATCGTCGTCGCCAGACACTGAAGAACGCCGAACGCTACATCACGCCGGAACTGAAGACTTTTGAGGACAAGGCGCTGTCCGCCAACGACCGCGCACTGGCGCGCGAAAAATTTCTTTACGAACAACTGCTCGATCAGCTCGCCCCGTTCGTCCCGCAACTGCAACGCGTAGCCGCCGCAATTGCCGAACTGGACGTGCTCTCCACCTTCAGTGAACGCGCCGCCGCACTGAACTTCAGCGCGCCGCAATTCTCGGACGACGCGCAAATCAGCATCCGTCAGGGTCGCCATCCGGTGGTGGAAGCACAAGTGGAGCGATTCACAGCGAATGACACCGAGCTTGCCGACAATCGCCGCATGCTGCTGGTGACCGGCCCTAACATGGGCGGCAAATCCACCTACATGCGTCAGGTCGCGATCATCGCGCTGCTGGCCCATGTTGGCAGCTTCGTGCCTGCCGATGCGGCACGTTTGGGTGAGATAGACCAGATTTTCACGCGCATTGGCTCATCGGACGATCTGGCCAGCGGACGATCCACCTTCATGGTCGAGATGACCGAAGCCGCCAATATCCTGCACAATGCTACCGAGCGGAGTCTGGTGCTGGTGGACGAAATCGGCAGAGGTACCTCCACCTTCGACGGACTGGCGCTGGCCTATGCCATCGCCTGCCACCTGTTGGAAAAAAACTGCAGCTACACGCTGTTCGCCACCCACTATTTCGAACTGACGCGCCTTGCCGAAGAATTCGCCCAACTCGCCAACGTGCACCTGTCTGCCATCGAACACCAGCACAGTATCGTGTTCCTGCACTCGGTGAACGAAGGGGCGGCCAGCCAGAGCTATGGTTTGCAAGTCGCGGCTCTGGCCGGCGTCCCGGCGCAAGTCATCCGAACCGCGAAAAAACAATTGCGCGCCCTGGAACAAAACAGCGCCGCACAAAGCCCGCAAGGTGATTTATTCGACCACAGGGCAGCCGAACCGGAAGAGCTCGAAGAACACCCGCTGCTTGCGGCCTTGCGCGAAATTCAGCCGGATGAACTGAGCCCGAAGGATGCGCTGGAGCAATTGTATCGCTTGAAAAAACTGGTGTGATCTCCCCCAATGCGCTGCTGGTGTCATGAAGACAGCGGGAGCAAGCCGGAGGGTACAGGCATAACCAAAACCGGCAAAAGTCCGGCAAGAGATAGCCAACTCTGTGGATTTTTTCCATTGCCACTTCATCCAAATTTACCATTATGGTATGGGCGAAAACACCACACCCCTGCGCAAAGAGGCGGCAGACAAATAGCAGGAACGCGTTCAGCAAAGAACGCAGCAAATGGAACAGGAAGCCAGAGAAAAACGCGCGGCGGAAGCCGACGATATGTATGGCAATACCGGGGAATAACCTGAACCTTGCCTTGCGGGGGGGCAAGTAATGCCCCCATGTTACAATCGCCCCCTCTCAACACCGAAGTCGCGCGCATTGCTGGCGCAGGGCGACTTCCCTTATGGATATAGTACTGATATTTCTGCTCATTCTTCTCAACGGCGTTTTCGCCATGTCCGAGATTGCTGTCGTTTCATCCCGCAAGGCCAGACTTCAGAATCTGGCAGATGACGGTAGCCCCGGCGCCCAATCAGCGCTCGCCCTGCATCAGAATCCCGCCAATTTCTTTTCCACCATCCAGGTCGGCATCACCTCGATCGGCATTCTTAGCGGTGCGATCGGTGAAGCGGCGGTGGCGGATCCCCTGGCGGAATGGCTGACCGGCATTCCCATTCTGGCAGAGCACGCGAAAATCGTCGCGCTGACGATTACCGTGCTCGGCTTGACTTATTTTTCAGTGGTGATCGGCGAATTGGTACCCAAGCGCCTGGCGCTGCTGGCGCCTGAAGGCATCGCCTCGCTGATCTCCCGACCGATGATTATCCTGGCCCGAATCACCCATCCGCTGGTTGTCGTCCTGTCGAGTTCATGCACGACCATCCTGCGGCTGCTCGGCGCACGCAGCAAAGAAGAATCTTCAGTTACCAACGACGAGATCAACGTAATGATGGAGCAAGGCGCTGAGGCTGGCGTGTTTCACGAGAGTGAACAGGAAATCGTCTCCAACGTACTTAGGCTCGACGAACAGCGCATCGCTGCGATCATGACACCACGCCGCGATATGTTTGTGCTCGACCTCGATGATGATGAGGAAATTGTCCGGCAACGTATCATCGAGTCCGATTATTCACGGCTGGTCGTCTGCCGCGATGGGCTGGAGCACGTTCTCGGCATCCTGCAAACCGGCGATCTCCTCAAGAAAGCCTTGCCGGGCCACGTCATCAATTCGGCAGATATTGAATCCGTCCTGCATCCACCGCTTTACGTGCCAGAGGCTGTAACCACCACGCAACTGCTGGAAAATTTCCGCCGCGCCCGCCTCCAGTTCGCTCTGATCGTCGATGAATATGGCGAGGTGCAAGGCCTGGTGACCTTGACCGACGTGCTGGCCTCCATCGTCGGCGAGCTCTCTGTGCCAGAGGCGCCAGAAGAACGCGACATGGCACAGCGGGAGGATGGTTCCTGGCTGGTTGACGGTGATGTCGGCATCGAGCGTTTGAAATCCGTTCTCGATATTGCAGACGACCTGCCGGGAGAAACTGGGCACAGCTTCCACACGCTAGGTGGTTTCATCATGCATACGCTCAGACGCATTCCGCGGCCGACGGACCATTTCGTGGCATCGGGCTGGCGCTTCGAGGTGATGGATATGGATCGAAACCGGGTCGACAAGGTACTCGTGTCTGTCGCCACTGACTCCGCCAACGCGGTGCAGGAAATTGCCTGAAACGCGATTCGAAAAGTGCCGGCCAACCTTGGAGGCAATCGCAGACCCTCTTGATGTCACTGGCTTGCCGCACAGTCAATGCCGGTGTCTGTGATGGATGTCAGGAAAATGGCTGTGGCTATGGCGTTCAGGCAGGTGATCATGGGAATGGTTATGGGGCTCGCGCCCATCCCACGGAAAATTGTGCTCGTGCCGGTGGTGTTCGTCGTAGACATGTTCATGGACATGGGTCAGCGCCTCATGCAAATGTTCATGCCCATGACGTTCCGTCAGGTGCAACCAGACACCTATCCCCATCAGCATCGCGGCCATCCAGAACGATGGCGGGGTCGGCTCGTTGAGCAACAGGATGCTCAACGCGGCGCCAATGAACGGTGCAGTGGAGAAGTAAGCCCCGGTGCGCGAAGTGCCCAGTTCGCGTAGCGCGCGCACGAAAAAAACCAGACTCAGGCCGTAACCCAGCAAACCCACAAACATCGCCGCTCCAGCAAGCGGCAAGGCAGGCAAAGAACGCCCCAGGACCAAGGCCAGTCCAAGGTTGACGGCTCCGGCCACCAAACCCTTCGCACCGGCGATAAACAGGGCATCCGAAGCCGACACCTTGCGCGTCAGATTGTTGTCGATGGCCCAGCACAGGCAGGCAGCCATGATCGCCAGCGGTCCGAGCCAATCTCCGGCCCCGGTTTCTCCGGTGGGCCAGGAAAGTGCAATGCCGCCTGCGACGATGAATCCCATGCCGATGATAATGCGGCGACCGGCGTGCTCCTTGAAGACAAGCCATGCCAGCATGGCGGACAGCACCGCTTCCAGATTGAGCAGCAGGGATGCCGCACCTGCGCCGGTTCTCGTGAGGCCGATCACGAGCAGAATCGGGCCGAGGACACCGCCAAAGCCGATGGCCCCGGCAAACCAGGGCCAATCCGATCCCGAAAGACCACTCGGTTTCCATCCCCTGTCACGCAGCAGTCGTGCTGCCCCCAGGCCGAGGCCGCTGCCCAGATAGAGCAGTCCCGCCAGCGCCAGGGCGGACGAGTCGCCGACCAGTAACTTGACAAAGGGGGTGCTGCCGCCGAACAGGGCGGCAGCCAGCAGGGCGAGCCAGACGGCTAGCGGCGTTTTCATTTCAGATTAAAGTTCGCCTTCGCTTCGCTTTTGCCGACCAGTGTCACGATCAGTGCAACCCGCACGCCGACGCCGACCTTGAAGCTACCCTTCGCGGTCATACGGTTGTCGCCGGCAGGTTCGAACACGACCGTCGTCTTGTCGTTCCCGGCGTAGATGGCTGCCTCGGCCTTCGCGCCCCGGGTCATGATCGGTTTGCCGTGGCCGGAGACATAAAGCGTCAGCGAATCGGATTTGGCGACCAGTTCGTACGTAATAGAACTGACCTCGCGGGTCACACCGCCGTACTTCGGACCGTGATCATGGCCTGCGACGGCATGGGCGGCAGTCGCCAGCAAGCTGGCGGCGCACAGAAAAGCAATCAGTGGTTTCTTCATTGTTTCAAGCTCCTTTTGGTTAAGAAAGATTCAAGCATCATCAAGGACGTCATTATTTTGTCGGCGCTTGGGTTACGCTGATGGCCCCGAAACGCAGGTACAGCGCCGGTACGACAATCATGTTGAGCAGCGTGGAACTGGCCAGCCCGAACAGGATGACGATGGCCATCGGCGACTGGATTTCGCTGCCCGGTTGTCCGGCGGCGAGCGCCAGCGGGACCAGGGCGAGACCGGCAGCCAGGGCGGTCATCAGGATGGGCACCAGACGCTCCTCTGCACCGCGTTTGACGGCCTCCGCCGCGTCGCGTATGCCCTCGTGTTCCACCAGATGATGGATATGGGCGATCATCATCACGCCGTTGCGGGTGGCGATGCCAAACAGCGTGATGAAGCCGATGATCGAGGCCACCGAAAGGACGCCACCCGCGACAAATACGCCAATCACCCCGCCGATGATGGCGAGCGGCAGATTGAGCATGACCAGCAGCGCGTCGCGGGCGGTGCGGAAAGCAACGAAAAGCAAAAGAAAGATGCCGACGGTGACTGCGAAGCCCAGGAACAGCAGGATGCGGCTGGCCTCTTCGGCGCTCTCGAACTGTCCACCATATTCTATGTGATAGCCCGGCGGCATCTTCACCTCCGCCGCCACCTTGCGCCGAATGTCGTCCACCACGCTCGCCAGATCGCGCCCGGCGACGTTGGCCATCACCACCATCTTGCGCTGCACGTTCTCACGAGAGATGGAGTACGGTGCCCGGTCGTTGCGGATCTCGGCCAGCGCGGAGAGCGGCAAGCGCGCGCCACTCTCCGTAGTAACCAGGGTGGAGCGGATGGCGTCGAGGCTGGCTTTCGCCGCCGGATCGAAGCGCACCGCCAGGTCGTAGGTCGCCTGACCCTGCTGGACGCGGCTCACTGCCATGCCGGAAAACGCCACCTCGATGGTTTCCGCCACCTGCCGGATGGAAAGGCCGTGCCGGGCCAGGGCGTCCCGCTTGAAGCGGATGGTCAGGAAGGGGATGTCGCTTTGCTGCTCGTCGGTAACGTCCACGGCACCCTCCACGGTTTGCACCAGCGTCTTGATTTCCCCGGTCAGGCGGCGCAATTCGCCCAGGTTGGGGCCTAGAATCTTCACCGCGATGTTGGAGCGGCTGCCTGAGAGCATGTGGTCGATGCGGTGTGAAATCGGCTGGCCGACCACGATCTGGGTGCCGGGCACGGTCGAGAGGTCGTCGCGCAGGGCGGCGAGGAAGTCCTCCTTGCTGCGCTCGCCCATCTTCAGGGTCACTTCCATTTCGGACGCCGATACGTCCATGGCATGCGGGTCGCCCTCGGCACGACCGGTGCGTCGGGCCGTAGCCACCACCTCCGGGTGTGAAAGCAGGATCTGCTCGACCATCTGACCCAAGCGGTCGGACTCCTCCAGCGCGGTACCTGGCAGCGTGGCGGTGCCGATGGTCAGCGTACCTTCGTTGAAGTCCGGCAGGAAGGCACGGCCGGCGAAGGAGAGTGCGACCAGAGAGATGACCAGCGCGACGACGCTCACAGCTGTCACCAACTGCCAGCGTGTGACCGTGGCTTCCAGTACCCGCCGATAGGTCGCGTGCAGGAAATGGATGAAGCGCGGTTCGACGTTCTCGCGGACGATCTTCGAGCGGGGCAGGAACAGCGCCGCCAGTACCGGCGTTACCGTGATCGCCACCATCAGTGACGCGGCCAGCGACACCACATAGGCGAAACCGAGCGGCGCCATCAGCCGACCCTCCACGCCTGAGAGGAAGAAAAGTGGGATGAACACCAGCATGATGATCAGCGTCGCGAAGACGATGGAACCCTGGATTTCCCTGGTCGC
Source organism: Gallionella sp. (assembly GCA_030652475.1). Classification (GTDB taxonomy): domain Bacteria; phylum Pseudomonadota; class Gammaproteobacteria; order Burkholderiales; family Gallionellaceae; genus Gallionella. The sequence goes on along the minus strand of JAUSAO010000113.1, from coordinate 18,307 downwards.
CTCAAACACCACCTGCACCGCAGTACGTTGCTCGCTTTCCGGTTTCGAGAGATTCTCGCGCAATCGCCGGACGATGTTCTCGACCACGATAATCGCGTCGTCCACCAGCGCACCGAGGGCAATAGCCATGCCGCCCAGCGTCATGGTGTTGATGGTGGCGCCGAGCGCCTTCATCGAGAGGATGGCCGCCACCAGCGACAGCGGAATGGCGACTAGGGTAATCGCCGTGGCTCGTGCCGAAAGCAGGAAGGCGAAGACGATGGCGATCACCAGGACAGCCCCCTCTCCCAGGGCTGCGAGCAGGTTGTCGATGGAAACGCGGATGAAGTCCGCCTGGCGGAAGATGTGGCTTTCGATCTTCATCCCTACCGGCAGGCCGGCCTGGATGTCCGCCAGTGTGAGGTCAAGCCGGTCAGTCAGTTCCAGGGTATTGGCGCCAGGCTGTTTCTGGATGCCCAGCACCACGGCTGGCTTGCCGTTGTGGGAACCGACACCGCGCTTGGGCGCCGCGCCAATACCCACGTCGGCCACGTCACGGATGAGTATGGGCTGACCTTCGCGTACTTTGATCACCGTGTCGGCAATATCCTCCAGCACCGCGATGCGGCCCTGGCCCTGGATCAGGTATTCCTGACCGGATTCGACGTAGAAGCCGGCAGAGGCGTTCTGGTTGGACTCGCGTAGCGCCTGCGTCACCTCGTCCAGGGTTAGCTGGTAAGTCGCCAGCCGTTCGGGTTTCACCGTCACCTGGAACTGCTGGGTATCGCCGCCGATTGGCAGCACTTCGGCAACGCCGGGGACGGCCAGAATCCGGCGCTTCAGTACCTGTTCGGCGACGTTCTTCATTTCCATGCCGGAATGCTTGTCCGAGGTCAGCGCGATGAACAGAATCTCGCCCATGATCGAAGACGCCGGGGTCATCGCCGGCGCGGGAATGTCCGGCGGCAGGCTCGCGCGCGCCAGTTGCAGGCGTTCGGCCACTACCTGGCGGGCGAGATAAAGGTCGGTTCCCCATTCGAATTCGACCGTCACGACGGACAGCCCGATCTTGGTGGCGGAACGTACCCGCCGCACGTTGGGCGCGCCGTTCAGGGCTGTTTCAATGGGGAATGTAACCAGGCTTTCGACATCGGTCGGCGCCATGCCATGAGCCTCGGTCACCACGGTTACCGCGGGCGCCGTGAGGTCGGGAAAAACGTCCACCGGCGTGCGCGCTGCCTGCCAGCCGCCCCAGGCCAGCAGCAAAACACCGGCGAGGACGACAAAAAGTTTGTTGCGTAGCGACCACGCAATGATGTGTCCGATCATGTCATTCTCCAGTTAGTGTGCGTGACCATGACCGATTTCGCCGGTCTTGGTGGCGGCGAGCTTGACCAGATAGGCACCGCGCGTAACCACGCGCTGCCCCGGCTCCAGCCCCTCGACGACCTCCAGCCAATCGCCATCCCGGGCACCAATGCGCACCGGCCGCCGTTCAAAGGATTCGCCCCCGGTCATCACAAACACGGTCGGCACGCCGCTCTCGTCGAGCACGGCCGATGCGGGAACAGCCACCACTTCACTCGCGGCGCCGGCGAAAACTTGCGCCTTGACAGCCATGCCGATACGCAGCCGCTCGTCCGGCTGCGCGAATTCGAAAAGCACCGGCACGGTGCGCGTCACCGCATCCACTGCGCCGCCGGTGGCAATCAGGCGGCCGTTCTTGCCCGGGACGATCTCGAAACTTTGCTCGACCCCCTCCACCCGGAACGTCGCGCCGCTCGGCGAGGCTAAACGGGCCGCCTCCGATTCAGGCACGCGCAATTCCAGCCACAGGACGCGCCGGTCAATGATGTGAAAGAGCAAGGCGCCTTCCTGCATAAAAGCCCCCGGTGAGACGCGGACATCGGCAATCGTGCCCGACACCGGCGCGCGCAGCGGCACACCGCCGGCGCCGCCGCCATATTGGCCTTGGCGCCCCTGGGCGGCGTCGAATTCTGCGCGGGCCGATTCCTCGGCAGCGCGGGCGGCGAGCAGCCGTTTCTCCGGCACAGCCTCGTCCTTGAACAGGCTCTCCATGCGGGAGCGCTCACGCACGGCCAGGTCCAGTGCCACCCGTGCTTTACGCGCGTCGGCCTGGAGCGAGGCCATATCCACGTCGCCACCGAGACGCGGCGTGAGATAGGCAAGGATGTCGCCCTTCTTCACGGCCTGTCCGAGTTGGGGGAACTTGCCGGTTGTCTGCACCTGTCCCGGGGCCGGCGCGCTCAGCAGCGCCTCGCCGTCTGGTCGGGCGCGTAGCGTACCGGTGGCTGCGATAGCAGCGCGGATGGGGCGTTTGACGACCTCGGCGGTGGCAAAATCCACCTTCCATTGTTGTTCCTTGGTGAAACCAATGCCCCCCTCGTCGTGTTCGCCGCTCGCCGCGTCGGCAGCCTTACGATCGGCGTAGACCGTTACCGGACCGAGCAAATGGCGCACGGTGAATTCCGTGGTGGCCACCTCGATGGCCAATTCCCGCTCGCCAGCCTGCTTCGGCAAAGCTTCCGGGCGGAAGATGCCGTGCTGTGTCGGCGTCTCGGTGGCAAACACCTCGTCCGGCTGGCCGCCTCCGCTAAGGATGACGCTCACCTTGCCGGCAGGTAGCGCCCTGAAGTCGGCAAGCCGCGTGAGGTGCGCGGCGAAAGCGGATTCTTCACCAACCACCAGGCGCGGGAACTCGACGAAGAGCTCAGTCTTGTCGGTGAAGTGGGTGAGCTTTTCGCCGCCGACCCCGTGGCCATGGCCGCCATCAGCCGTGGGCGCATGGCTTTCGTCCATGGCCTGTTTGTTGCCGGCATCGCCGCAAGCGGTAAGTAACAGTGCGGCACAAAGAGTTGCAATCAGATATTTGTTCATTCGGTGACACTCCCGGTCAGTAAGTCATATTCGATGAGGGCTACACGCGCTTTCCATTCGAGATTGAGGGCCGTAATTTCGGTTTCCAACGCGCCGCGGTAAGCATCGAGCAGTTCAAGTAAGGTGGATTCGCCGCCCTGGTAGGCGGCTTCGGCGATGCGCAGCAACTCGGATGACTCGACTACCGCATGGGTGCGGTAGTCGTTGGCCGCCGTAGCCAGGCGTTCGACCTGACGATGCAGGCCGCGCAGTTCGCCCTCGGCGCGGGCGCGGGTCAGGCTGTATTCGGCGCGGGCATTGAGCGCCTCGGCCAGCGCGCGTTTCTCGCCGGCTTGCTGGCGATCGAAAACAGGCAAGGGAATCGAAAACGTAACGTGTGTGCCGTTCTCCCGCGTGATGCCGTTGTCGGTGTGCTTCGGACCGACACCCAACGTCACATCCGGCACCCATCCGCGCGATGCCGCCCGACCTTCAAGGTCGGCAGCCTCGGCGCGGCGTGACAGGACTTGCAGGTCCGGTCGCTGTTCCAGCCGTGACAGCGCTTTATCGAGGGGTGACGTTGCAGTGGGTGACAAGACGCCGCTGACGCTTGCGGCGGCTTTGCCCGGAAGGCCGATCAGCGCTGCCAGACGTTCCGAGGCACGGTCGAGATCGGCCTGTTCGGTGCTCAGTCGGGCTTGCGCCGTCTGTCGCTCACGGGTAAGCCGACGCCGGTCGTAGCCGGATGCTTCCCCGGCCTTGGCAAGTTTTTCGACCAGACGCTCGACGCGGATGAAGCGCTGTGTCCAGGTTTCGGTCGCCCGGACGGTTTCCTGCCTGAACAGCGTTTCATGGAAGCGGTGGCGGATTTCTGCAGCGATTTCGCTCCTTCGCAGGGTGTTGCCGGCATTCGCTCCATCGACACGGCGGTCTGCCGCCTCGCGACGCAGTCCACGACGACCGGATACGTCGAAGGTCTGGGCGATTTGCCAGAACTCTTCAGTGGCGCCAGTTGTTCCCCGGTTGCGATCGCGGCTATAGCCAAGGGTGGGATTGGGAAGAAGCCCGGCGGCCTGAGCATCGGCCTCTGCCAACTCGATGGTTCCACGCTCCAGATCGGACAGGTCGGTGCGCGCCAGTCCGAAGCGGACGGCCTCGGCTTCGGTGAGTGTAGCTATAGGATCGGCTTGCGCCCACGCGGCCAGCGGCAGCGCGAGCAGAACTACGGATAATAAGTGTCGCATCGGATTCCTCGGGATGAAAAAACAGGTTCGAGGTTACCGGCAGGCAACAAGGCCGATTCGCTGCGTTATGCAGCTTAGGCTAAGACAGTCCTGCCGGCTCTAGAGAAGAGCCGACGGAGGCCAGTCAAACAGAAGGGGGATGTGAGACGTGAAAGAAGCGGGCATTCTGATGAGCCATCCGTTGGGTGACGCTTTGCTCAGTTTCAGATGAGGCTCGATAACCAGCATGTTGAAGACGGGATGATAATGGCCGTCATGGTGCCCGTCGTTGTTATGTCCGTCAGGGGTGTCGCCAGCAACCAGACTGTCGCGATCGACCGTATCAGCATCATGATGGTCATGATCGTCATCGTGAAAGTGGAATCCCGATACCGATCCTTCGTTGCCCAGATGACCATGCAGGCTCTCCGTCGCCGACCAGGCGAACTGGAGCGGAACGATGAACAGCAGAAGGATGGCAATGAGGCGACGCATCGGCGCATTGTATCTGAAAATATTCAGAGATTGGATAGCCGCCGCTTGAATATTGCATAAACAGGGAAAATAACAAAGTAACTATTTGATATGGTTGAAATTATCAAATAAACCGATTCGTAAAAAATGCCTGCTTGCACTCGCCCTGTTGTCGATTTTACCCCAGAACAACTCCGCTTTCCTTCCAATCCCGGTTGCTGAAATTCAGGCTCCGATGGCAGTGGTCATTCTTTGCGGGCTGATCTCAGCGACGATTTTCAACATGATCGTAGTGCCTGCAATATATCTGCGTTTTGGTTCTGTCACGCGCGCGCAACAGCCCATTCGGCAACACCATCGCGCAGATGAATAGCGGTATAGCCTTCCTGTTTGAGTAGTGCGACTGCGTCGGCTGCCAACAGGCAGTAAGGGCCCCGACAGTAAGCAACGATGGAGCGATCTTTTGGCAGCTCGGCCAGTCGCAGTCGCAGTTCTTCCAGTGGAATGGAACGGGCAAATGGTAAATGCGCGTTCAGGTATTCCTCCGCTGGCCTTACGTCGAGTACCACTATCTCGCCCTTGCGTGCCGCCTTCATCAGGCTGTCGCGATCATTGGCCACCAGATCGTCAGGCTGTGTGGCGATCTTCTGTAATGCCAGTTGCAATTCGATCAGACGTTCCTCAGCCAGCGTATGTATCTGCACCCACAGGTCGGCTACCGACTTGTCGGCGAGGCGGTAGTAGATATTCTTACCCTGTCGCTCGGTCTCGACCAGATGCGCCATGCGCAACTCGCGCAAATGTGAGCTGGTCAGCTTCACACTGATGGCAGTTTCGCGCGCCAGCGTTTCTACCGTCTTTTCTCCCTGACAGAGCAATTCGATCAACTCCAGCCGCTTGGGGCTGGAAAAAACCTTGCCTATTCTCGCCACCTGTTCATAAAGCAGATTTTTGATCTTGCGTGCGTCTTTCATGCTATCAATCCATCAATAATTGGTATATGCAGGTACAACTATAAATTATCTTGACATAAATTAACAGGAGGAGTTTAATCATTCTAGTTTTTACTAGATTGTTAATCAGCCGAAGGAGGTTGCCATGAATACCCTGTTTATCCTCAACGATGCACCTTACGGTAGCGAGCGTACCTATAACGGTTTGCGCTTGGCAGCGGCCATGACCAGGAAAGATGAATGCAAGGTGCGCGTTTTTCTGATTGGCGATGGAGCCGCATCGGCGCACCGCAACCAGAAAGTGCCACCCGGTTTCTATAACGTAGAGGTAATGATCGGTAACGTGATTCGCCATGGCGGGGAAGTCGGCATCTGCGGCACTTGCATGGATGCACGCGGCATGGGCGATAGCGATGTAGCCGATGGAACGCACCGCAGCACGCTGGCTGAATTGGCTGAGTGGACTATGTGGGCAGATAAGGTTTTAGTGTTTTAATTTCAGGGAGAGTGCGATGTTTTTCAAACAACTGTCAACAAAGGAGTCTTCACTGTCGTATTTTTTCGGCTGCGGCACCAAAGGCAAGTCCATGGCGGTGGACGTGGTCGCAGGCGACGAGGAGTGGTATATCGAGGAGGCAAAAAAAGCGAATGTCACTATCAACTACGTCATTGATACCCACGTTCATGCCGACCATTATTCCGGCGGCAGAAAGCTCGCACAAATGGTCGGTGCGCCATACTGCCTGCACGAATCGGACCAGGGTCTCGTCAAGTTCGAGTTTGAATCCTTGACGGACGGTCAATCGCTTAACCTGGGCAACGTCAACGTCGAAGTACTGCATACACCAGGTCATACACCAGACAGCATCTGCCTGCTGGTAACGGATATGCGTCGCGGGGAACTACCCTGGTTCGTGCTCACGGGCGACACCTTATTCGTCGGCTCGATTGGTCGCCCGGATCTGCTGGGGCGCGAGCGGGAAATGTCTGCGCAACTCTACGACAGCATCCACAGTAAATTGCTGCACCTGTCCAACGAAGTTGAAATTTTCCCCGGGCACCAGGCGGGTAGTGTCTGTGGTGTGGGTCTTTCGGGAAAACCGAGCTCGACCATCGGTTTTGAGAAACGCTGGAACCAGGCGCTGTCGATGGACAGAGCAGCCTTCATCGAAGCGCTGCTCAGTGAGATTCCTCCTCGTCCTGCCGAGATGGACAAAATGGTCGCTGCGAACATCGCAGCCTGAACTGTAGGGTGGGCACGCCTTTGGTGCCCACGCGGCATGCTCGACGAATATCCGCGTGGGCACAAAAACGTGCCCACCCTACGACTAATGTTTTTTGGTATTAATCTGTTTAATCTGCGTAATCTGCGGACAAAGGTTTTTTATGACCATGCAACACAGCAATCTCTCGCACGGCATTCGCGCCAATCTCGACCAGTTTCTGCATCAACTGCTGCAAGTCATGCTGGTGGGATTTACTATCGGCATGATGCGCACGGTTATTCCGGCTCTGTCCGAATCTGAATTCGGTGTCCCTAAAAACTCATTCATGCTGCTGACTGCATTTGTGGTTGCTTTCGGCTTTGTAAAGGGATCACTCAATTTTGTGGCGGGTCGCTTGTCCGAACGCATTGGTCGCAAGAAGGTTTTGCTGCTGGGTTGGGCTGCCGCACTCCCCATCCCACTGATGGTATATTTTGCGCCATCATGGGGCTGGATCGTGGCTGCCACCGTATTACTGGGCGTCAATCAGGGCCTGACCTGGTCGATGACGCAAACCTCCAAGCTGGATATCACCCGCGCCGACCAGCGCGGCCTGACCATAGGCATGAACGAGTTCGCAGGTTATGTCGGGCTGGCACTGGCGGGCATCATCACCGCCTACCTGGCGACCATGATGGGGGCGCGCAGCGGGTTGCTGCTGTTCGGCATGACGACGATCTTGCTGGCCATACTGCTCACCCTGCTGTGGGTCAAGGACACCTTACCCTGGGCCAAGCTGGAAGCGGCCAAGCACGCAGCAGCGCCGTCAACCGTCTTGAAACCGCGCTATCCGGCCAACATCGGCGTGAAGCCGACAACATGGGAAGTGTTCACACTGGTTTCGTGGCGCGATAAGCGTTTGGCCGCCATCAGCCAGGCGGGGCTGGTAGAAAAATTTGTCGATGCGCTGGTGTGGGTTTTCTATCCGGTGTTTCTCTATCAGCGCGGACTGAGCCTGCCCGAGGTCGGCTGGGTCGTTGGCATCTATGGCATCGTCTGGGGCGGTTCACAGTTCTTTACCGGAAAACTGTCCGACCATATTGGTCGTCACAAACCCAATGTGTGGGGTATGTGGATATGCGGTGCAGGTGTAGCGATGATGCTGTTACAGGAAGGCATGGCATGGTGGTCGTTCTCGGCCGCCATTACCGGCTTTGGCATGGCGCTGTTGTATCCGAATCTCTCTGCGGCCATAGCTGACATTTCCCACCCTGACTGGCGCGGTTCGGCCATCGGCATCTACCGCTTCTGGCGTGATCTGGGCTATGGCATCGGCGCGCTCGGACTGGGTGTCACGGCGCATTTTAGTGGCACAGTAGAAGCCGCCTTCTGGTTTGTGGCGATCTCGATGTTTTTGTCGGGAGGTCTGCTCTGGCTGTTTGGTGAAGAGACGCATCCGCGCATTAATCCAATGACACCAAGGGGATAAATCATGAAACAAATCACTATCATCGGTATCGGTTTTGCCGCACTGTCTGCGGCGCGTAAATTGCGCCAGCTTGATGCCGGAGTCGAAATCACGATCATTGCGCCCAGGCCGGAGCTGATATTTCTGCCCAGCCTGATCTGGATACCTTCCGGCAAGCGTAAAGCAGAAGACTTACGCATTCCACTTGACCGCTTTCTGCGCGAGCAGCATATCCGTTTTGTCGCTGGCGAGGCGACCGGACTGGAAAATGGCGGGCGCACGGTGCTGACCGCTACAGGCAAGGTGGAGAACGATGGCCTGATCATCGCCAGTGGCGGACGCTTCATCAAGAAACTGCCGGGTATCGAACATGCCATCCTGCCGTGCGAAGGCATCGCTGCAGCAGAAAACATCCGTGATCGTGTGGCTGCGCTCAAACAGGGAAACATCGCGCTGGGATTCGCGGGTAATCCGAACGAGCCGTCCGCCATGCGCGGCGGCCCGATTTTCGAGTTTCTGTTCGGACTGGATACCCAGTTACGCCGTGAAGGGCGACGGGGTGAAATTGGCCTCACCTTCTTCAATCCCATGCCCAACCCCGGCAACCGCTTGGGTGAGCGTGCGGTACAACGCCTGATGGCTGAGATGGATAAACGCGACATCAAGAAGCAACTCGGTCACAAGCTGGTCGGCTTCGAGGCGGATAAAGTAAAGACTGAGGGTGGCGAGTTTGCCGCCGACCTGATCATTTTTATGCCCGGTCTGACGGGCAACGCATGGTTCGACAATACCAGTCTGCCCCGCTCTCCTGGCGGTCTCCTCAAGGCGGACGCCCAGTGCCGTGTCGAGGGAAATGCATGCGTGTATGTCATTGGCGATTCCGGCAGCTTCCCCGGGCCAGACTGGATGCCCAAACAGGCGCATATGGCCGACCTGCAAGGTGAAACCGCAGCCGAAAATTTACTGGCTGAACTGAATGGCAGGATTCCGGAAAAAACCTTCAAAGTAGAACTGCTTTGCATTGTTGACAGTCTGGATTCAGGCATGTTGATGCGGCGCACGCCGGACAGCGAGATGTCCTTGCCGCCGCTGGGACTGATGCATAGTGCCAAGGCATTTTTCGAATCGTGGTACTTGCGCAAATATCGATAGGAAAAAATCGTGTGCGAGCTCTTTGGCCTGTCGTCCGACCATCCCCTGGCTGCCATTCAGGAGCTCAACGTGTTTCGTCTGCGTGGCGGACAGGCGGCGGACAACCCTGACGGCTGGGGTCTGGCCTGGCAGGAGAACGGTACATTCCGCCTTTCCAAGGAAGCAACTCCGGCGCATCAGAGTGCCTTATTTGCACAATTGTGCGGAACTACGCATTCAGCTCTGGTGATCGCCCATGTCCGCAAGGCCAGTTTTCCTCCCGTCATAGATATCAGCAATACCCATCCGTTTCAGCGGGTATGCTGCGGCAAGGAATGGGTGTTCGCCCACAACGGCATGGTGCCGGATATAGTCGATATAGAACGCTCCAGTGGCAACCCGGTCTGCTGCCCTACGGGCGGAACGGACTCCGAGTATGCTTTCTGCCACATCCTTAATCATATCGCACAGCATTTCCATAGCCTGCCTGGCGCCGACCCGACTTCCTGGTTTGAAAATCTGGCGGTCGTGAGCGGGCTGGTTGCCTCACTCGGCAAATTCAATTTTTTGATGTCCGACGGAGAACACCTGATCGCCTACGGCCATGACCGGCTTCATTATCTGGAACGCTCAAGTTCACACCAGTTCAATAATAGTGCTCTGCTTGCGACCGAACCGCTGGATGAGAACCCGGACTGGACTCGCTTTCAACCGGGGGAGTTGCGCCTTTACCACTCTGGCAAAATGACGGGGTGCCTGATGACTCAGACTGTGCCTCCGTTCGATTCTGAAGAGCACCGAAATTGAGCCCTATCGGGGATACTGAAAGGAGCATGATGCGACCGGAACAATATGATGCCTGGCATGCAACACAAAAAGGCGCATGGATCGGAGAAGAGGAATATCACCCGATCACGTCGCTGCCTGCGATTCGTCAGGATGAGACATTGCCCGATGTCGGTTGCGGCATCTCCATTACGATAACCAGCAGCAAGCACTGGAACCGGCACCTGGAACCGCTATTGCGGCACTGGCTACCGGGATGCGGCGGTTTCATTGCCTTCGCCGCAGACGCACTGCCGGATCATCACCATTAACCCAAGGATATCTCATGTTCAATTTTTCACTCGTCGAATTCTCCATCCGTCGCCCGAAACTGGTTATCTGGGCGACAGTGGCGCTGGTACTGCTGTTTCTCACCCAGTTTCCAGGCATCAAGACCGACACCAACCCGAAAAATATGCTGCCGGAAAATTCCGAAGTGCGTGTCTGGAACGACGAGGTGGACAAGACTTTCTCCCTCTATGAGGACACTATTGTCGTCGGCGTACAAAACGATACGGGCGTGCTCAACCGTGAGACGCTGGCCCGCATCGCCCGCATCACCGACGCAATCGTCGCTCTGGAAGGCGTGGCGAGCCGCGATGTAAACAGCTTTACCACCATCACTAATATCACGGCAGAAGCCGGCACATTGAAAGTCGGGCCGCTCATGCCGGGCGTCCCCCGGACAGATGCGGAAGTGGAAACACTGCGCTCCGCCCTGTTCGACAATACGCTTCTGATTGATCGTGTAATCTCGAAGGATGGCAAGACCACGGCCATCTATGTACCGTTGGAGAAAGGAGCCAACGGCGCCGTCATCACCGAGCATATCCGCGAGATCGTAGCCGTGGAACAAGGCACGGAACGCTACTACATCGCGGGCGACCCGGTGGCGCGCGATACCTTTGGCGCCGAGATGTTCAAGCTGATGGGGATATTCTCGCCGATTGCGGGCATGATCATGTTTATCGCCATTCAGCTCATGTTCCGCAACCTGACCTTGTCGCTCACCATGATGGGCGTGGCCATGGCGGCGATTATCCTGAGCATGGGTTCGCTGATCGGTGCCGGTTATGCGGTGCATATCATGAGTTCGATGGCGCCGGTGTTTCTCATGGCGATTGCCACCGACAGCATTCACATCTTCAACGAGTTTTATTTCCGCTACCGGGAGCGCGGAGATAAGCTGGCGGCAATCCGCGAAACCATGGCGGCGGTGGGTCGTCCGGTACGCTTTACGGCGCTCGCCACGACAGCCGGTTTCGCCGTACTGCTGTTCATGAATATCGTGCCGGTGCAGGTATTCGGCGGATTGATCGCCTTCGGTACGATCGTGTTGCGGCTGTTTTCCTTCAGTCTGATCCCGGCCATCCTCACCTTCGTCAAAGACGAGAAAATCGCCCGCGCCGTCGAGAACGAGAGCACGGAGCTGGATCGTACTTCGCGTTTTCTGCGCAAGCTCAGCGAGATCGGCGCTACACGACCACAGGCCGTCGCGCTAACCGGCTTGGCCCTGGTGGCGATAGCCATCCTTGGCACCACGCAGATTCACGTCAACAACAATCTGGTGGCCTGGTTCAAGCCATCGAGCGAAATTCGCGTGGCCGACTCGGTGATGAATCAGGCATTGGGCGGAACTTCACTCGGTTATCTGGTGGTGGAATCCGGAGATGCGGAATTCATGAAACAACCCGAGGCCATGCGCTGGCTTGAAGGACTGCAACGCCATCTGGAAACCCTTCCTGTGGTGGGCAAAACCTTCTCCGTTACCGATTACCTAAAACGCATCAACCGTGTGCTGCACGACAACGATCAAAAATTCGATACGGTGCCGGACACACCGGAAATGATCGGGCAATATCTGTTCCTGTTCAGCATGTCGGCCAAACCGGCGGATCTCGATAACGTAATCGACCCTGCGTTCCAGAAAACCAATTTGTGGGTGCAGTTGAAAACCTGGGATGCGGAAGCCATGCGCCAGGTAATTCAGGCAGCGGATAGCTATCAAAAAGCTCATCCACTGGAAGTAAAAGTAAAACCGGCAGGCATCGCCTACTTCAACCTGGTGTGGAACGAGGAGGTACTGGGTGATCTGGTGCTGGGTCTCGTGCTGGCGCTGGTGGTGGTCTTTGTCATCCTGGCACTGGATTTCCGCTCCGCCAAGTGGGCGCTGGTAGCCTACGTGCCGCTGCTGTTTACCATTTTACTGATCTACGGCGTAGTCGGTTTCGTCGGCAAGGACTTTGACATGCCGCTGTCGGTGATGAGCACCTTATCACTCGGCATGGCAGTGGATTTCTCCATCCACTTCATCAGTCGTTTCCGTCAGCGCCTGACTGAGACGGGAGGCGGCACGAATAAAGAGGCCGTACGAGAGGCGCTGCTGTGGACGGCGGCGCGCCCCGGCAAGGGCATCCTGCGCAATGCGTTGTTGTTCGCCGCAGCCTTCTCGGTGATGCTGGCAGCACCACTCACACCCTACATGGCAGTAGGCGCTTTTATCGTCTCGATGATGTTGCTCTCCGCGCTATTCACTATCCTTTATCTGCCCGCTCTGGTGATGCTGGGGAGAAATTGGCTGTTTGACCAACCGAAGCCGACAGCGGACGCCGCTCAGGCACATACGAAAGGAAATTAAAATGAAACACGGGTGGATATGGATAATCGCCGCGCTGTTGCCGTTACAGGCACAGGCATTCTCGGGCGGAGAGTTAATGAAGCAGTCGCAGGCCGCCTTCCTCTATCCGGGCAAGGACTTCAAGGCCAGGGTGGTGATGAAACTCATCAACAAGGACGGCCATGAGCGGGTACGCGAGATGACCATGCTGCGCAAAAACTCGGGTGAGACAGGCGGTAATCAGAAGTACTTCATGTATTTCTTCCAGCCTGCCGATGTGAAAGATATGACGTTCATGATTCACAAATACCCCGCCAAAGATGATGACCGCTGGATGTTCATTCCCGCCATCAGCATGGTCAAGCGCATCGCCGCACAGGACAAGCGTTCCAGCTTCGTTGGCTCAGACTTTACTTACGAGGACGTCTCCGGCCGCGACATCGAAGATGACAACCATGTCATCGAGCGCGAAGAAAAAGTGGGCAACCGCGACTGCTACGTAATTAAGAGTACGCCGAAAGGTGCGGATTCGGACTTCGGCTACAAATTCACCTGGGTGGACAAGGCCAATTTCCTGCCGCTCAGGGAAGCGCAATACGACAAGAAGGGGGTTCATTACAAACAGTTCACCGCCGACGAAATCACCGATATAAAAGGTGTTCCCACAGCGATCAGGCGCACCATGAAAAATTTGCAGACCGGTCATCGCACCGAAGCTGCATACCTCAAAACTGACTACGATCTCGGCATCGAGGATAGTCTGTTCTCCGAGCGATTCCTGCGCCAGCCGCCGCGCAAGTGGGTCGAGTGATGCTCAGCCGCCCCCTGCTCTTTGCTGTGCTTCTGCTGACGCCGCCGACTGTGCGGGCGGAGGTCACGCTTTCCGGTTTTATGCAACAGAACACGGCCTTCAATACCGTTGCGGCGAACCCGGATGGCCGCCATTACAAGTGGCAGGAGGAACGCGCGCAGATCAAACTCGACGCCACAGAAGGCGATTGGCGGCTGTTGGCGAAGGGTGATCTGGCCTACGATCATCTCGGCCGCCAGGATGAGAGTGAATTGCGCGAAGGCTATATTGACTATACGAGCGGCAACTGGGATTTGCGCCTTGGCCGCCAGATCATCACCTGGGGTTTGGGCGACCTGGTGTTCGTGAACGATTTCTTTCCCAAAGATCACGAGGCACTGTTTTCCGGGCGACCGCTGGAATACCTCAAGCGCGGCGTGGATGCACTGAAGCTGGGTGCTTATCCCGAGTTTGCTTCCTTTGAACTGGTGCTGACACCGAATTTCCGCGACAGCCGTATTCCGGATGCGAACCGATTCCGGCTTTACGACCCGATGAGCACGGTCGTCAACCGCGAAACCGTTAAACCGGAGCAAGGTGACGTCGCGTTGCGCGCTTACCGGGATATTGCAGGCTTTGATGCGGCACTCTATTTGTATCGCGGCTTCCAGCGCACCCCGTCGATGCGACCGGACAACATGACAGCACCGACCAGAATCACGTATTTTTACCCCAAACTTGCGATCTACGGTGCCAGCCTTTCCGGCCGTGCCGGAGACGGAGTGCTGAGCCTGGAAGCAGCTTACTACGATTCGCCTGATGATCGTGCGGGGAACGATTTCACCGTGCCAAATTCGCAGACGCGGCTACTCGTCGGCTACCAGATACAACCACTGGAGGATGTCTCGCTCGGTTTCCAGTACTATGCCGAAGCCATGCACAACTATGGCGCCTATCTCGCCGCCCTGCCCGCCGGTTTTCCGCCCGACAAGCGCTGGAGCCATACCGTCACGGCGCGTCTGACGCAGTTCTATCTGCACCAGACGCTGCGGCTTTCCGCTTATGCCTCGTACAACGCCAGCAACGGCGACCACTTCATGAACCCAGAACTACGCTATAGTTTCACCGACAAGCTATGGGGCGCGGTTGGCGCCAACCTGTTTGGCGGCAACCCGTGGGGGCAATTCGGGCAACTCGCCCGCGACGACAACGCGTATCTTCAGGTTCGTTACGAATTCTGATTTCAACCATGAAACGCAGAGGAGACGGGACATGATGAACTACTGGGGTGGTTTCGGGGGATGGGGAATGGGCTTTGGTTTCATATTCATGTTGCTGTTCTGGGCTCTGGCCATTCTTGGAATCGCCGCAATGATCCGATGGCTGATGTCGCAGTCGTCGCCGAATCACTACCCGCGCAATAAATCACCTTTGGAAATCGTGCAGGAACGCTATGCACGCGGCGAGATAGACCGGGAAGAATATGAGCAGAAAAAGCACGACCTGGAGCGGTAAGCTTGAAAACACCGATCTACTTCGATTACGGCTCGACCACACAGATTGAGTTGCAATCTCCAGCTTCGTCATCTGTGCGCTGCTTTGGTGGCCTTGCTGAAGAAACACATCCAAAAATCAACACGGCCCAACCTGGGTCCAATTCTAAGGAAACCTGATGAAACTTACCTCCCTTTCAACCGTCATCCTCGCAACCGGTGCTTTGCTTTTTACTTCGGTCGCTTTCGCCGACAACAAAGACCTGGCAGTGGAAGAAATGGAAGCCTATCTCGATTTCGTTGACTACGGTGGTGCGACCATCTTTTCCGAACAAATTCCGAAAGACGATTGGAAAAAGTTCTTTGTCATTGATGCGCGCGATAAAAACCAGTATGCCAGGGAGCATATCCCAGGCGCCGTTAATCTTGAGTGGCGCAAGGTACTTGCCGAACGACAGTCAATTCCAAAAGACAAGCCGGTACTCATTTACTGCAACACTGGAACGCTGTCGGCTCAGGCCGGCTTTGCGCTGCGCGTGACAGGATACGAAAATGTACGCATCCTGCAGGGCGGATTTACCGAATGGAAGGCCAAGGGTGGCTTCGATGCAGCGAACAAGGTATCCGGGACCGGGACGCACTGACCAAGTTGTCACCGGCCTTCAGGCCGGTGGATTTAGGCGTGGAGGGGTTTGTATCCCCTCCACTTCGCCCCCTAAAACCTCGCCCTTCAGGACGAGGTGGTGCGAGTTCCGGCCTGAAGGCCGGGGGTTTTAAACCGGATCGGAATCGGGATAAACAGGATAGAAAAATATGTTCACGGGTCGTCGTAATGTTCTGCTTCTGGCAATCAGCCAGGCACTGATGCTTTCAGTCGTCGTGATGGCTATGGCACTCGGTGCCATTCTCGGCGGCGGGCTTGCGCCTGACAAGGGGTACGCTACGCTGCCGATTGCCGTGATGGTAATCGGCACAGCAATCGCATCCATGCCTGCGGCCATTCTGATGCGCCGCTTTGGCAGGCGCACCGGCTTTCTGACCGGAGCCGCACTGGGACTGGCGGGCAGCCTGTTGTGCGCATTCGCGCTCCAGCAGAGATCGTTTGCGTTGTTCGTCAGCGGACACCTGTTGCTGGGCAGTTACCAGGGATTTGCCAACTATTACCGCTTCGCCGCCGCGGAGGCCACCGAGGCAAGCCATACGAGCCGGGCAATTGCCTGGGTTATCGCGGGGGGTGTTGTCGCCGCGTTCCTTGGACCCCAATTGGGACAGTGGGGGCGGGACTGGGTAAGCGATGGTCTGTTCGTCGGCTCCTACCTCGCACAGGGTGCGCTCAGTCTGGTCTCACTTGCCATACTTTCACAGCTTCGGCTCAAACCAGTCGCAGTAGCCCACTCCGTCGCTGCTCGCCCTTTGCCGGAAATACTCTCTCAACCTGTGTTGCAGCTAGCCATCCTGGGCGCAGCAATCGGCTATGCCGTGATGATCATGGTGATGACGGCAACGCCGCTGGCAATACTGGGTTGCGGTTTGCCGGGAGCGAGCGTCACACCCGTCATCCAGTGGCACGTCGTCGGGATGTTCGCACCCTCCTTCTTTACCGGTTCGTTGATCCGGCGTTACGGCGCGCCGCAGGTCATGCAGATCGGCTTCGTTCTGCTGCTGGGTCATGTCGTCATCACCCTACTCGGTATCGAGTTCCTGCATTTTCTATCGGCGCTGATCCTGCTGGGTGTGGGGTGGAATTTTGCTTTCATTGGCGGGACAACGCTGCTCACCCAAACGTATCGCCCCTCCGAGCAATTTAAAATTCAGGCGATCAATGAATTTACCATCTTCGGCCTGGCTGCCGTGGCGACACTCTCTGCCGGATGGCTCTATGATCGTTTCGGCTGGATCACGCTGAACCTGACGGTAGTGCCTTTGCTGGCCATTGCACTGCTTGCAACACTGCCCCTGGCACGGCGACTGCAATTACCGGAGAAACCTGCATGAATATTCCCCCTATCTACCTTGACTACAACGCCACAACACCCGTCGCGCTGGAGGTAGCCGACGCGATCCAGCCGTTTCTGGACATACACTTCGGCAATCCTTCATCGTCGCATGTGTACGGTTTGTCTGCCCGGAAAGCCGTTGCCGCAGCAAGAGCATCGGTCGCCGCCCTGATTGGCGCACAGGATGATGAAATTGTTTTTACCGGCAGCGCAACCGAGGCCAACAATCTGGCCCTGCTCGGTGTGGCGAGCGCATCAGCTCACACCAAGCGACATCTGGTCATCAGTGCAATCGAACACCCGTCGGTCATGCAACCGGCGCTGCATCTGCGCGAGATGGGCTGGGAGCTGACGGTGGTACCGGTGGACAGCTACGCTCGCGTCGATCCGTATGCCGTTGCCGCAGCCGTGCGGCCCGATACGGCACTGGTGTCTATCATGCACGCCAACAACGAAGTCGGAACGATCCAACCCATCGCCGAAATCGCGCGCCTCATCAAGCCGATGGGCGTCCTGTTCCACACCGATGCCGCGCAGTCGGCTGGCAAGATCGAAATTGATGTCGATGCGCTAGGTGTCGATCTGCTAACTCTGGCAGGCCACAAGTTTTACGCTACGAAAGGGGTTGGTGCTCTTTATGTTCGCAGAGGAACACGAATCAACCCGATTTTGTTCGGAGCCGACCAAGAACACGGCCTGCGTCCGGGCACGGAGAATGTGCCGCTGGTGGTCGGTATGGGTGCGGCAGCAAGGCTTGCGCAGAAACATCTCCCTGCGGCGACGGAGAAATTGCGGGTGCTACGCGATGCACTGCACGAGCGGTTGGCAACGGCTGTTCCGGGTCTCGTGCTCAACGGTCATCCGACAGAACGTCTGCCCAACACCTTGCACGTTTCCTTTCCGGGTATTGATGGACGCGAGCTGTTGTCTCGCGTCGCTGGACGGGTTGCCGCATCAGTTGGCTCGGCCTGTCATTCCGAGGCAGATGCGGTGAGCGGAGTACTTGCAGCGATGGGGTGCGATGCGGATCGGGCACGGGGGGCGGTCAGGCTCTCTGTGGGATGGATGACAACTCCAGAGGAGATCGAGGCCGTAGTGACAGCATTATCTGAAGGCGTTACTTAAAACAATTAAATAGTTAAATTACCTCCGGCAAAGCCGGAGGCTTATTGGGTTAGCACCTCAAAGGCGCTGATAAATCGTGAGCAGCCCAAGCGGCTGAGTTTTTCTCCTTCCCCCTTGCAGAGGGGGAGAGCGAAGCGAGGGGGCAATTGG